>DATBSP010000081.1:0-5007 GCA_036559705.1 Hyphomicrobium sp.
CTCCCGCTCATTTCGCCAGATCGCGGCCGCGTTTCGTTGCCGCCGCCACTGCCGCGGTCATCAGCTTCTGCAATCCATCCTCGCCGCCGAGAATATCCAGCGCCGCCGCCGTCGTGCCGCCGGGCGACGTAACGTTCTTGCGCAGCTGCTCGGCGGAGAGGTCCGACGCTTCGAGCAGCGCTGCCGAGCCGGAGATCGTCGCCCGCGCTAGCCGCTCGGCGAACTTTGCATCGAGCCCCGCCGCACGACCTGCCTCGGCTAGACACTCGGCAAGCAGGAACACGTAAGCTGGACCCGAACCCGACACTGCGGTGACCGGATCGAGCAGCGCCTCGTCCTCGACCCACAGGACATCGCCCACCGCCGACAACAGGTCATTTGCCAGCGCGTGTTGCACCAGCGTGACGTTGTTGTTGGCGACGGCAACAGTCACACCGCGGCCGATGGCGGCCGGCGTGTTGGGCATGGCGCGCACAATGGCGGCGCCCGGCAGATGCTTTTCGAACATGGCGATGCGACGCCCCGCGGCGATCGACAACACCAAGGTCTCGGGGCCCGCGAGCTTGGCCAGTGGGGGGAGCACCTCGTCCATCAGTTGCGGCTTGACGGCGATGAGAATGACGCCGGGCGGCTGCGTCAGCTCGTCGATGAAGGGGAGGACGTCGATGCAATTGTCCGCAAGGAAATCGGCGACCGGCTTTGGCGGATCAGGATCCTGCACGATGACCGAGCGGGCATCAAGACCGCGGGCGAGCAATCCCGACAGGATTGCTCCACCCATCTTGCCGGCGCCGGCGAGCAGCAGTGGACCTTGCACAGTGAAGCTCATGGCGCGACCCGCGGGTAACGGGCGTTATTGGCGCCCTTGATTAGGCCTGGCCCTCGGTCTCGAACATCGTCGAGACCAGCGCCTCGCGGCTCTGCTTACCCGCCCAGACGACGAACTGGAAGGCCTGATAGTAGCGCTCGCAACCCTCGAGCGCGGCATGCAGCATGGCTTCGCACTGGCGCGTCGTCGCCAGCGAGCCGTTGAGCAGCAGCGCGTGGCGGAACATGACGAGGCCTTCCTGCGTCCACAGGTCGAAGTGGCCGAGCCAGAGCTGCTCGTTGATCTGCGCCACGAGCTTGTACATTTCGTTGAGCCGGTTCTCCGGCACGCGGAAGTCGAAGGCGCAGGCGAGGTGCAGGGCCTCGAGGTCATCGCGCCAGTTGAGCGAGACGTGGTAGTCGGTCCACTTGCCGGCGATGACGAGGGTCAACTCGTCATCATTGGTGCGGTCGCAGGTCCAGTCATGTGCTGCAGCCAGGCGCTCGATGAGATCGATAGGATTTCTCATGCGCTCGTTGCCGAATTCCGCCGCCATGCTTCGAACATCCCTCTATAGGTCTCGCGGGGCTTTTTTCGTAGTAGATACCAAGCTACGCGACATCTACAGAGCGACGCACTCAACCAACGGTCGCGACGAAAACAGACGGGGGTGCGAGTCGCAAGTTCGGGCCAGCATTGTCCACGGGCAATGTAGAACAGCGTGAACGATTGTCGCTCACACGGTGCCAGGACGCGCGAGTTGTGCCTCCAGCGCAGCGATGCGCACTTCCAGGCGCTCGTTCTCGGCGCGCGCCTTCTCGGCCATTGCCTTCACCGCTTCGAACTCCTCGCGGCGCACGACATCCATCTCGCGCAGGAAGCGTTCGCCCTGCGACTTGAACAATTGCTCCGCCTCTTTCCTGAGGCCATCGGCCGCGCCGGCAGCATCCGTCATCAGCTTGGAAAATTCATCGAGGAAACGATTAGTCGTCTGGGTCATGACTTTGCTCCGGGGTTGCGAGCATGCCTACGTCTTGGCGCGGACTATGGGCGGGCAGCACGGCCCGTTCAAGACAGCCGCGGCCCTTGACAGCGCGCGCTACCTGCCGAAATCGTGCGGCGCCCGCACTGAGCCCATAGGAGAGGCCGCAAAGCCCGGCCCGAAAGCATCATATGAACCTGCTGACGAACCTGTGGGCCATTCCGTTTCCGAATATCGATCCGGTCGCCTTGCAGATCGGACCGGTGGCCATCAAGTGGTACGGGCTCGCTTACCTCGCCGGGCTTTTGCTCGGCTGGCTCTATATCCGGCGGTTGCTCTCCGAGGCCTATCTTTGGGCCGACAACAAGCCGCCGTTCCGGCAGGCCCAGGTCGACGATCTGCTTCTCTACATCACCGCCGGCGTGGTGCTCGGCGGCCGTCTAGGCTTCGTCATCTTCTATGAACCGAGCTACTACCTTGCCAACCCGCAGGACATCATCGCGGTGTGGAAGGGCGGCATGGCGTTCCACGGTGCGCTCGTCGGCTGCATCATTGCCATCTGGGCCTTCGCACGGCGCAACGGCGTCAGTCCGTGGAGCACTGGCGACTTGGTCACCGCGGCGGTGCCAATCGGCTTGTTCTTCGGCCGCGTCGCCAACTTCATCAATGGCGAGCTGTTCGGCCGTCCGACGAGCTTGCCGTGGGGCATGGTTTTCCCCGAGGCGGCGCTGCATCACCCGGACGTCGAGCCAACTCCCCGGCATCCGAGCCAGCTCTATGAGGCCGCCCTGGAAGGGCTGCTGCTGTTCCTCGTCCTGCGGCTGCTGACGCACTACTTCGACGCCTTGAAGCGCCCTGGTGTGGTCAGCGGCGTTTTCCTCGTCGGCTACGCACTGGCGCGGTCGACGTCAGAGCTGTTCCGCGAGCCGCACTTCGCGCACGCCTTCAACGTCGGGCCGCTGACCGCGGGCATCGTCTACTCCATCCCCATGCTGCTGCTCGGCCTGTTCGTCGTCTATCTGGCGCGCACGCGCGAGCTGAAATGATCCGCGATGCGCCGCATGCCGCGACGCCGCTGGCGCGGAGGCTTGTGGAGCGCATCGCGCACGAAGGGCCGATCAGCGTCGCCGACTACATGCAGATGTGCTTGCAGGATCCCGAGCATGGCTACTACCGCCGGCGGATGGCCGTCGGCAGCGCCGGAGATTTCGTCACCGCGCCGGAGATCAGCCAGGTGTTCGGCGAGCTCATCGGGCTGTGGTGTGCGGTCGTCTGGCAGCAGATGGGTGCGCCGCAGGGTGTGCGGCTTATCGAGCTCGGGCCCGGACGCGGCACGCTCATGCGTGATGCGCTGCGTGCCGTGCGACTCGTCCCTGAGTTTCGCCGCGCGCTGAGGGGCGAGCTCGTCGAGAGCAATGCAGCCCTCGAAAGAATGCAGCGCACGACGCTCGACGACGAGGACGTCCCATTGCGCTGGATCGGCGAGTTGCAACGTGGTGCGGGGCCCGTGATCGTGATCGCCAATGAGTTTCTCGATACGCTGCCGGTAGAGCAGTGGGTGTTCCGCGACGGCGCCTGGCGCGAGCGTGGCATAGGCCTTGACACAACAGGCCGCCTGGCCTTCGTCGACAGGGCGCCCGACACCCACCTCACGCCTCCAAGCAATGTCGCACCGCCGCGCGATGGCGACGTCTGGGAATCGCGGGATGTTGCCCTAGCAGGGCTGGCCGGGCAGCTCGCCGCACTCGGCGCACCTATGGCCGCCCTGTTCATCGACTACGGCCATGCGCAACCGGGACTTGGCGATACGCTGCAGGCGATCAGCGAGCACCACTATACCGACCCGCTGCAGGCGCCGGGTGAGGCGGACCTTACTTCTCAGGTCGACTTCGCCGCCGCTGCCCGCGTCATCGGCGCCCAGGGCCTCGCCTGCGATGGCCCGATCCCGCAGGCCGAATTCCTCGGCCGCCTCGGCATCATCGAGCGTGCCTCGCGGTTGATGGCTGCCAACCCTACCAAGGCGGCGCACATCGAAGCGGACACCGCCCGCCTCCTGGCGCCGGGCGGCATGGGCACGCGCTTTCAGGTCATCGGCGTCAGAAGCCGCACTCTCCCCCCGCTCCCCGCACTCGCTGCGGTGGACACGGGCGCCGGCGCACCCTAGGTGTCGGAGCCATGCTGCAACCAACAGAAGCCCAGTCGCTAGCCCGTCTTCCCGGCATCCGCCACGGGTTCTTTACGCGCGCTGGCGGCGTCTCGCAGGGCCTCTACGCCAGCCTCAACTGTGGGCCGGGGTCGGCTGACCTGCCGGCCAACGTCGCCGAGAACCGCGCCCGCGTCGCCCGCCACCTCGGAGCGCGCCACGCCGACGTCGCCACTATCTACCAGGTGCACAGTGGCGATGCCGTTACCATTGATGGCCCCGTCGCGGCCGATGCCCGCCCCAAGGCCGACGCGCTCGTCACCCGCACACCCGGCCTCGTCATCGGCATTCTGACGGCCGACTGTGCGCCGGTCCTCTTCGCCGACCCGGAAGCGGGGGTCGTCGCCGCCGCCCATGCCGGCTGGCGCGGGGCCGTAGCGGGCGTACTCGAGGCGGCGATCGCGACCATGGAAAATCTCGGCGCCAGCCGCAATCGCATTATTGCGGCCATTGGACCGGCCATTAACCAAGTTTCATACGAAGTGGGTCCAGAATTCGAAGAGGCGTTGCTGAAAAGTTGCGGCGACAACGAAATGTTTCTCGCGCGCAATAATCCTCACGAACGGGCACATTTCGACCTACCCGGGTTTGTTGAGATGCGACTGAAGGCCAGCGGACTCGGCAAGGTTGAGCAACAGAGCGCGTGCACGTATGCGAACGAATCGCTTTTTTTCAGTTTTCGGCGTTCGCAGCACCGTTCAGAGGGTGATTACGGCCGCCAAATCTCCGCCATTGTCGTGGCTTAATTGCACAATCCACAATGGCGTCCTACGTTTCGCTCGGGGAATTACTATCGGACGTGGTGACGTTCGGATTCGATCTGGACGCGGCAGTAATGACTGGCTAGACGATTCTAGAGAGGTACCGGTCATTAGGGAGTTCAAGGCCGCAGGGTTCGTACGCCGGCCGCCGGAAGAAACAGCGGGTACTCAACGGGGGAGCGTCGCCGTGACGACCTTTGATACTGCTGCGGCTTGGCAAAAAACGAAGCCAATTGCATTCGCACTATTCGCG
>DATBSP010000082.1:0-7156 GCA_036559705.1 Hyphomicrobium sp.
ATCTGCTGCACGCGGGCCTGCATCTCGCCCACCTGCTTCATCATGCCCATCAGGTCCTTCATGCGCTGAGCTCTCCAGTTGCTGCCGGTGCCAATTTCAACCTGTTCCGGTCTCGTCGCGCGGTGGCGCGATCAGTTCGCGTATTTCGGCGATCTTGGCATCGGGAAATTGATCGAGCACGGCCCTTACGGCCGGATGCGCCTTGAGCTGCTCGAGCTCGGCCGCCTCGCGCTCGCGCCGCACCTCGCCACGCGGGCGCTCGCCGGGCGCCTTCGATAGCAAGACCACCCACTTGCGCGAGGTCCAGACATTGAGCTTTTCGCGCAGCTCATTGGCGATGTGCGGCGGCGCGCCCGGCAAGAGGAACAGATCGATCGAGCCGGCGGCGTAATCGAACTTCACGAGGCTGGTGCGGTCTTCGAGGTGCACCTTCAGCATCATGTCGCGCCGTTCGCCGGCAAGTGCGATGACCTCGTCGAACGAGCGCGGATCGGTAAACAGGGTGGGCGCCGCGGCATCGTCATCGGGTACGACGTCACCGAAAAAAGCTTCGTAGTCAGGACCGAAGCCGGGATCTTCGTCATCGCTAGCAGGCGGTGAAGCCAGAGCGGCGGCGTCCGGCGGTGCCGGCGAGATTCGATTGAGGGGTGCATCCCGGGTGCCGCCGTTGTCGGCCGGCGCGGGCTTGCCGCTGCGCGCCAGCGCCCCTTCGCCGCCGAGCAACCGGATGACCTCGTCCGGCGCCGGCAGATCGGCGGTGTAGGCAAGCCGGATCAGTACCATCTCGGCGGCAGCGCGCGGGTTAGCCGCCTTGGCCGTCTCCTCGCCGCCCTTGAGCAGCATCTGCCAGGCGCGCGACAAAAGCGGCGTCGATAACTTGCCGGCGATTGCAGAAGCGCGACGCTTTTCCTCGGCGCTAAGGCCCTCGCTGCCAGCATCGTCGCCAACGGCCTTGACGCGGGCTGCTGCGTGCACGGCCTCGGCAAGATCGGCAAGCAGTTGCACCGGCTCGGCGCCGTCGCGATGCAATTCATCGAGCGAGGCCAACGCCGCCTTGGCGTCGCCGCGGAACACGTGCTCGAGCAAATCGAAGATGCGGCCGCGGTCGGCGAGGCCGAGCATGTCGCGCACCGTTTCGACGCGCACCGCGCCCTCGCCCATGGCGATCGCCTGATCGAGCAGCGACAGACCGTCGCGCACCGAGCCCTCGGCGGCGCGGGATATGAGCGCCAGCGCGTCGCCCTGCGCCGTGGCGCCTTCGCTGGCGACGATGTTGGTGAAATGTGCGGCAAGCTCCGGCACGTCGACGCGACGCAGGTCGAAACGCTGCGTGCGCGACAGCACCGTCACTGGCACTTTGCGGATCTCGGTCGTCGCGAAAATGAACTTCACGTGCTCTGGCGGTTCTTCCAGCGTCTTCAGGAGCGCATTGAACGCGCCCTTTGACAGCATGTGGACTTCGTCGATGATGAAAACCTTGGTGCGCGCGATAATCGGCTTGTAGCGCGCGCTCTCGATCAGCTCGCGGATGTTGTCGACACCCGTGTTGGAGGCGGCGTCCATCTCGATGACGTCGGGATGGCGGCTCTCCATGATCTCGGTGCAGTGTCGGCCGAGCTCGGGCATGTCGAAGGTCGGCGCCTTGACCGTATCGGTCTCGTAGTTGAGCGCCCGGGCGATAATGCGCGCCGTCGTCGTCTTGCCGACGCCGCGCACGCCAGTGAGCATGTAGGCTTGCGCGATGCGCCCCGAAGCGAAGGCGTTGCGCAGCGTCCTGACCATGGCCTCCTGGCCAATGAGGTCGTCGAAGGTCTGCGGCCGATACTTGCGGGCGAGGACGACATACGGTTGTTGCGCAGCGCCGTCCGCGTCTGCTGTCGTCTTCGCGCTATCGGATTTCTTTTTCGCCATGACCCTGCCTTAGGCCCGCAGGGCCTCTGGCCACAAAGTGTGGCCAGGCGCTCGGCGCCGCCCCCGCGGAGTGCGCCCGATCGCATTGCGATCCGATTAGCGCGCGTGAGCGAGAATAAAGAGGAGGCTGACGAACGACCCGCGTCCTGATCGTTAGGGCTGCTTCCTTCCGGACCTGACCCGGTTGGCGAGGGATGCGTCCGACGCCAACCTCCCGGGGGCGATTATGGGGGGTGCGGCCGCGCGTTACAACCCTCCCCAACGCGCACGAACGCCTTCTGCGCTCTGTCATTTTTCCGCTCTAGGATCGGTGCACAAAGGGCGCGGCGCGCATTTGCGCAAATGGAACGCATATTTGACAGCACGCTCGGGCGCCCAATAGGCTGCGAGCGCATTCTTTCGGGGGGACGATTGCACATGAGGCATTTTGCGGCGTTGTTCGCGTCTTTGTGCGCAGTTGCGTACCTTGCAGCGGCGCCGCCAGCGCGCGCCGCCTGCCCAGAGGGCGATGATCTCGACATCCAGTTGCGCGACAAAGAGGTGCAGCGTCAGCTGATCCTCTCCGGCGTCCTCGGCGCCGAGATCGGCCGCTCCAACGAGCGCATGCTGCGCACCGCCGTGCTTGACTTCCGCGCCGCCAACAACTTGCCCGGAACCGATCAGGCAGTGCTGACGGAAGCCGAGTGCGACATGCTCAAGCGCAACAACGATGCCATTTACGCGTCCATCGGCTTCCAGCAGGTTATCAACCCGGTCAATCAGCTCAAGATGACCTTTCCGGCTGGCCTGCTGCCGCCGGAGGCAAAGCCCTCGACCGAGAGCTGGCAGGAGTACGAAAATCCGCAGGTCAGCCGCGTGGGCATCGACGTGTTCCGCGTCTCGGGCCGCGAGTCATCCACCAACTCATTCGCCAGCGGCTACCAGTCCTACAACGCGTTGACGCTGACCTATGTGCACAACTCCGGCTCGGAGCTCGTGGCCGAAGGCGCCGGAAATCGCTGGGGTTCACGCTACTACTTCCACAACATGACCTTCGAATATCAGGGTGGGCAGCGCGGCATCTACCTTCGCTTCGACACGAAGCCGCCGGAGAACTTCGTACCTCCGCCCGAGATCCTGCCGGCCGCGCGGCTGGAAAAGATCAAGAAGCAGATCGGCAAGCTCTACACCGGCGGCATCGCCGGTGCGCCGCCGCCAGGAGAGACTGAAGTCGCCTGGGCTTTGATTGCGCGTGCCGTGTTTAACATTGTGGCCTCCGATTTTTATTACCAGAACGGCTGGCGCGAGCTCACCACCAAGTACTGTGTGTTCGGATCGGGCAAGCGGGCGCGGCGCGGCGGCGTGCGCATCGTGTTCGCGACGACGCGCGCTGTTGCCAACAAGGACGGCGACATGACTACCATGTTCGGCAACAGCGCGAGCGACAAGATCACCTTCGGTTGCGTGCAGGTGAACCCGCGTATTTCGAGCACGCGCGATGCCACGTATCGCGGAGCCTGGCGCGGTGGCGCGCGGGCGGCGAACTCGCGCATCAAGCTGCTCAGCGATCCGATCGACCGCAGCAGCGAGAACTACGTGCGCATCGTGGACTCGGCAGCGGCTGAGGACGCCACGCACGCCCTGCTGGTCATTCACGGCTACAACAACTCGTTCATCGAAGCCATACAGGCGGCGGCGCGCATCGCCGGCGGAGCCGATTACAAGGGCCGCGTCTACATGTTCTCATGGCCGAGCGTCAGCTCTTCGGTGCGCTATCTGCAGGACGTCGACAACGCCGAGGAGGCGGAGGGATCGTTGCAGGCGTTCCTCGCCGCCATCCTGCGCGACAACAACATCCACACGCTCGACATCGTCGCTCACAGCATGGGCTCACAGCAGCTGATGCGCGTGATGGGATCCATCCGCGGCATCCTAGACGGGCGGCGGCAGGAGGAAGGCTCGTTGCACCTCGGGCAGGTCGTCTTCGCGGCGCCGGACGTCTCGGCAGCCGTGTTCAACACCAAGATCCTCACTTGGGCGAAGCTTGCCCAGCGCGTCACGATCTATACGTCGGGCGGAGACTGGGTGCTGTGGCTATCATCGTTCCTCCGCGCCTTTAATGACCGCGCAGGCGGCCACACGCCGTGGGGCGACCCGCTGTACGTCAACGCATCCAATGTCTACGTCATCGACAAGTCGCCGCCCGAGTACGACTACTGGAAATTCTTCAAGTACACGCACGCCGACTACGTCGACGACAAGGTGATCCTCAACGACATCCAGACGGTGATCACCGGCAAGCCGGCCGGCGATCCGACCAAGCGCGACCCCGAAGGCAAGGTGTTCAAGGTCATGGCTTACAAGGGCATGGCCGGCAAAACCTACTGGGAGACGCTGCCCGAGGGTCCGATGGCGGAGGCGAAGGAAGCCGTGAAGGAAGGTCTCAAGCTGAAGGCACCGCCAACGGCGCACGCTCCTGCCGCCCCGCCGGCCACTCAACCGACGGCCCAACAGCCCCCTCCTCAGCCGGCAACGGGAGCGACCGGCGCGACGCGCTAGATGCAGCGGCCGCCGTCGACCTCGAGCGCGACGCCAGTGATGAACGAGGATGCCGGGTCGGCGAGAAAAATCGCCGCGTTGGCGATGTCGTGGGGGCGCGACAGCCGTCCCAAGGGAATACCTGCCAGAAACTTGGCGCGGTTCTCCGGCGTGTCGGGCGAACCCATGAACTGCGTCAGCATGCCGGTCTCACCCATCACCGGATTGATAGCGTTGACGCGGATATTCTTCGGCGCCAACTCGGCCGCCATCGACTTGGTCAGCGTGATCACCGCGCCCTTCGACCCGTTGTACCAGGTGAGCCCGGGTCGCGGGCGAATGCCGGCGGTGGAGGCGATGTTGATGATGCTGCCGCCGCCGCGCTTTTCCATCTTCGGCACCGCGGCGATGGTCGCCAGGTAGATAGATTTGACGTTCACGGCGAAGATGCGATCAAACTCGACTTCGCTGACCTCGAGCAACGGCCGGTTGCGGTGCGTGATGCCGGCGTTGTTGACGACGATGTCGACAGCGCCGAAAGCCTCGGTGGCGGTCCGCACCATGGTGTCGATGTCGTCTTTTTGCGACACGTCGCCCTGCACGGGGATGATCTTGTCGCCGAAGCCACCCGCGAACTCGCGCACGCCCTCGCCGTTGATATCGGCGGCCACGACACTGGCGCCTTCCAGCGCGAACCGCTCGGCAATGGCGCGCCCGAACCCGGACGCCGCGCCGGTGACGATGGCTACCTTGCCCGCGAGCTTCATGTCGACCTCACTTCAGCGGCGCCGCCGCACGGGGATCTTGCCTTCGGCGGCCAGACGCGCCGCTTCCGCCCGATAGGGGCTGGCGCGATAGGTTCCAAGCACCTTCTTTTCGCTGGAGAAGAACGACAGCTCCTCGAGCGCCAGGCGCACCATGCGATCCGACAGATGGCCTTCGATGTCGGCGAAGAACATCGTGGCGTTGAACGTGCCTTCGAGCTGATAGCTTTCGAGCTTCGTCATGTTCACGCCGTTGGTGGCAAAACCGCCCAGCGCCTTGTAGAGCGCCGCCGGCACGTTGCGCACGCGGAAGATAAAAGTCGTGATGACGGGCGCCTCGTCGGGCTCGGCGTCGTCGGCCTCGGCCGAGAGCACGACGAAGCGCGTCGTATTGTGCATCTCGTCCTCGACGTCGTTGGCGAGGATGTCGAGGCCGTAAATCTCGGCGGCGAGCGAAGAGGCAATGGCCGCGAGCGTCGGGTCCTTGGCTTCGCTCACCATGCGCGCCGAGCCGGCAGTGTCAGCCTCGGGCACCGGCTTCACGCCCAGCTCGATAAGCTTCCGGCGGCACTGGCCGAGCGCCTGCGTATGGCTCAAGACGCGCTTGATGGTTTTCAGCGTGGCGCCCGGCACCGCCATCAGCTGATGGCGCACGCGCAAGAAGTGCTCGCCGACGATGTAGAGGTCGGCGTCGGGCAGCAGATGGTGGATGTCGGCGACGCGCCCCGCAACCGAGTTCTCGATGGGAATCATGGCAAGGCGCGCTTCGCCCGCCTTCACCGCCTGCAGCACATCTTCAAAGGTTGGACAAGCAACGGCTTCCAAATCGGGGAACGCCTCGCGGCAAGCGAGGTGCGAATTGGCGCCTGGCTCGCCCTGGTAGGCGATGCGTTCGGCGGCCGGCTTATTGTTCGTTGCGGTCATCTGGGCACTGGAGATATTTGGCGGGCCACCGGTAGCGGAATTGTTGGAGGCCGTTCTATGCCCTTACGGACGGCGCCCTGCAAGCCGTCCCGGCTCTTCATGGCCGGGCGAAGGTTGAAACGTCGGCGCCGTCCCGGAAGGGTAGTATCGTTTCGCATTGAAGATTGGCGACGTATTGCGAGGGAAAGCCGATGTTGAGGAAAACTCTTGGACTGGCACACACCCACCTCCTCCCACTGGTGGTGGCGATTGCCTTGATGGCAAGTGGAGGCGCACGGGCCGGCGAACATGAGGACTGGTGCTTCGCCGACCAAGAAAAGACGCCGGAGGAAGCGCTGGCGGGATGCACGGCGCTGATCGAGGGCGGCAAGCTGAGCCAGGACAAGCTCGCCACCGCCTATGCTAACCGGTGCCTCGTCCATACGCAGCGTAAGGCGAGCGATCTGGCGATCGCCGATTGCACGCAAGCCATCGCCATTGAGCCCGGCAACGCCCTCGCCTACGCGCAGCGCGGCGAAGCCTATTGCGGGAAAGGCGACGTCAAGCGTTGCGTTGCCGACTTCGACGAGGCCATGCGCATCGACCCCGGCGACCCATCATTCACGTTCTTGCGCGGTATGGCGCGCGCCGACGCGGGGGATACGGACGGCGCCATCGCCGACCTGACGAAGGCGATCGAGCAAGATCCGGGGACAGTCGCCGCCTACGTGCGCCGCGGCCGTATCTACGAGGCCGAAGGGGATAAGGCGCGTGCCGCAGCCGACTACCGAAGCACTCTGAAGATCGACCCGTACGACGAGACGGCGAAGCAGCGCCTCGAGCGCTTCAGCAAATAAGAGCCCTAGCGGGCGCCCAGAAGACGGCGGGCCCGTTCGAGGTCGGCGGGGGTATCGACACCGAGCGGAACAGTGTCAACGACGGTCACGTCGATGCGCATGCCGGCTTCCAATGCGCGCAATTGTTCGAGCTTCTCGCGCAATTCGAGCGGCGAAGGTTGCAGCGACACGAAGCGTTCAAGCGCCGCGCGCCGATAGGCGTAA
>DATBSP010000083.1:0-14296 GCA_036559705.1 Hyphomicrobium sp.
GTCGGCATGAAACGCTCCTCGGCTTGGCCTCGTAGCTCGAGCGGCGACTTCGACGATCCCGGAATGGCAGAACCAAAACTAGCCCAAAGGGTTGCATCGCGTGCCGCGAGCGCCCGTGACCTTTTTATGGCAGGCGAGAAGAGAGACTATTGCGCGCGCGTGCCCAAAAGCTGCCGATAGCCGACGGCGGACATCCATCTCGCTCTGGCCAAATGGCTTTCATGGATGATCTTCGCCCGTTCCGGCTCGCGCTCCGGATCGATCCCGAAAATCACCGCGACGACCTCGCGCCAGTCGGCGCCTTCTTCGGCGGCGTCCAGCAGCCGCAGATAGGTCGTGAGGTGGCGTTGGTCGTAGGCGTTCACGTGCTCGGTGAGAGGCGGACGATCTTCGAAGGCTGGCGTGCTCATTGCGGACCTGCCTGTCGCTCTATGCCGGCGAATTCATGGCGAGACCGCGGGATTATATCCCAGGATTGGTTGGCGTTCTATTCCGACGGTGATGCAATCGGCGCATCGCGTTGTGCGTTCTGGATGGAGACCCACCGCGTCGGCAGAGGCCGAGCGTAACATGGTTGCCGACGAATAGGAATGTTCGTTCCTGGAATGAACGTTCTTGACTCGGTTTCCATACCACGATGGAAATCGAGGAGGTCATAGCGACAAATGTGCGTCGCCTACGTAACGCCAGGAAATGGACGCAGGAAGCGCTTGCCGAGAAGGCGCATCTGAGCTCTCGTTATGTCGGTGCGATCGAGCGCGCCAATGTGTCGGCGAGGGTGGGAATTATAGGGCGGATCGCCGATGCTTTCGGCGTAGAGCCCGCCGATCTTCTCAAGCGCAGCAAGCCGAGAACCCGTGGTTGAGTTCGGCAAGCGACCCAAGGCTGGGCAGGACCGGCGCAACGTCTATTTGACGCCAAAATTTCCCTTCGCCCATGGTACCGGTGCGCACGAGACCTCGGCATCGGCGGCGATGAGAGGGTGAGAGGCTGCGATGGCGGGGACTTCTCCCTGCGATGCGGCGAACTCCGCTAGCATGACGGAGCAGCGCGGCGAAAACTCGAAATCGAGACCGCCGAACTCGCGACTGTGATTGGACCAAGCTTCGCCTATTTCGGCGCGCCGCGCCTGAAACAGGCGCTTTAGCTGCCGCTTTGACTTTTCAGGCGGCGAAATTTTTTGAAATTGCGCGTGGTCAACTCTGATTCTGTGCGCTCCTTCTAGGCACCGCTTGTCGACGAAATTGACTCTTATCGTTCAACGCGGCTTTCGAACGGGCTATGCTGGACTGGACTCTGCCCAAATGCGCGATCAGGCCCGGTTTGCAGCCGCTAGGATGCCGGACCTCCAGCGGTCCGCGCTTTTTCTTCCTGCCATTGATGGTAGGTCAGCTTTGATCCAACAGCCTTCCATTCTGAGCGCCCGTTGGAATTGCGATCCAGAACCACCGCGGCTGCTGCCGAGGGGCTCTTGAACGCATAGGGCTTGGAGAAGGTGTAGAATTTCGCCTCAGGCGTCGCGCCGAGCACACCTTGTGCAATCAGTTCCTGTTGCAGTTCGCCGTAAGAATTTGTTCCCTGATAGCCGGCATCCTTGAGGGCTTCGCTGCCCTGAAGGACTACGAATTCACCCTCTTCCTCGACGCCGGTCGCCTTTACGCCGCTCTTGTGACGGATCTCGAACCTTGTCTCGTCTAGCGTCGCTGCTTGCCCTGCCGCTTTGGTGGCCGAAACGGGGCGTGGCTTGAGCAAGTCCAGACCGATAACGGGCAGAACAGTCTTCAGGTTTGCGAGGAATGCCTCCATGTTGGCCCGGTCGGCCTCCGGCATTCGCCGCTTGTCGGCGCTAGGCGCCTGGCCGTTGTCCAAGCTGACCCTGCCGGCGTTGATGGCGAGTTCGATCAGTCGCGCTTCGAGATAGCGGACATGGCCTTTGGTCAGGGCCTCATCGCTTGTCGTGATGACGACGGCTGTCTCCCAGAACCCTCGATCCGCGGCACTCTGCGCGATACGATCCCGAACGCTATCGGCTTCGCCGATGTAGGCGCGCATCGAAAGCGCATCCGTCGGGTCGGGACCGAATAGGATGTACACTCCGGTGCGATCGACTTCCGGCCGGGAAAGCAGCTTCGCAAAGGTTGACTGCGTCGCGACAAGAACCGAGCCAGTCCAGCCGTGGATAGAGGCGATGGTCAATCCATTGGGGTTTCCATTGACGAGAAACAGCTGGATTGTGCGCCCGAACGTTTCGACGGGCTGGCTCATGGGCATCCCTTCCGGAATCTCGTCCGTTCTGACCGTGAAAGCCAGCTCTCAGCAGACAATGGAAGCTCGTTCAACTCCGAGCGAACGACGGACCAATTTGGGTAAAGGCGATCCAAGTGCTGGAAGAACGCCTTGGTATGCTTAGCTTCAATCAGGTGGATCATCTCATGCACGATCACATATTCGAGCATATCGCGCGGCTTCTTGGCCAGTTCGGTGTTGATTCTGATCGTCCTGCGCTGAGGGTTGCAGCTTCCCCATTTTGTCTTCATCCGCTGCAGGAAGTAGCCGCGAACTTTCACACCGATGCGGGCTTCCCACTTGCGGATCATCTCGGGAATCGCGTCGTGAAGAAGTCCCAGATGCCATTCGTGCATGATGCGCGCTCGCTGGTCCCGGGTGGTTCCTGGCCGCACCTGTAGATGGATCGTCCGGTGATCAACTTTGATCGCCGGTTTCTCGTCTCGCTCGGTGAGCTTCAAGAGATGTCGGCGGCCCCAGAGGTAATGGGTTTCGCGCCCGCTGTATTGACGCGGCGCCTCGCGCGCCTGCTTCGCGAAGCGATCGCGTTGCTGCCTGATCCAGCCAATGCGCGTGATCGCGTAGGCCCTCGCAACGTCTAATCTGGTTGCTGTTGGCGCGACAAGGGTCACGTGCCCGTCAGGCGGATGGACAGACAGATGGACGTTTTTCACGTCCTTCCGCGTCACGCTGATCGCGATATCGCCGAGTTCAATGAGTTCAGCCATCAATACCCCGGCTGGTTCTTGATGATTTCGAACATGGCGAGAGTTGCGTCGCGGTCTCGATTGAACAATGGGAACAACACGTTTTTGACCTCCCGTTCCCGGACAGCGTCGCCTTTCCATCCGGCAGGAGCGTACTCGCGAACAGTGCGATCGATCTCAAGCGCCAGCTTCACCTTTTCGTCGTCATCGGTCGGACAGGCGAAGCTGCTCGCCGGGATCGCAGCCAGATTGTTGAAGATCACGGTGGCCTCTCGGTTTCCATGAAGCGCTGCCGGCATGCCGTCGCTTTGGGTCTTGGCCGCTAGACGCTTGATGAGGTCCTCGGCATTTCGCAAGAACTCTTCATAGGACTCGGCGCTCTCGCGGGTTTGGCTGATCAGATCCGCCAGGAGTCGAGACATCTCGTCGTAAAAGCGCGGATCGGTCAGTTGATCGCGAATAATCGTTTTCCGAATGTTGTTGATAATGCCCTCGGCGACCGAGTTCTTCGAGAGCTTGCCCTTTTCGTTCAACTGCCTCGCGATAGCGTCGTGTATGCCGGTCTCAATGATCGCCTGCGTCAGGGAAACGCCTGAAAGGCTTCCGAGAGCCTGCGCTGAATCGGCCTGGATGTACGTGTTGAGAAGATGCCGCATATCAGCCTCGTACGGCTTGATATCGAGCTCTTCCCCGGAGTGTTTTTTGATGGCCGCGCGTAGGTCTGAGTAAAGTTCCACCTCGCGCAGGATTGCGGCCTGCGCCATCGCATCGTATCCGGCTTCCTCGAGGTTCTGGGCGACCGCCGCATAGGCCCTCACGAAAGACGAGACCGCCTTGTAGAAGGATATTCGAAGCGCCTCCGTCTCGTCGAGCGCGTTCGGATTGGCCGCATCGCCGCAGAAGTAGCGAAGATACTGCTCGATTTCCTTCGGGGGTGGCACCTGATCGCAGAGGTAATGCAAAGCCTCCCGCGCAGCGTCGAGACGAGCCTTGCCTTCTTCCAGCCAGCCCTTGATCTCGACGTTATTGTCGCCGCCGCTGCCCTGATCGATATCGAGTTCATCCGAGCTGTAGACCGCGATGGCGTGCTGGACGTTCCCAAAAAGCTCCTTGAAATCGACGATGTGACCATAGGTCTTGTCGTCGCCGTCGATCCGGTTGGTCCGGCAAATCGCCTGGAACAGCGTGTGATCGCGCAGCTTATCGTCGAGATAGATGTAGGTGCAGCTCGGCGCATCGAAGCCGGTGAGCAGCTTCGAAACCACGATCAAGAGCTTTGTGTTGGCCGGCTCCTCGATGAAGCGGCGCTTGATTTCGGTTTCGTAGGCGGTCGTGCTCTGGCCGGCCTTGAGGACGAACTTGGTGTAGGTGTCGTACTTGTAGCGCTCGTCGCTTTTGGCCGGTTCCCGCGAGATCGCATTGTGGTTCGGCTCGAAGGACGTGACGATCCCGACATGCGGGCCGAGCCGCGTGTTCTGGAATTCGCGGAAATACTCGCACGCGTCGCGGATCGAAGAGGCCACCAGAATGGCGGTCCCGCGGTCGTCGCTGAGGCGCGGTTTCAGATCGAAGTCCTGGACGATCTCGGCCACGATCCGCCGCTTGCGTTCGGTCGCGCTGAGCAATTCCTCCATCGTCGCCCAACGCTTCCGAAGCACGGCCTTCTGGAAGTTGTTCAGCCCCTTGGTCTTCTTCTCGAACCAGGCATCGATGGCGGCCCGGTTCGTCATGCGCTGCGGCACGTCGCGCGCTTCGTATTTCAGATCGAGGACGACCTTGTCGCGCACGGCCTCGTGGAACTTGTAGGTGTGGATATAGGTACCGAAGACCTCGCGGGTCGTCTTGCTGTCCTTCTGCAACAACGGTGTGCCGGTGAAGCCGACGAAGATCGCGCCTTCGAGCCAGCGCTTCATCTGCTTGTTCATGTCGCCGCCCTGGGTGCGGTGGCATTCGTCGACAAACACGTAGAAGCGACCGGTCACCCGCGGCGGCGGGCGGGAAAGATCGGTGGAATCGAACTTGTGAATCAGCGCGCAGATCAGCCGCGGCGACGGCGCCCCCAGCCAGCTGACGAACTCGTCACGGCGAGTGACGCGGGGCGACGGCGCCTCCGACCCGAGCACGCCCGCGTTGCGCATCACGCCTGAGATCTGCTTATCGAGTTCATCGCGGTCGGTGACGATCAGCACCCGCGCATCGGGCTCGCGTTCCAGAATCCACTTGGCGAGCAGCACCATGAGGATGCTCTTGCCCGAGCCCTGCGTGTGCCAGATCACGCCGCCCTCGCGCCGGGCAAGGCGCTCCTGCGCCAGCTTCACGCCGGTGAACTGGTGCTGGCGCGGGACCTTCTTGGTGCCGGCATCGAAGATCACGAAATTGCGAATCAAGTCGAGCAGCCGGTCCTTGCGCAGCATCTGGCCGACGGGGCGATCGAGAAGCGCGCCGGGCGCCAATTCGCCTTCGGGCGGATTATCATCCCGCCATTCGACGAACAGGGTTTCGGGCGTGCCGATCGTGCCATAGCGTAGTCCCTGCGCGTCGCTGCCGGCGAGTAGAAGCTGCGCGGTGGCGAAGAATGGCGCGTTGAAGATCTCGTCCTGATTGGAAATCAGCTGGCGGATGCCGTCGCCGATCTCGACCGCGGCACGCTTCAGCTCGATCACCGCGACGGCGAGGCCGTTGAGATAGACGACGAGATCGGGGCGCCGCTCATGCCCGCCCTTCAGGGTCACCTCTTCGGCCAGTGCGAAATCGTTGGCGTTCGCGCTCTCCCAGTCGATCAGGTGCACCGTCTTGAACGGGGCGCTGACCGAGGTCTGCACGGGCGCGCCGTAGCGCAGCAGCGTGTGGGCCTTCAGGCTTGCCTGATAGAGCGTCGTACCGGTGACATCGATCGCCTGCATCAGGCGTGTGAGCGCCGCATCGATCTCGGCCTTCGAATAGCCGCGGGCGGTGAGGTTGGCGCGCAGAAGGTCCGGTTCAACGCATCGGTTGTTCGCCCGAGCGGACCAGTCGCCGAGCGGCCGATAGCCAAGACCGCCCGCAGCTTCCGCCTGGGTGATGAAGGCGGCAAGGCGATTTTGCGTAACGCGTTCGCTGCGTGGGCGTTCAGGCATGCGCGGCCTCCTTCATCTGTGATGCCGCATCGCGCGGAACCGGCAAGCGCACACGCCCCGTGAGCAACGCCTGCATCATTGCCTGCTTGAGCGCTCGGGTCTTGTCGAGGCGGGTTTCAAGTACAGAGATTTCAGTTTCCATGTCCGAAAACACCTGAGCAATCGCGATCTGTTCGTCGGGTTCGGGAAGCCGAAGCTCGGCGCTGGCAATGTGCTGGCGGTTGGTCGCATAGACCTTTGTGCCGGCAGCAAGGCGACGCAGATGCGTGGTGAATGAAGGCGTGAATTGCAGGTAGCACTTGTAGCCATCCGCCAGAACGGACTTGTCAAAGCGCGCAGCGATAGTGTGCTGGCCCGATACGGCTTCAATTCCGTTTGCACCCAAAATCTCCAGAGACTTGCCGACGCCGTTCAGGTCTTCGGACGCATCGACAAACACCACATCGCCGTCTTTGAGGCGAGTGAGTCCAGCCGCAGCCAAGGACGGGAGGCGCGGCATGGCGGTCTTGCGCAGATCGAGGGAAAGATCTGCGGACACGTGGATATCTCCGTAGTGCAAGTAGCGAACTGGATCATCGAGCGTGAGCTGAGCCCGCGACTGGATGCCGTTCTTGAGAAAGGCAACGTGATCACCAAGCCGCTTCTCTTGCCATGGAGCGGAGAAGCCCGGCAGGCGGGTCCGGCCGGTGAGCAGGCGCTGCATCGCGCCCCGCCGCAGATCGCGCTTCTTGGCGATCAGCCGCGACAGCGCCGCAATCGACGCGTCCACATCGGAAAGGGACTCAGCGATAGCCTTCTGTTCGGAACGAGGTGGAACGATGATTGGCAGGCCTAACAGGTCGCGAGTGTAGATCGCTGCGACGCTTGTGGTGCCTGTTGCCATTGCCCGAAGGCCGGATAACGTCGTGTCCGTGTTCAGCGTTAGATTAGCGTACTCGTGCGATGAAATCTTGGTAGGATCGAACTGCAACCGCATTAGGTTAGAATTAAAATATGCTATGGGAATTTCTTCGCGCCAAACAGCAATTTTGCCTACCAAATCCAGTGTGTTGCGCGTGTTGAATATAACATCTCCCTTCTGAAGCAGATGGTTCTTGTGCGGGACAATTCCGCTGGAGACAAACTCGATTTTCGATAAGTCGAAGTGACCTCGGCTCACATTGCCCATCTTCATCAAAGGGAAGAGGCTGGGAGCGGTTGAGTTTGGATAGTTTCCACCAACTTCATTGGAAAGCAGCACCTCCCTCAAAGTAAGGACGTGCCAATCGTCTGGGATCACACCCACATCGGTCTTCTTGTATCCAGGCCTCAGTTCCATATGGCCCCCATTGCCTTGAGGTGGCCGGCAACGCGCGCGGCAAGCGTCTCGACCTCTTCCTCGAGCTTCGGCAGCGGCGTGTCATAGCGCTCGGCCAGCGCCCGCACACGCGTCGTGAGGGCCTGCGCCACCCGCGCGACTTCCCCGCCCACCCGCGCGTCGATCGTGGCCAGCCATTTGTCGCCCACAACGAGGGTCTTCGCCTCGTCATCGGTGAGCGCGGCATAGCAGGCGTGAACCTTGGCGCAGAGCTTCTCCTCCGCCGTCTTGCGCTTCTTCTTGGTTTCGTCGAATTGCTCGATCAGTTCCTGATACGCGAGCAAGGCCTCGCGCTCGTCAGCCAGATCGGCATCACGGCCGATCTCCTTCAACCGCTCCTTGATCGCCTTGACCGTGATTTTCTGCTTTTCGCCTTCGCCCTCGATCACCTCGGTCAGCAGCCCGTCCTCGCCTGCGCCTTCTTCAAGCTTCTCGGCCATCTTCTGCTCAAGTTCGGCCATGCGGGCGTCAAGCGCATCGATCGCCGCCTGATCGGCGGGGAAGTAGCGGGCAATGATCAGGCGTGACGGCACAAGGTTGGACGTGAAACGGCGCTTGCCGATCTGATAGTCGCCCGGCTCGGGCCAGACCAGCTTGCCCTCCTTGTTCTTACGCTTGATGATCTCGCGCGGGTGTGCGCCCGCCGCCCAACCGACGGCGGCGATCAGATAGGCGTCGTCCTGCATCGCTTCGGCCCAATAATCCATCAGATGCTGATAAACATCGTAGGTATTGACGAGCGGCGCTTTGCGGAAGGCTTCGAGCAGATCCTCGGAAACTGCTTCGATGAACTCTTTCGGGTGGCCGTCCAGTCCGAAGGCGCGGGCGACGGCATCGGTCCGGGTGCGCCAAGCGGCGAAGATGTCGCCGGCGGCCTTCGTGAACGCCTGGAATTCGGCATGGCCCTCGATCGCCCCCTTGACCCCAGCCACCGGCAAAGTGAGGGACAAGTAGCCAGGACGAAGGCCTGCATAAAGCTGGCCGCGCAGCGAGGGCATCACCTTCCACCACGCCGCAAGCGCGTCGATATCGCGGACAGGTATGCCACCGTTCATGTGCGCATCGATGTCCTGGATATCCTCGGCTTCGGAACTGTCGATATAGCGCGGCAGGTTGAGGTTATAGGCGTTCTTCGGGTCCGCGATCTCGTCATGCGGAACCATACGGGCGTAGCCGGGCACGTCGGCGACGCGCGCAAAGGTATCGACGATGCGATGGATGTCCTGCTCGCGCAGCCGGTTCTTCGGGCCGTCCTTGCAGAAGCCCTTCGAGGCGTCAATCATGAACACGCCGCGCCGGGCGGCTGCGTTTTCCTTGTCGAGCACGACGATGCAGGCGGGAATGCCCGTGCCATAGAAGAGGTTCGGCGGCAGGCCGATGATGCCTTTCAGATAGCCGGACTTGACCAGCGCCTCGCGGATCTCGGCCTCGGCGTTTCCGCGGAACAGCACGCCATGCGGTAGGATGCAGGCTGCCTTGCCGGTGCTCTTCATCGAGCGGATGATATGGAGCAGATAAGCGTAATCGCCCTGCTTGCGGGGCGGTGCGCCCCAGCTGAAACGCGCGTGCGGATCGCGCGCAGTATCGATGCCGTTCGACCACGCCTTGTCCGAAAAAGGTGGATTAGCGACCACATAGTCGTATGTGCGGAGTCGATCACCATCGAGGAATTTCGGGCTGGCGAGCGTGTTGCCGGCGACGATCTTCGCGGTCGGGAAGTCGTGCAGGATCATATTCATACGGGCGAGACCGGCCGTGGTCACGTCTTTTTCCTGACCCTCGAGCGTTATGCGCTTTCCCGCCTCGGCAGCCACCTTCAGCAACAACGACCCCGAGCCACATGTGGGGTCGTAGGCGGTCGTGCCCGCGACCGTGTTCTTCGGCGAGATGCCGATCACCTTGGCAATGATGCGGCTGACTTCCGACGGGGTGTAGAACTGGCCCTTGCTCTTGCCGCTCTCCGTCGCGAAATGCCGCATCAGATATTCATAGGCATCGCCCAGAATGTCGTCATGATCGGCCCGGTTCTTGGAGAAATCGAGATCTGGGCTTTCAAAGATCGCCACGAGGTTCGTGAGACGCTCGATGCGATCATTGCCGTCCCCGAGTTTGTTCGGGTCGTTGAAATCAGGAAAATCTGTGCGCGCTAAGCTTTCGTTGCTGTCGACCAGGGGCTGAATGATCTGCGTGTTGATCAGATCCCCGATGTTCGGATTGCCCTTGAGGGCGATCATGTCGTCGAAGCTGCCGCCTGGCGGGATTGTGATTGGCGGCTCTAGATCGTCACTCTTTGCGTACTTGTCGGAAACATATTTGATGAACAGCATGAAAAGGACGTAGTCCTTATACTGGCTAGCATCCATTCCGCCGCGCAATTCATCGCACGACGCCCAAAGAGATGAATAGAGATCCGACTTTTTTACTGCCATGCGTCGCTTCCCGAGATGAAGTGCGATATCTGCGACTTGAAAAAGCGCGATTCGCCGTCCCCATTTTTGACCACCATAGACGGCGATGCCGACGACGCGAAGAGGCGGCTGGTGTTGTGCAGCATTTTCTAGGCCGCGCATTCGCGGCACCCAGTCGCAGGCGGTTCTCTCGCACGGCTGGATTGTGTTTCTGAACGGCCCGAAACAACGGACGCGGTGCGGACACAAGGGAAAGCCCCTTTTGGCGAGAGCTAAACAGGTTGCCACATAAGCCGTTGAGTGTCTTAGTTTTTTCGGGAGCCAGATGTCATCTAACGACGTTCATGTTATGAGCCTAACGATCGCCAGCTGGGTCATATTTTCGCGTTCGCGGATCGTGGCCTTGCCCGGAAAGCGATACTCGGAATTTGCAGGGCGAGCGCCCCGCCGGGAAGGCGGGGCGCGGTTCAGGTCAGTCGCCGTTGCGGCGGCTCGGGCGGGACCAGATCAGGCTGTAGCCTTCGCCGTTCTCGTCGTCGAAGAGATTGGCGAAAATCGGGGAGTTGAAGCTCGGATCGTCGAGCTTGAGGCCGAGATAGTCGCGTCCCTCGTTGGAGCGCTTGGACCAGGCGGCTCCGATCTCCACTCTGCCGACATACACGCGGTGGCTGGGCGCATTCTCGCCGGAGCGGCTGGTTTCGGGGACGATGCGAACGTTCTTCGCCTGGACGGAAAGGGTGACGATTTCGCCGGTGAACTCGTTGTTGCCGATTTTCTTGAATGTGCCGATGGTCGCCATTTTAAATTCTCCTCGATCTGAAGTTCCGAGTCCGCGCCATTGCGGCCTCGATGGCGATCGAAGGGCCGGAGGCGATCGACGCGGCATCGATCGCGACCGCAGCGTCAGCGGAGGATGGCGCAAGAGCGACTTTCTTGTCTCGCGAGGAATGACGGCGCAGCCGGCAGGGGAAGAAAGTCGATCGGCGCCATTGCCGCATAGGCGATCGAGGCGCAGCCGGCCTTCGGCCAGATCCGCCCATCAAAGAGGCCGCTATGGAGCGCTCGGCCTGACGAGCATCGGGGAGAATTCGGCGACGGCGTACAACCGAGAAGATTCGGCGACGAGCGCCGGCGAAGATGAAAATCCTCTGTCCGGGCTGGAAATTTACGTCGGCCCTTCCGACCCGCCTATCGAAATGCCTCCCGGTTCGCTGATTGCCGGACGGCCACGAGATCGCTGCCGCCAAAGGATTGCTTCGAGGTGCATCACAATTCGACTGGCTCGCCACGACAATTCGAATTCGCCGCCATCATAGCCGCCGTGTCACGACGATGAACTCGGAGAGATGCAGATCGACCTGCGCCCATAGGAGCAGCTGCAACGGCATCAGGCCCGCGCGAGACGCGTTTCTTCCCGTCCCGGCGGGGTGGTTCCAGTGATGCGGATAAAAGCGGTGACGCCGACAGCGACTGCGCCGACGAGCGAAAAAATCATCTGCCATGTCGTGGAGGGCATAGCCCTCTGGGCAATTCCGTGCGTGGCGTAATAGCCGGCGACCGTCGCCGGCGCAGCATAGACGATTACGATGGCGAGCCGGAGCCAGGTCCAGGGAACGAAAGCGAGCGCTAATTGTCCGACGCCGAATGTCACGCCTGCGGCGATGACGCCAACGATTGCTCCGCCGAGCCAGCCGGCTCCCGTGTGCAAAGCCCAGGCGCCGACTGTCAGGCCGGCATAGAAAGGGAGCGCGAAGACGGCGAGCGTGAACAGCAGCCAGCAGAAGAAGCCGATGCCGGCGATGACGAGCAGGGCTCCGAAGATGATCATGGCGGTGGTCTCCGTGAGACAAGGGTCTGACGAGCGCGCCTTCCACCACCACCACGGCGCAGCGGCGAGTCTAGCCGGAAAGATGAGACAGGGCGAGCGAAAATCCCGGTAGGATATTCGCCGCTCGTGGTGGCGGATTCCTTCACGATTGGAACGGATCGAATTCGTGAACGATGGCGGCGGGATCGCCGTCGTATTCGGTCGAGGGCATGACGCCGTAATCTCCCGCGCCGTCATGGAAGACGACGACGCAGATCATGAGGGTGTTGGCGAGGTCCCAGCCGCGAGTGTGGGCGAAGGTGAGGTTTCGAGACATCGATCGGCTCCTGTGCTGAGGCGGGGGCCATCCCCGCGCGACAGGCGCCCGATGTGTCCGGCCGATGGCCGCGATCACCGCAAAGGTGAAACCGAAGCGGCGGCACGCTCGCGTAGCCGACCCCTCGAGGGTTGATGGCGTCAGGCCATCGGTCGGATAGAGGATCAGCGCCAATCAGAGCGGGGTGGCGGTCGCTGGCAGGAGTCGATTGCTTCGAATCCATGAAGCCCGGTCGTGGATTGCTCGAACCTCGCCTCTTGTCGGCCGGGCATAATGCATCTGGAGGAGCGAAACCTCTTTGCGGCCGCGCCCCAAACGGAATAAAGCGTCTGGACATCCGCGTGCACGGACTTGGTGCGGGGTTTCAATGCCGATATCTGCTGTTCTGTTCGACTTAGATGAGACGCTATTCAATCGGTCCGCGTCATTACGTGACTTTGTTGCCGACCAATTCTCGACCAAATGGCGTTGCAGTCATGGCAACTTGAATGCGGTAATCGATCGCTTTCTTGAGCTCGACGCCCGAGGGCGAGTTTCCAAGGCTGACGTATATGGCACTCTGCTCGCAGAGCTAGGCATAACAGATCCCGATGTAGCTAAGGAAATGCACTTCGACTACGAAACCCGCGCATGGCGTTTCGCCAGAGCATTCGAGGGAATGACAGACCTATTGTTATGGCTTCGCCAAGAGGGACTACGTCTCGGTATAGTCAGCAATGGTCAGACGCACATTCAGCTTCGGAGTGTCCTCGCGCTGAACCTCGATCGGCTGACTGATGTTTGCCTGATTTCCGAGCAAGAGAAATATCGGAAGCCCGATCCCGAGATTTTTCATCGGGCGGCAGACAGGCTCGGCATTATGACGGGAGAGTGCGTATTTATAGGGGACTCGCCCGAGGCCGATATGTTTGGTGCGCGTTCGGTGGGAATGAAGACGGTCTGGTTTCCCAATGGCGCGGTTTGGCCAATCACCTATCTATGGCAGCCGGACGCGACCATCGGTTCACTCTTTGAAGGGCGCGAGCTCATTGCAAATTGGATGAGGAACTGAGGAATTACAACTGAGCAACTACCCGCTCAATGATCTGATCAAGAGCAATTCGGAATTGGCGCATGACGCGCGCGCGGCGAGGATCGCCGTGATCGGCGCGCCCGCCTGAAATAAGGCTTTACGGAAGGGCGGCGACGCGCTTTTGCGTTCCGGCGCATTTCCGGCTCTGATGGTCGGCGGCGCTCACGCGCCGCCTGCGCCGAAGCGCCAAACCGGAATTCCGAGCTTGCGCGCCTTGTCGGCGAGGTTCTCCTGGATGCCGGTTCCGGGAAAGACAATGACGCCGATCGGCAGGATTTCCAGCATCGCATCGTTGCGCTTGAAGGGCGCCGCCTTCGCGTGCTTGGTCCAGTCGGGCTTGAAGGCGATCTGCGGAACCTTGCGGTGATCGGCCCAGCGGGCAGCGATCCGTTCGGCGCCTTTCGGACTGCCGCCATGCAGCAGCACCATGTCGGGATGCTTGGCGCGGACCTGGTCGAGCTTGGCCCAGATCAGGCGATGGTCGTTGAAGTCGAGGCCGCCGGTGACGGCGATCTTCGGACCGGGGGGCAACAGCACCTCGTTTTCGGAGCGCTTCTTCGCTGCGAGGAAATCCCGGCTGTCGATCATCGCCGAAGTGAGATTACGGTGATTGACCATCGATCCGCCGCGCGGTCGCCAGGATGATCCGGTGTGGCGCTCGTAATGCTCGGCGGCCTGATCGCGCATCAGCTCGAAAGCGTCCCGGCGCTCGAGGAGAGTCTGCCCTTCGGCGGTGAACCGCTCCAGCTCGACGGATTTCACCTCGCCGCCATCCTGCTCGCGCTGCGAGCGGCGTTGCGCCTGCTCATTGTCGTCGAGCTCGCGCTCGATCCGCTCCACGGCGCGGTGAAAGAGATTGACGGTCGACCAGAGCAGGTCGCCGAGATCCGGCTCGAGGCGGGTGTCCTGCAATGCCGCGATCAGCGCGTCGAAGATGTCGGCGACGGCTCCCGAGACGATGCGCCCTTCCGGCAACGGCCTCGGATCGGGCTCGTCCTGAAAGGGGCGATAGCCGTAGAGCTGGAGTTCCTGGAGGATGTGGTCGGTCGGGGATGACGCATGTGGCGGCTCGTGGCGGTCATCGTCGCGATCGGTGATCATGGCGCTTCCTTTCGTCGGATCGACCGCGCCCATCGCGGCCTTCATGGCGACGAAAGCGGCGGGCGGAGCGGACCTGCACCCGCAGCGAAGCGAAGGGCCGGAGCG
>DATBSP010000084.1:0-1786 GCA_036559705.1 Hyphomicrobium sp.
GCGGTTCCTGCCTCGAGGGAGGAAAGGTGCTCAACGATAGCGCTCCATTCACCGACGAAGCCGGGCCCAAGCGGCGCGGACGATTATCGCCCCGACCCTAGAGCCAATTATGGCAAAAGCGCGAACGGAAAACCTTGCAGGGGACGGCACCGGCGCAACCCGTTGCGGCGTTGCCTCAGGCAACGCGCCGCAGGATCAGCGAGGCGTTGGTGCCGCCGAAACCGAACGAGTTCGACAGGACCGTGTTGATCTCGCGTTTCTTGGCCGTGTGCGGCACGAGATCGA
Organism: Hyphomicrobium sp.; assembly: GCA_036559705.1. Lineage (GTDB taxonomy): Bacteria > Pseudomonadota > Alphaproteobacteria > Rhizobiales > Hyphomicrobiaceae > Hyphomicrobium_A. The sequence goes on from DATBSP010000084.1 coordinate 286, forward strand.
TCGCCGTTTCGACCGATGGGTTATTGAGGTTCAGTGTCGGCGGCGCGATGTTGTCGCGAATGGCGAGGGTGGAGAAAATCGCCTCGATGGCACCGGCGGCGCCGAGCAGATGGCCGGTGGCCGACTTGGTCGACGACATGGCCAACTTGCCGGACGCATTGCCGAAAAGCCGTTCGACGGCGCCGAGCTCAATCTCATCGCCCATCGGCGTCGAGGTGCCGTGGGCGTTGACGTAGTCGATGTCGCTGACGTCGATCTCGGCGCGCTTCAGCGCGGCGCGCATGCAGCGGAAGGCGCCGTCGCCATTCTCGGCGGGGGCCGTGATGTGGTAGGCATCGCCCGACATTCCGTAGCCGATGACCTCGGCGTAGATCTTGGCACCGCGCGCCTTGGCGTGCTCAAGCGACTCCAGCACGACGACGCCGGCACCCTCGCCCATGACGAAACCATCGCGGTCCTTATCGTATGGACGCGAGGCGGCGGCCGGACGATCGTTGAAGCCCGTCGACAGCGCGCGGCAGGCGGCAAAGCCTGCCACCGCGATGCGGCAGATCGGAGATTCGGTGCCGCCTGCGATCATCACGTCGGCGTCGCCCAGCGCCACGATGCGGCATGCGTCGCCAATGGCGTGCGCGCCCGTCGAGCAGGCCGTGACCACGGCGTGGTTCGGGCCCTTGAGCTTGTGCTTGATCGAGACGTAGCCGGAGGCGAGATTGATAAGACGCCCGGGGATGAAGAATGGGCTGACGCGGCGTGGGCCCTTCTCCTGCAGCAGCACCGCGGTCTCGGCGATGCCCGGCAGGCCGCCGATTCCCGAGCCGATGAGCACGCCGGCCCGCTCCTGCTTTTCGGATGTGTCGGCTAGATAGCCGGAATCGGTGATGGCCTGCTCGGCCGCCGCCATTGCATAGATGATGAAGTCGTCGACCTTGCGCTGCTCCTTCGGCTCCATCCAGTCGTTGGGATTGAACTTCCCGTCGACCTTTTCGCCGCGCGGGATGAAGCAGGCGATCTGACAGGTGAGATCGCCGACCTCGAACTCCTCGATGCGGCGCGCGCCGTTGGCGCCGGCTAGCAGCGCCTGCCACGACGCCTCGACGCCGCAGCCGACCGGGGAGACGATGCCGAGACCTGTGATGACAACACGACGCATCGGAATCCTTCGAAGCGTGAGATCGGCCGGGCGCTCCAGCTTGCGGCCCGGTCAAGCCTCGAAGTCAAGCCTCGAAGAGCTTGGTGCGCCGCGCAGGCGGAGAAGATGCGCCCGGTGGTGCCGGTAGAGCCGCAGCTTTGCCGTTGAGGGATCAGACGGCGTCAGGCTGCGCTGGCGTTCTTCTCGAGAAACTTGACCGCGTCTCCAACGGTCAGGATGTGCTCGGCGGCATCGTCGGGGATTTCGCAGCCGAACTCCTCCTCAAAAGCCATCACGAGCTCAACCGTGTCCAGACTGTCGGCGCCCAGGTCGTCGATGAAGCTGGCGTTCTCGGTGACCTTCTCGGCC
>DATBSP010000085.1:0-29027 GCA_036559705.1 Hyphomicrobium sp.
GAGCGGCATCTCGAACGTACTCTGTTACGCAAGTACTACTACTAATCGTTCGAGTGCCTCACCGACCGTCGCAGGGTCTCGGACCAAAGCCAGGCGCAGGTAGTTTGCCCCCGGATTGGTCCCATCGCGTCCGGCTTGAGCCAGGAAGGCACCGGGGAGAACCTTGACACCTGCGCGTTGCCATAAGGTTACTGTTGCCTGAGCAGCACCGCGAAAGTTGCTCACATCGAGCCACAGGAAGAACCCGCCAGCCGGCCGGCGGTAACCGTACTTTGCGCCGAGAACGCGGTCGCAGACCTCAAATTTGCGCCGGTACGCCTCGCGGTTGATTTCGATGTGCGCCTCGTCCGCCCACACGGCGGCGGACACGTGCTGCGTCGGTCCGGGGACCTGCGGAGCGACCATGTTGCGGATCTCGGCGAAGGTCTCGATGAAGCGTTGGTCGCCGGCGCAGAAGCCGGAGCGCAGTCCGGGCAAGTTCGAGCGTTTCGACAGTGAATTGAATACGACGAGATTAGCGAACCGCTCGGGCGTTGCCGCCGCGACCTGCAGAGCGCCGGCCGGCGGCGCGGCCGTATAAAGTTCCGAGTAGCACTCGTCGAAGAACAGCAGGAAGTCGTAGGTGCGTGCGAGCTGCAGCGCGCGGGCGATGTAGGCAGGGCTGGCGACAGCGCCTTGCGGGTTCGCCGGCGAGCACAGGTAGAGCGCCACGGTACGCTCGAGCAGCGAGGCGTCGGCAGCGAGCGCATCGAGATCGGGAAGGTGGCCGGTCGCCTCCGTCGCGTTGAGGTAGACAGGCTCGGCGTCGGCCGCCAGCGCGCCGCCGATGTAGGCGCTGTAGTAGGGATTGCACATCAGGATGGCCGGCCGGCCGCGCACCAGCTTGCGTCCGGCGGCAGGAAGCGCGGCCAGAAAAAGGCCTTCGCGCGAGCCATTTATCGGCAAAACTTCGCGGTCGGGGTCGAGCGCGGCAGAGGCGCCGTAGCGCCGCCCAGACCATGCGGAGATTGCCGCGCGCAGCTCCGGCGTGCCGCGGATCGGCGGATAGTGCGCATTGGCCGCCGTCGCTTCGAGGAGTTTTTCCGTCACGAACACCGGCATCGCCTCGCGCGGCTCGCCGATCGTCAGGTCGATCGGCTCGGGGTGGCCCGCAGGTGTCGTTCCGAGCAGTCGGCGCAATTGCGTGAAGGGGGAAAGCACGGCACCGGCGGCGAGCACCGCGAGGCCGGACGCAGAGATCTCCGATTGAGAAGTCATGAGTACGAGCTCTGAAGCGATGCTTCCTGGCGCAACGTGCAGCCGCAGCCAATATCGGCGCGGCAGCACGGCGGCTAGAGGAGCCGGCTTGTCGTGAGCTCGCGTGTTTCGCGCCTCAGGCGCGCCACCGTGGGCGCGACCAGGGCCTAGACGATGGCAGCTGGGCTAGCGGCCTCGACCACGTGAACGCTGCTCCCGAGGCGAAGGGAGCCGGTGCAGCCGGTGACCGCCAGGGCGGCGGCCGCCAAAAGGGTTGCGACGAGAACTCGGTACATACGCATCTCCGCAGCACGAAATGGGTAGCCATTGGTGTTGAACTGCAGGGTGAAGTTTTTTGGTTAAGAATAGGTGGACGAGTGGCCGGATCGGTGCGGATTCCTGCCTGGGGGCGAAATCCCCGGCCTCAGGGTGGCGGCTATGATCGCCGCCCCTGGAGCCTCGCGACATTGCCCATCTCCGACTGCGCACACCTGCCTCCTCGCCATTGCCGAGACGGTGCATTGCTGGCTCAGCTCGCTCGCTGTCCTCGACGACGCACGCCGCGTGCGCGTGGCCGGCTATGCCGAAAAGATCGCCGCGACGCTCGAACGGGCCGGCGAGGCCCTGCGCCGCCTGGAGGCGGTGCCGGGCGACTGAAACGCGCGCGCGCGGGCAGTCCGCGAGCTAGGCCGCATCAGCGTCTACGTCGAGACAATGGTCGGGGCGCTGGAGCATCACCTTGACGGGCGCAAGCTCACAGGGGTTAAAAGGCGGCTAGAGCTGCTTCGGCCGGGGGAGCTGCACAGGACTGTGGTTGCCGGCCGCAAGCCTACCCACATAGACCGCCTGGCCTCGGCCGAGGGCTATTTCCGAGCGCTCGCTGACGGTTTGCGAATGTGAAAGGTGCTGAAGAGCCAAGCGATGGACAAGTTCACAACCTTGACCGGTGTTGCCGCGCCATTGCCCATCCGCAATGTCGACACCGACATGATCATCCCCAAGCAGTTCTTGAAGACAATCAAGCGCACCGGGCTCGGCAAGAGCCTGTTCTACGAGATGCGCTTCGACCAAGAGGGCAAGGAGGTCGAGGACTTCGTGCTCAACCAGCCAGCCTACCGCAAGGCGACGATCCTGGTCACCGGCGAGAACTTCGGCTGCGGGTCCTCGCGCGAGCACGCGCCGTGGTCGCTGCTCGACTTCGGCATCCGCTGCATCATCGCGCCGGACTTCGCCGACATCTTCTACAACAATTGCTTCCAGAACGGCATTTTGCCGATCAAGCTGCCGCAGGCGGAGGTCGACAAGCTGATGGACGACGCGAGCCGCGGCGCCAACGCGACGCTCACCGTCGATCTCGAAGCACAGGAAATCCGCGGGCCCGATGGCGGTGTGATCAAGTTTGACATCGATGCGTTCCGCAAGCACTGCCTGTTGAATGGTCTCGACAGCATCGGACTGACGCTGGAGAAAAAGCAGTCGATCGAGAATTTCGAAGCGACGGCGGCGACGGCTCGCCCGTGGCTGTGACGTAACCGGAACGCGAACGCGTCCGAGCAACGGGGAAGCGCCTATGGCCAAGCCGATCCACATGATGGTGCGCGTCAAGGAAGAGGCGCTCTCCGTCGACTTCTACCGCAAGGCGTTTGGCCTCGAGATCGCCGATCGCGTCGATTTTCCCGACTTCACGCTGATCTACATGCGTGGGAACGAGTCGCCGTTCGAGGTAGAGCTGACGGTGAACAAGGGCCGCGCCGAACCTTACGCGCTAGGCGATGGCTATGGACACATGGCCTTTGTCGTCGAAGATCTCGCCGCCGAACACGCGCGATTTTTGTCCGTCGGCCTCGCGCCAAAGGACATCAAGCAGATGACGCACGAGGGCAAGCCATTCGGGAACTTCTTCTTCATCGAGGACCCGGACGGCTACAAAATCGAAGTCCTGCAGCGCGGCGGCCGCTTCCAATAGCAAAGCGCCCGCAGCGAGTGCGGGCTCTTGCTGGCATCAAGCTGATTTTACCACTCGTAGTTCGACGACGGCTTCGGATAGCGCAGCTTCGGGGGCGTATTCTGCGGCCAGCCCGCGCTGAGATTGCGCAGGTAGGACGCTTCGTTCGGCTGGCACCAGATGTTGCCATAAAAGCCGAACGGACCATTGGTCGGAACGCAATCGCTGGTGCGCGTGGAACGATAAGAGCGACCCGCGTCTGCGGAATGAACCCCGACGACTGGCAGGACGGCTCCGGCCAGCAAAGCTGCGATGACGAATGTGCGCATGACTCCCTCCGACGTCATAACCTCATGCCGGTTTCGCCGACTGACTTAAGGTTACCTGCGTGGGGTTGCTTTCACGCTCGGACGGGCCGGAAGGATTGATGCGAATTTCAATCAAATGCGGCACACGATCAGGCGTGCCCGCTGCGAGCCTGCGCCAGCGCACCCGCGAGGGCATTGGATAGATCGCGGCGCTCATCGTCTGTGAGGAAGCGGGCGAAAGAGAATTCGCGGCCGTGTGAGGCGAGCCGCAAATCGGTGCGGCCCTGCGGACCCTCGGCGAGTCGCACGCGCACCCAATAAGGATTGAAGTCAAAACTCTCCTGCTTGCCCGAGGGATGCACACGCGTGATGGTCAGCGTCTCGGGCGTAAGTTCTACCGTCTCGTAGAGGCGGCCCGAGCGGTAGTTGAGCTTGAACGCGGCATAGATCAGCGCAACATCGAGGCCGAAGAAGCCAAATACCGGCCAGGCGCCTTGGAGCAGGAACGCCATGCCGGTGATGAAGCTGACACCGCCGATCGCCGACATGAGGATCAGGAAGCCGGTCGGTCCGAGCGAACGGTGCGGATAGAGGACCGCTCGGAAGGCTTCGCGCTTTTCCGCTTCGTCGCCGGACGCGATCATTGCGGGCAGCTCGATTGGCGCTTGTTTTGGGCCGGAATCATCGCTCATGTGGCAAAGCTTATCGCGGGGGACGGACGTTATGAAGAGCCTCGATCGGGTCGCCGCCAAGACAAAGCGAAGCCTCGGCAAGAGCCTGCTGCCGAAGGCCAAGGGCAAGTTGCCGGCCGCCGGCCACAGGCGGCGCGCAAGGCTCGGCAAGCCGGCCATCGAAGAGGTGTTCCGGCGCTTCGAGGCGGCCGATCCGACCCCCAAGAGCGAGCTCGAGTACGTCAATCCGTTCACGCTTCTCGTTGCCGTGGTGCTGTCCGCGCAGGCGACGGATGCCGGCGTCAACAAGGCGACTCGTGCTTTATTCAAGATCGCCGACACGCCGGAGAAAATGTTCCGCCTCGGCGAAGACAGCGTACGCGACTTCATCAAGACGATTGGCCTTTACCGCAACAAAGCACGCAATGTGATCGAACTGTCGCGGCAGCTCATTGCCAATCACGGCGGCGATGTCCCGCGCGATCGCGACGCACTCGAGGCGCTGCCGGGGGTCGGCCGCAAAACGGCAAATGTCGTTCTCAACGTTGCCTTTGGTGAGCCGACGATGGCGGTCGATACGCACGTCTTTCGCGTGGCCAACCGCACCGGACTGTCGAGCGGGCGCACGCCGCTGGACGTGGAGGAAGATCTGCTGCGTGTCGTACCCGCGAAGTACGGAATGCACGCACACCACTGGCTCATTCTGCATGGGCGATACGTGTGCAAGGCGCGCGTGCCGGAATGCCCCCGCTGTCTCATCCGCGACCTCTGCCTTTTCGAGGCAAAAACACCGTACGCTGAGTGAGGTAAGCGGGGCGACACAAAATGTGATTTCTACAAACGATGGCGGAATTTTGCGCCGTTACTTTTGCTTGGGCTACCAGCCGCTCGCCGATGGCGGCTGGGTCGATATTCAAGAAGGCATCACCGAGAAACGGCGCACGGAAGAGAAGATCCAGTGGCTGGCGCACCACGACCCGCTCACCGGCGTCGCCAACCGCTTCACTTCCGTGAGACTTTCGAGCAGGCTTTGAAAGGGACTGGCAAGGTCGGCTCGCTGGCGCTGCACTGGCGACCTCGACGAGTTCAAAGGGGTCAACGACAACTACAGTCATCCGATCGGCGATGCCCTGCTGAAAGCGGTCGCGCAGCGCCTGCGCACCAGCATCCGCAAGACCGACTTCCTGGCGCGTCTCGGCGGCGACGAGTACGCCATCATCCAGACCGGCGCCGTGCGCACCGAACAGTGCGATGGCCTGGCAAAGCGCGTGCTCGCCTCGATCTCCAAGCCCTACAACATCCTGGGCCATACGATTTCCATCAGCGCCAGCCTCGGTATCGTGCGCGCCCCGGCGCACGGTCGCACCGCCGATGAGCCGCTGAAGAACGCGGACGTCGCTCTCTATAGCGTCAAATCGGCAGGGCGCCGAGGTTTCGAGATCTATCGCCTCGGCTGCGGACGCCAGGCCGACGCGCAACGCCGGCTGGAGAGCGAGATCCGTTCGGCCCTCAGCCGCGATCAGTTCGAGTTCCACTATCAGCCGATCCTCAGCCTGCGCACGCATCACGTCGCCAGCTGCGAAGCGCTATTGCGCTGGCGCCATCCGCACAGCGGAACGATCCCCGCGGCGGGGTTTCTGCCGCTCGCAGAAAGGACGGGCGCCATCGTCGATATCGGCCGCTGGGTTCTGGGCCAGGCATGTCGCGACGCTACGCGTTGGGCCGACGAGCTGACCGTCACGGTCAACCTATCGCTGCTCCAGTTCGAGAGCGGCGATTTGACGAGCGTCGTGCAGAGAGCGCTGTCCGATGCCGGTCTTCCCACCTCGCGCCTCGAGCTCGAAATTAGCGAGGGTCTCTTAGAGCGCGACAAAGGCAAGATGCGCAGCACGCTGGAAGAGCTGCGCAACCTCGGCGTCGGCATCACGCTCGACAATTTCGGCAAAGAGTCGGGCTCGCTGATCTCGCTCCGCTCTTTCTCATTCAAGCGTGTGAAAATCGATCGCATGCTGGTACGCGAGATGCCCGGCAGCCCCGACAACGCGGCGATCGTCACGGCGGTCGCGACGCTGGCGGAGACGCTCGGCATAAACACGGTTGCTGAGGGCGTCGAGACACTCGATGAGCTGAACACGGTGAGGCGCGCCGGCTGCAACAAGGCGCAGGGCTTCTTCATTGGCCGGCCGGTTCCGGTCAGCGACCTCGATGCGGTGCTGTCGAAGTGCGCCCAACGACACTCGCGCGCTGCTTGAAAGGCGGCTAGCCGGCAGGGCGTACGGCGACGCCGGCCTCGGCCATGTGCAGTTTCGCCTCACCGATGGAATACGTTCCGAAGTGGAAGATCGAGGCCGCCAAGACGGCGCTGGCGTGCCCCTTGGTGATGCCTTCGACGAGATGATCGAGGTTGCCGACACCGCCCGAGGCGATGACCGGAATGGTCACGGCATCGGCAACGGCGCGCGTCAACTCGAGGTCGAATCCGGCCTTGGTGCCGTCGCGGTCCATCGAGGTGAGTAATATCTCGCCGGCGCCGAGCGCGGTGACGTCCTTGGCGAATTGGATGGCGTCGATCCCCGTCGGATTGCGCCCGCCGTGCGTGAAGATCTCCCAACGGAACTCTTCGCCGGGCTGTGAGACGCGCTTGGCGTCGATGGCAACGACGATGCACTGGGCGCCGAACTTTTCGGCCGCCTCCTTGACGAACTGCCGGTTCTTCACTGCCGCGGTGTTGATCGACACCTTGTCGGCGCCCGCATTGAGCAGCCGCCCGATGTCCTCGACGGTTCGTACGCCGCCGCCGACGGTGAGCGGCATGAAGCAGCGCTCGGCCGTCCGCTCGACGACGTCGAAGATGTTGTCGCGGTTCTCGTGGCTCGCCGTTATGTCGAGGAAGCACAGCTCGTCGGCGCCGGCGGCATCATAGGCCGCCGCGGCCTCGACAGGATCGCCGGCGTCGATGAGGTCGACGAAATTGACACCTTTGACGACGCGGCCGTCCTTCACGTCGAGACAAGGAATGATGCGCGTTTTCAGCATGCTTTGCGTCAGGCTCTGGCGATGAGGGCGAGGGCTTCCTTGGCGTCGAGGCGCCCGTCATAGAGGGCGCGCCCGGTGATGGCCCCCTCGAGCATAGCGTACTCGGGCTTCAGCAACGCTTTGACGTCGTCGAGCGAGGCAAGGCCGCCCGAGGCGATGACGGGAATGTTCGTTGAGCGTGCCAGCGCCGCGGTCGCTTCGAGATTGAGGCCTTTGAGCACGCCGTCACGCTCAATGTCGGTGTAGATGATGGCGGCGACGCCCGCATCCTCGAAGCGCTTGGTCAGCTCCTCCGCCGACAGCTCCGACGTCTCCGCCCAACCTTCGACCGCAACTTTGCCGCCCTTGGCGTCGATGCCGACAGCGATGCGCTCGGGATATTCCACGCAGGCGCGGCGCACGAGCGCGGGGTCGCGCACCGCAGCGGTGCCGAGGATGACGCGGGCGATGCCGCTGTCGAGCCACGTCTCGATGGTTTCCATGTCGCGGATGCCGCCGCCCAGCTGCGCCGGGATGGTGATGGCTTCGAGGATGGCGTCGACCGCATCAGAATTCATCGGCTTGCCCGCGAAGGCGCCGTTGAGGTCGACGATGTGCAGGTAGGGGAAGCCCTGTTCCTGAAACGTGCGCGCCTGTGCGGCCGGGTCGTCGTTGAACACGGTCGCGGCGTCCATTTCGCCGAGCTTGAGGCGCACGCACTTGCCGTCTTTGAGGTCGATGGCAGGGAAGAGAATCACGGTGTCAAGTCTCGCGTCGAGGGGCTGCGTCGAACGGAGGCGCAACCATAGCCATTAGTTTGCTGTTATTGTCGGCGATTGAGATTCAGCGGCGGAATAAGTCAAGGCCGCCCGAACAGCGTTGTCATCATGGCCGTGGCGTTTTTAGAGACAGTTCCGCAGGCGATTGCTCACCGTCCTTTGACGGAGGCGGACGCCGTCGACATTTGGATCGCGCGCTGGCTGCGCATCCGCCGCAAGGATCTCGTCCGTCGCTACGGCTGCGACCCGCGACGCCTCTATGAGATCTGGGAAGGGACCCGGTTTGCCGGGGCGCGTGCCAAGGCGTTGGAGCTGTTCGAGAGCCGCTACCCTTCGCTGCTCGACCGGGTTGATTTCGGACCGCATCAGCGGCACGTCCGGGCGCCCCACCCCGATCAATTGCCCCTCTTTGGGTAGTTGCTGCACCCGGAACATGCTGGAACGGGAAGAGAACAAAAGCTGGACAAACTGATTGATTCGTGCGATGTTCTCCTTACGTTCAAGTCGCAAATGCAGCGCATTCCGGGGCCAGTATCGCGTCTCTCCCCCGTGAAGCCACAGCCAGAGAGAGACCCCCGCCATGCGCACCCTTATCATCTCCTACGACCTGGCCCAGCCACACCGCAACAAGCACATCCTCGCGCAACAGATTATGGCGATCGGGCAGTCATGGGCCCGCCCTCTGGAGCAGACCTGGTACGTGCGCACCGAGGCGCGCGAGGAGCAGATTGAAGCGCAGTTGCGCGGCCTGCTCGACCCCGATGACGGCCTGCTCATCCAGGCGACCAGGGACGAGGCGGTGCTGACCAACACAGCGCTGCGCTGGTTTCGCCAGCGGCGCGCCGGGATCATGGCGGGCGAGGACACCAACGTCATCGCCTTCCCGATGCCTGCGCCGTTCATCGACGACCAACAGGAACTCCCGTTGCCTCTAGCCGAAGCCTGCTGAGTTCTCTCTCCGGTACTGCGTAAAGGGTTGGGGCCAGATCCGCAGATCTGGCCCTTTTTTTTGGCTAGTTTCTAAGGGCGCCACTTGAGGAAGTTGGCGATCAGCTTGAGGCCGAGCGTCTGGCTCTTCTCTGGGTGGAACTGTGAGCCCGCCACGTTGTCCTTGGCGATGAACGCCGTCACCGGCCCGCCGTAGTCCGTCTCGGCGACGATGGACGAGCGCTCGTTGGGCACAAAATGGAACGAGTGCACGAAGTAGGCGTGCAGGCCGTCGGGGCCGGTCGGAATGCCCGCAAGCAGGGCATGCGGAGCAGCGACGCTGAGCGTGTTCCAGCCCATGTGCGGGATCTTGAGCTGCGGGTCGTTCGGCTTGATGGCGCGCACCTCGCCGCCGATCCAGTCGAGGCCGTCGGTAACTTCGAACTCGAGCCCGCGGCTCGCCACGAGTTGCATGCCGACGCAGATGCCGAGGAACGGCCGGCCCTTGATGCGCACCGTGTCTTCCAGCGCCTCGCGCATGCCCGGCACGGCTTCGAGGCCGCGCTTGCAGTCGGCGAAGGCGCCGACGCCCGGCAGCACGATACGGTCGGCAGCCGCGACGATGTCGGGATCGGCGGTGAGCGTGATCATCGCGTCGGCTTCGCTCTCGCGCGCCGCGCGCTCGAAGGCCTTTGCGGCGGAGTGGAGGTTGCCCGACCCGTAGTCGATGATAGCGACGCGCTGCATGCTTGCTTACGCTCGCGCCCACAGGCGCCGCCCGCGCGCCAGGGCGTCTTTGGCCTGCGCGATGGTCCTCTGCGTCCACGAGCCATCAGAGCGCAAGGGCGCCGGTGGATCGGCGATGCTGTGCGGGATTTCGGTATGCGTCGGCAGCCACACCTCGAGGAAGCGGCGCTCGCAGTCCTCGCGGTTGCGCCCGGCCACCGTGCCGACGAGCCGCCAGCCGCGCCGCTCCAGCGCGGCGCTGTAAAGCGCGCCGGCCTCGAAGCCGAACACGATCTGGACGATGAGCAGCAGGGCATTGCTGAGGTTGGTCGCCCCCGACGTCGTCAGCAGCCAGACGAGCAGCCCCGTGGTGCCGGCGTAGATGGCGAATTCGAGCCACATGCGTTTCCACAGCAGCCACAGCGGCGGCACGGTCGCGGCGAGCCACGAGAAGCCGTCTTTGACGAAGACCAGCCGCTCCGCGCTGTCGAGACGATTAGCCGACCCGTTCGGCGGCTCATGCACAGTGAAGATGACCAACGCCGGTCCTCGCAACCGAAGTGACAGATCAGCCGGCGAGAGTGCCTTTGGTCGACGGCACGCGGCCGGCCTGGCGCGCATCGGCCTCGGTGGCCTGGCGCAGGGCGCGCGCGAGGCCCTTATAGCAAGTCTCGGCGATGTGATGGTTGTTCTCGCCGTAGAGGTTCTCCACGTGCAGCGTGATGCCGGCGTTCTGTGCGAAGGCCTGGAACCACTCGCGGAAGAGTTCGGTATCCATCTCGCCCACCTTGGGCTTGGAGAATTCCACCTTCCACACGAGGTAAGGCCGCCCGGAGATGTCGACGGCGACCCGCGTCAGCGTGTCGTCCATCGGCAGGTGCACGTCGGCATAGCGGGTGATGCCCTTCTTGTCGCCGAGTGCCTTGGCGACGGCCTGCCCCAGCACAATGCCGGTGTCCTCGGCCGTGTGGTGGAAGTCGATGTGCAGGTCGCCCTTGGCCTTCAGAGTGATGTCGATCATTGAATGGCGGGCGAGCTGCTCCAACATGTGGTCGAGGAAACCGATCCCGGTTTCAACCTCGAACGCGCCGGAGCCGTCGAGATCGACGGTGGCCGTGATCTCGGTCTCCTTGGTCTTGCGGGTAATGGTCGCCTGCCGCTTCAAGTCAGCCTCTTGGCTATCGCTTGCCTCGCCGGAACCGAGCGTTTATCAGCTTGAGCCCTGCCGTTCCAGAGCCGCCAATCGCGGCTCGCGGGCCTGAACCCGCCGACTGGATGCTAATGCAATGCAAAGTTCCGGCCCTCACGCGGACGAGCCGCGCTCCTGGCACGCCACCACCATACTCACCATTCGTAAAAATGGTCGTGTTGTCATCGCCGGCGACGGCCAGGTCAGCCTCGGCGCCACCATCATCAAGGCCAACGCGCGCAAGGTGCGGGCCCTCGGCAAGGGCGGCGTGATCGGCGGCTTCGCCGGCGCCACGGCCGATGCCTTTACGCTGTTCGAGCGGCTGGAAGGAAAGCTCGAGCAGTACCCGGGCCAGCTCACCCGCGCTTGCGTCGAGCTGGCCAAGGACTGGCGCACCGACCGCTTTCTGCGTCGTTTGGAGGCGATGATGTTGGTCGCAGATGCCGAGACGACGCTGGTGCTCACGGGCACCGGCGATGTTCTCGAGCCCGAGCAGCACGTCATGGGCATTGGATCGGGTGGCAACTACGCGCTCGCGGCGGCGCGTGCCCTGCTCGATCAGCCACTCGATGCCGAAGCGATCGCGCGCAAGGCGATGCAGATCGCCGCCGAGATCTGCGTCTACACCAACGACAACCTGGTAATCGAAAGCCTGCCGTCCAGCCGTTGAGCGGCTGATCGGTTCAGTGCAGTAAGGGCACCTTCGATCGATGACCCACTTCTCTCCCCGCGAGATCGTCTCCGAGCTCGACCGGTACATCGTCGGCCAGAACGACGCCAAGCGCGCCGTTGCCATCGCGCTGCGCAACCGTTGGCGCCGTCAGCAACTGCAGGGCGACCTCAAGGAAGAGGTGCTGCCCAAAAACATCCTGATGATCGGACCCACCGGCGTCGGCAAGACGGAGATCGCCCGACGTCTGGCGAAGCTCGCGGGTGCTCCGTTCATCAAGGTGGAGGCGACGAAGTTCACCGAGGTCGGCTACGTCGGCCGCGACGTCGATAGCATCATCCGCGACCTGCTCGAGGTGGCGCTGGCACTGGTGAAGGAGGTAAAGCGCAAGGATGTTCGTGCGCGGGCAGAAAAGAACGCCGAGGAGCGCGTGCTAGATGCGCTGGTGGGGCCCGGTTCGTCGCCGGCGACGCGTGAATCGTTCCGCAAGCGCCTGCGCTCCGGCGAGCTCAACGACAAGGAGATCGAGATCCAGGTCTCCGACATGCCCGGCGCCGGCTTACCGATGTTCGATATTCCCGGCGCGCCGGGGGCCTCGATCGGCGCCATCAACATCGGGGACATGCTCGGCAAGGCGTTCGGCCAGCGCACCAAGCCGCGCCGTGTCACCGTGGCCGACAGCCACGATGTTCTGATCGCCGAGGAGAGCGACAAGCTGATCGACGGCGACGCCATCGTCGGCGAGGCCATTCATGCGGTCGAGAACAACGGCATCGTGTTCCTCGACGAGATCGACAAGATCTGCTCGCGTTCCGACGGCGGACGCATCGGCGGCGACGTCTCGCGCGAGGGCGTGCAGCGCGACTTGCTGCCGCTGATCGAAGGTACGACGATCTCCACCAAGCACGGGCCGGTGAAGACCGACCATGTACTGTTCATCGCTTCCGGCGCCTTCCACGTGGCCAAACCGTCGGACCTGTTGCCCGAGCTGCAGGGGCGGCTGCCGATCCGCGTCGAGCTGCAAGCGCTAACGCGTGAGGACTTCCGCCGCATCCTCACCGAGCCGGAGGCGAGCCTCATCAAGCAGTACGTGGCGCTGATGGCGACGGAGGGCCTGACACTGAACTTCACCGACGATTCCATCGACGCGCTGGCCGATGCGGCTGTGCAGGTGAACTCCACGGTCGAGAACATCGGGGCACGGCGCCTGCAGACTGTGATGGAGCGTGTGCTCGACGAGATCTCCTTCGAGGCATCCGACCGCAGCGGCAACGCGGTGACCATAGATGCGACCTACGTCGGCACGCGCATCGGCGACCTTGTCAAGAACGCCGACCTGTCCAAGTTCATTCTCTAGGCCTGGCGGGCAGCCATGGCCTGCTTCAATACTCGAGCGTAGTTGCCAATGGCCAGCTTCTGGATGCTGGCGGCGTCGAAGCCCGCCTTCTGCCAATAGCGAACGACGCGTTGCAGGTCGGCATAGCTGGCGATGGCCGGGCGCGAGATGGCATTCATGTCGGTGCCGAAGCCGGCGTGATCGTCGCCGAGCCACTCGGCCAGCTCCCAGAGCCGCTGCGCGTAGGCTTCCGGCGTCGCGCCTACGTCCGAGCGCATCGGCCACAGACCGATGACACCGCCCTTGTCGGCGATGAGCTTCGCCGTGTCGAAGGAAAGCTGCCGCGCCTGCCAGACCGGCATCTTCCAGCTCGGCGTGCGGGTGCGTGTCACCGAGCTGTGCGACCACACGACTGGCTGTGTTGAGGCTTCCAGCGCCTGCCGCACGGCCGTGTCCGTGCAGTGGGCGAGGTCGACGAGGATGCCGAGGCGGTTGCACTCGTGAACGACCTTGAGGCCCAGTTCGGTGAGGCCGTCGTGTTGCGGCGCCTCGGTCTGAAAGTCGCCGAGCGGGTTCTCGATGTAGTGCACGAGCTGTACGCTGCGCACGCCGAGCTCGTAAGCGCGCTCCAGCGGCTTGGGATCGTCCTCGACGAAGGTGGCGCCTTCGACCGCAAGCACGACGTGCGGCTCACCTGCCACCGCGCGGTCGACGTCTTGCGGCGTTAGGGCGATCTTGAGGTTCTGCTCGGCGATATGCTGCTTGATGCGCTTGAGGTCGTCCTCGAACCATGCGCTGGCCTCGCCCGGCTTGGGCAGGCCTTTTTGCTTGATGCCCTTGCCCGTGATCCGCAGCCACGGCACATCCCCGACCAGCGACCAGGCGACGAGCGTCGCGTTGCCTGCCGCCATCGCCGGCCCGAGCGGCTTCTTCTCCGGCGAGGCGCCCATGCCGAAGAAGAATAAGTGCGAGTGCATGTCGCTTATGAAGACGCCGCTCTCGCGCGGACCCTCGGCGTAGGCCGGAGGCGCCAGCGCCCAGGAGGCGGCAAGCCCGCCGAGCACGAATTCCCTGCGATCTATGTTCGTCATCTCCGCCGCCCTGGGCTGCGCCAGGCGACTACTCGATGAAGATCGTCGCCACGTAGTCCATGGTGCGGTTGTTGTTATTCTCGGGCAGCAGCGTGTTGATGAGGAAGGAGGTCGGCGAGTAATTCTCGGGGATGCCGGCCCAGTTGAAGCCGGTGCCGACGAGGCGCGCCCGCCAATTCTGCCACATGCGGCCGGTCATGCCGACGTAGTAACCCTTCAGCTTCGCGAACTGCGGCTGCATCTGTTCGGCGACCTGGCGGTGGCCGACCGACATCTTCGCGAGGCCCGACGGGTTCTCGACGAAGATGCTGTCGATGAGCGGCTTGCGCACGTCGTCGGCCAGCTCCATCTGGTCGAGGACGAGCAGCGGGCCATCGGCGAGGCCGGAGTACGAGTTGCGGCCGTGCAGCGGCAGGACATTGCCCGTCGCCTTCATCGGCTCCATCGGCTCCTTGACGCACGATGGCACGCGGCTGCCCTTGAACGCCTCGGCATCCTTCACTGGATCGCAGTTACGTAGCGAGAGCAGCGAGAACACGAACTCGGAGCAATACATGTCGAGCGGGCTGCCAGGATGGCCTTGGCCCAAGGCGATGGCGCCGACGTCCTTGACGAACGACATTCCCCCCGACTGATACTTCGGCTTCTGGTAGTCCTGGTTGAAGCTGATCTGACTCGGATAGACCTTGCCGGCGCTGGCATTGAGTTTGGTCGCCCAAGCCAGCAAGTTCGCCCGCTGCTGATCCGTCAGGTTGCGCGGTCGGATGATGTGCAGGAAGTTGAGCGTGCGGTAGTGCTCGCTCGTCAGGTTGCCGGGGCCGACGTATTCGCCGTCCATCGGGTTGTCGAGATTGCGCAGGTTGCCCTTAGCGTCGATGTAGGCAAAGCCCGTGTGCGAGATGCCCATCTGGATGTTCGGATAGGCGCCGGCGCCACCCCACTCCGAGCGAAACGTGAGCATGATGTCGCCGGTCTGAAGCAGCCCGCTCTTGCCCAGGCGCGCGGAAAGTCCGGAGCGCTTGGCGACGACGAGGCGCAGTCCGACGTCGCCCTTCGCCTTGATACCGTCGGGATGCCTGAACTCGACCAGCTTGTCGGTGGTCTTGATGTCGGGGAGCTTCGCCCAGGTGCTCTTCGGCACAGCGAAATAAACCGGGATTTTGAGCTTCTTGGCGAGGTCAGCGTTCGTCTTCTCGTTGAAGGTGAACTCGGCGGCGCCGGCGCTCTGCCAGCACAAGGCTGCGGCGGCGAAACAGGCGGCAACGGCAACGGCTTTGTTTTGCAATGACATCCGGGCATCTCCCCCACGCAGAATTATTTGGTGCTGCTTAGCATGCCGCCGAGCGGCGCCCAACCGCGATCGTCCGATTGAGGCACAGCCCGGATACAACCTCTAAAGCGTGTCTGGCTTGGGATGCCTCGGCGTCCAAATGTAGGCAGGGCGAGCGTCGCCTGCCGACTAGCCCGCCGACCAAGGTCATCGAGGGTGGCTCGTATCTGTGCTCGGGCAACTTCTACCAACGCTACCGCGCCAGTGCGCGCCAGCCTCAAGAGGTCGACCTTGGTGCCAGCCACTTCGGCTTCCCCGCCGCGGTCAACCGATCGCCGGGCGTCGAGCACCCACCGCTTCCGACCTGATCGTCATGGCCGCCCGCGGCCACGGGCGCGCTGCTCACGCACGCGTCATGGCACGTGGGGTGCATTTTTTGCGTCCGTCCTTACTATGGCGCCTCAATCTTGAATGAGGCGCCTCCAACGCATGCCGCACGACACCCCACTCATCGCCACGATCGTCGTGGGCCTCTGCCTCGCCTTCGTTTTCGGCGCCATCGCACAGCGCATCCGCGTCTCTCCCCTCGTCGGCTATCTGCTCGCCGGCGTAGCGCTCGGGCCCTATACGCCTGGATTCGTCGCGGATCAGTCGCTGGCCAGCGAGCTGGCCGAGATCGGCGTCATCCTGCTGATGTTCGGCGTCGGCTTGCATTTCTCGCTGAAAGAGCTGTGGTCGGTACGCACTATTGCCGTTCCCGGCGCCATCGTGCAGATCGCCGTGGCGACGATGTTCGGCGTCGGGCTCGGTGGCTGGCTCGGCTGGCCGCTCGGCGCGGGCATCACCTTCGGCCTTGCCTTGTCGGTGGCCAGCACGGTGGTGCTGCTACGCGCGCTGCAGGAGCGCCGCATCATCAATACCGAGCGCGGGCGTATCGCCGTCGGATGGCTGATCGTCGAAGACCTCGTCATGGTGCTGACGCTCGTCCTGCTACCACCGCTCGTTCCGCTCTTGAACGGCAGCGTGCAGGATCCCGCCAGCTCCGGCTTCGAGATTGCGGAGGTCGTCACCACGGTGGCGCTGACGATTGCCAAGGTGGGCGCATTCGTGGTCGTCATGCTGGTCGTCGGACGCCGGGTGATCCCGTGGATCCTGCACTACGTCGCCCACAGCGGGTCGCGCGAGCTGTTCCGCCTCGCGGTGCTGAGCATCGCGCTCGGCGCGGCCTACGGTGCGGCGCAGCTTTTCGGCGTGTCGTTTGCCCTGGGCGCTTTCTTCGCCGGCATGATCCTCAGCGAGTCGGCGCTCAGCCAGCAGGCCGCCTCGGAAACGCTGCCGTTGCGCGACGCCTTTGCGGTGCTGTTCTTCATCTCCGTCGGCATGCTGTTCGATCCCGCGATTCTCGTCCGCGACCCGCTGCCCGTGCTGGCAACGGTCGCGATTATCGTCATTGCCAAGTCGCTTGCTGCGCTCGCCATCGTGCAGCTGTTCGGCCGCCCGCTCGGCACCGCCGCCACCATCGCCGTCAGTCTGGCGCAGATCGGCGAGTTCTCGTTCATCCTCGCCGGCCTCGGCGTATCGCTCGGTCTCATGCCGCAGCTCGGCCGCGAGCTGGTCCTTGCCGGCGCCATCATCTCCATTGTGCTTAATCCGCTGCTGTTCATGGCGCTCGACCGGCTACGGCCGTGGCTCGACAAGCGCGACGGCGCCCAGGCGGTCGCCGACGCGGTTGCTGCCGACAAGGCGATCGACGCCTCAGCCAAGGCCGCCGTCGCCGACATCGAGGCGACGAGCCAGCAGGGACACACGGTCCTCGTCGGCTACGGCAGCATCGGTCACTGGATTGGCGAGGCTTTGTCGGAGGCCGGCGTGCCGCTGTTCGTCATCGAGGAGAAGGACGACATCGTCGCGCGGCTCAAAAAGCGGGGCATCGAGGCTGTGGCGGCCAGCGCACCCGCGGCGCTCGTCGCCGCCAATCTCGCCCACGCGCGTGCGCTGCTCGTTGCCGTACCGGAGGCATTCGAAGCCGGACAGATCGTCACTCAGGCGCGCGCCGCCAATCGCGATCTCTTCATCGTGGCGCACGCGCATTCTGACACCGAGGCGGCCTACCTCTCAAATTACGGGGCGAGCATCGTTGTGCAAGGCGCGCGCGAAATCGCCGCCACCATGGTTGCGCAACTGCCTCCAGCCACGTCTGCCATGCAGCAGCCGCAGACCAGCTAAGAGCTTGACGCCGCGTCCTTACTTCCGTCGATTTTGCTCTGCAGCAACGACACCGAATCGCGTTAGTTGCGGAGCGGGGCGATCGATATGAACAGCCGAAATAGCGACGTGGCACGATGTGGGCGGATTGCTGCGATGGTGATCGCCGCGTCAATGCTTTGCGTTGCACCCGCAAGGGCGGCAGCCAGCGGCGGTTGTGCAGCGATTAATCGCGGCTCGCTTAATGCGGATGTTGCGGCGAGCGTGCCCGTTGCGCGCCAGATTGCTCTCGATGCAGGTGACTTGCTCAGCTTCGCGGCGCAGAACGCTTCCGTCGCGCTGGTCAGCGGCGCCGGAGCGCCCGCGACGTTGATCGGCGGCACGTCGGCAGCGGCGACGACCTTCAAGGCGCCTGCAGCCTCCTCATACGTGTTTCAGTTCGCAACCGCCGGCGGAGCGGCAGGCAGCGTCAGCGTCTCGTGCACGCCGACATACACAGAGGCCGCCAACGCAGCCTTCCTCGAGCGTCGCAAGGCTCTGCTCAACGAACGCGACCCCGATCGCCTGCGCATCGACCGTGCTGCAACGCCGGTCGTGAGTGCAGACAAGCCGCTGTCCAGCACCGTTGCCGTCGACGATGACGGCCGGCCGAAGAACGTCGAGTTCTCAGTGAGCGTCTCGGAGATCGCTGCGGCGGCCAATGGCAACAAGGTTGCGGAGCCTGGCATCATCGATTTCTGGCTGCAAGGGCGCATGCAGAGCTACGCTTCGTCGAGCCTCGATATGGGCACGAGCAACGGCAATCTGGGCGTTCTCTATCTCGGCACGCGCTCGACGATCGGGCCCGACATCATGCTTGGTGCGCTGGCGCAGCTCGATCGCGGTGTCGAAAGCTCCAAATACGATGCGCCGGAAATGGCGGCGAAGGGTTGGATGGCCGGACCCTACATGAGTATGCGGCTTGGCTCCGGAGTCGTGCTCGATGGCCGCGCCGCCTGGGGCGAGACGGAGAATGCCGTTGCCAGCCCCGACATCGACGACAGTCTGACCGAGCGTCGGCTGGTACGCGGCAAGCTCATCGGGGCACGCGAGGTGTACGGCTGGAGCGTCGCGCCAAGCGTCGGCCTCGTCTACATCGAGGATGCGGTGCGCGATCCTGCTTCGGGAGCGGCGCGCGCCGCCGGCACCGGCAAGGTCGAAGTGCTGCCCGAGGTTTCCAAGCGGTTTGCCGTCGACGACGTGACCTTCATCGAGCCGCGCGCCGCGCTCGGCGCCTTCGTCGGCTTCGAGGATCTGCAGGCGCTAAACCCCTCCGTGCCGTCAGTGCGGCCCACCGATGTGCAATTGAAGGCGGAAGCGGGCGTTGCCTACGGCGTGAAGGATGGCTCGAGCCTGCAGGCGACAGGCGGAGTCGAGAGCGGCACCTCGACAACCGCTCCGCAGAACTGGACAGGGCGTTTGCAGCTCAGCGTTCCGCTTGGAAAATGAAGCACTTCGCAGCGCAGCAAGTATTCAATTTTGTCAACAATTTCCTTACGACTGTGCAACGGAAAGTTATTTCGTGTGTCACACAAGTCACGTATAGTGCCTGTTGTAGGTGATCAGTATTGGCTGCGGGTCGCTGCCATTGTGGCAGCAGTTAGCTCCCCCGAACCGCCTTTCTGCAGCGCTGAACTCCTGCACAGGAGGTGACGCATGGCATGTCCGAAGATCGAGGTCCGCGGAAAAAGGGTAATCCTTCTCAGCGGATATCACGACACGGTCAAAGCAGCCCGCCCCCAGGTTGTTATCGGTGACGCCGACGTAAAGGAAGCGGACCAGCTGCGGCAGTCAGCCAGACTGCACCCCGACGCAGTGGCATTCGGTTTCATTGCCGGCCGTTGGGTACCGGCCGCCTGAGCCGGACCCTGGGGACAATCGTCCCGTTCCAAACCTGGAAGTCCTCGTATTGCGATCCCCAGACCCGCCCCCCGGGTCTGGGGATTTGCTGTCTCTAAGGGGCGACGTTAGAAAAGGGGCGAACCGTTTCACCCGGATTTACATGGTTCTGACGCTCGATACGCCTCCCGCAGCCAATGAGGCTGCGCCATCCGCTGAAAAGCTCACCCTCGCCGGCCTCGGCCGCGACGGGCTGCGTGCGGCGCTGGCTGAGGCCGGCGTGCCGGAAAAGCAGCTCCGCATGCGCGTCAACCAGCTCTACAGCTGGCTGTACGTCCGTGGCGTGCCGGGCTTTGACGCTATGACCGATGTCGCCAAGGAACTGCGCGCCAACCTCAGCCGGCGCTACACCCTGGCGCGGCCCGAGATCGTCAGCGAGCAGGTGTCGGTCGACGGTACGCGCAAATGGCTGCTGCGGCTGGCTGCTCAGGGGCGCGACGGCAAGCCGCCCGAGATCGAGACGGTCTACATTCCCGAGGCGGAGCGCGGCACCCTGTGCATCTCGAGCCAAGTGGGTTGCACGCTGAATTGTACCTTCTGCCACACGGGGACGCAGCGCCTCGTGCGCAACCTCACCGCTCAGGAGATCGTCGGGCAGATCCTGCTGGCACGCGACCGCATTGGCGACTGGCCGGACGCACTGCCCCCGGCCGACGGGCGGCTGGTGCCCTCCTCCGACCGCAAGATCACCAATATCGTGCTCATGGGCATGGGCGAGCCGCTTTATAACTTCGACAACGTCAAGGCAGCGATGGAGCTGGCCGCCGACGGGGAGGGGTTGTCGGTCTCCAAGCGGCGCATCACCCTGTCGACTTCCGGCATCGTGCCGGAGATTGCCCGCTGGGGTGCCGATACGGGCACCATGCTAGCCATTTCGCTGCACGCGGTGCGCGACGAGCTGCGCGACGAACTGGTGCCGATCAATCGCAAGTATCCACTCGCCGAGCTGCTGGATGCGTGCCGCAACTATCCCGCGCTGTCCAACGCCCGGCGCATCACGTTCGAATACGTCATGCTGAAGGGCGTGAATGACAGCCTGGCGGAAGCGCGCGAGCTGGTGCGGCTGCTGGCTGGAATTCCCGCCAAGATCAACCTTATTCCGTTCAACCCGTGGCCCGGCGCGCCATACGAATGTTCCGACTGGGAGCAGATCGAGCGCTTCGCCGAGGTGGTGAACAAGGCAGGCTATGCGAGCCCGGTGCGCACGCCGCGCGGACGCGACATCTACGCCGCGTGCGGGCAACTGCGCTCGGCCAGCGTCAAGCAGCGCGCCAGCGACCGCGCCGTGCCGATCGACGCGGCCTCGAGTGGCAGCGGGGCCTAACAGCTGTGTTCTGGAAGACCACCGGCCGCATCCTCATCGTCATCCCGTTTGCGCTGCTGCTGGCGGCTGCTGCCGTGCTGTTCGTGCTGGTGACGCTCGGCCTCGAGCGCGTTACCGCATTCCTGCACGTCAATCCTATCGGCAATGAGGATGCCGAAACCATCTTCGCCATGTTGAACCATGGCGTCATTCTGCTCGCCAGCCTCACGATCATCCCTGCGCTGCTCATCGTTATCATCGGGGAGATCGCCCGCATCCGGTCGCTGGCCTATTACGTAGTCGGCGGCGGCGTTGCGCTAGCGGCTATCCCCCTGCTTGCCCGCTACGGCCAGGGTGGGGCCATTGCGACGCCCGAGGCGCTGGTATGGCAGGTGTTTGCCACCGCGGGCTTTGCCGGCGGCTTCGTCTACTGGCTGATCGCCGGCCGCAACGCCTGAACAGTCGGTCTAGGCCGTTAGGCAGAAGCGGCGTTTTTCATTGAGGTAAGCAACTTGGGGCCTGTAAGCTTGGTGTCTTAAAACCCCTTGAGCGAGTGGGCCTATGATCACGCTGCTGCGCGTCCTTTTTGGCTTCATTGTCGCCTGCCTCGTCGCCGGCGTAGTGACCGTCGCCTTCGTCGTCACCCCGGCGGATATCGCCGCCCTTCCGGCCGAGGCGCAGCCCGAAAGGCTCGGCAACGCCGGCGTACTTTCGCTGCGCGTTGCCACGCATTCGGCTATCTTTGCCTTGCCGTTCGCCCTCATTTTCATCGGCATCGCCGAACTGTCGCGCGTGCGCTCGTGGATCTATTACGTGCTCATCGGCATCGCCATCGCGCTGGGGGGCTTTGCGGCCGAGTACCTCAACGAGGTCCCGGGGCAGCCGTCGATCTTCAACAACTATGCGCTCGGCGCCTTCATCGCTGTCGGCATCTTGAGCGGCCTCGCCTATTGGCTCGTCGCCGGCCGGCGCGCGGGCGGCAAGCGCGGCGATGTCCCGCCACCTTCGGCTGCCGCTCCGCCGGCTGACCCAGCGCCGGTAGCGCAGGCGACGTAATCCTCGTCGGGATAAAACTGCTCTCACGCGCAATTGTGTTGTTGCGGCGCAGCAATCAGTTTAACTTTCTGGCAGTGCTTGCGGGGGCAAGGAGATAGCAGCCGCATGCTCGATCCGGACCTCCAGCAGCGTTTCACCCGCCGCTGTGTCGATGCTGCCGTCGGCTATTCGGCCGCCAGCACGGCCGCCTACGCGGCGATGGCCGAGCAGGTGCTGAACTTCTGGTCGGACATGTTGCAGCCCCCGGCGCCCAGGTCGCAACCCCCCCAGCAGCTCTGGCACTGGCCGGTTCCCATGGCACCGGCGCCTCCGGCTGCTTCGACGCCCCTGTTCAAGCCCTTCGCGTGGATGCTGCCGCCGGCTCCTGCGCCGGCCCCGACGCCGCTGCCGACCAACCCCTGGGAGGCGATGTCGGTGTTCGCGCAGGCGATGAGTGATGTGCTCAGTGCAATGAGCACCGCGCCGGTCCGTCCGGTCGCAAACGCAGCAAACCCCATGGCCGCATGGCTCACCCTAAACCCGTTCGCCGCGCCGGCATCCGCGTGGCCCATGGCCTTTATGATGATGTCGTCCGGCGTGCCGCACGCTGTCGCCTGGCCAACGGCGGAAGCGAACGCCGCCGTTCTGGACGCCGCCGACGCGGCGACCCGCTCGATCAAGAAGGTATTCGCCAGCTACCAGACCGATGGCGGCCATGCGACATCGCTCGGCAGCTGGCCGTCAACGGAAATGCTAACGCTGATGGCCATGGTGCCCCTGAACGTCGGCACGTTGTTCACCACGCTGCGCATGTCCTGAGACGCGCAACCCAACAAGCCAGCCCGGCCTGGTATCTTAGGCGGCCTTCTTGGCCATTTGCTGGTGCGGCCGCTTGCGACAGTGCGCCCTACGCACCTTGCCAGCCTTAGTGGTGATCTGTTGCTTCCAATAGCATTCGGCCTTCGTGCCGCACGCATTGGTGTCGAGGCCGACGCAGATAGATGGCGGTTTCTTCTCGACTTTCTTCTCGCTTTTCTTCTCGTCGGCGGCCATGGCGGTGGCAGCGAACGCAACGATGACGGCGGCGGCGAACGCGGGTCCGCGCCAGAAAAGGCTAAGCATAGATACTGAACTCGATTGTTGCAGGTCGGTTGCCGATCCCTATAGTGCGCCGCCGTACGCCACTCTTGCCCCTCGTCAAAGAGCCCCCATGACCTCCAAGCCCAAGCCGATCAAGAAGGTCGTGCTCGCCTACTCCGGCGGCCTCGATACGTCGATCATCCTCAAGTGGCTGCAGCAGACCTACGGCGCCGAGGTCGTCACCTTCACCGCCGATCTCGGCCAGGGCGGCGAGCTCGATCCGGCGCGCGAGAAGGCGCTGATGCTCGGCATCAAGCCGCAGAACATCTACATCGAGGACCTGCGCGAGGAGTTCGTGCGCGACTTCGTCTTCCCGATGTTCCGCGCCAACGCGCTATATGAGGGCGTCTACCTGCTCGGCACGTCGATCGCGCGGCCGCTGATCGCCAAGAAGCAGATCGACATCGCGCGGGCCACCGGCGCCGACGCCGTCTGCCACGGCGCCACCGGCAAGGGCAACGACCAGGTGCGCTTCGAGCTTTCGTATTACGCGCTGGAACCGGGCATCAGGATCATCGCGCCATGGCGCGACTGGGAGTTCAAGAGCCGCGAGGATCTGATCGCCTTTGCGGAGAAGAACCAGATCCCCATCGCCAAGGACAAGCGCGGAGAGGCGCCGTTCTCGGTCGATGCAAACCTTTTGCACTCGTCCTCAGAAGGAAAGGTGCTGGAGGACCCGGCCGTCGAGCCGCCGCCCTACGTCTACCAGCGCACCATCTCGCCGGAGGAGGCGCCCGACAAGGCGACGATCATCACCGTCGGCTTCAAGAAGGGCGACGCCGTTTCCGTCAACGGCAACCCGCTGAGCCCGGCCAATCTCCTGGCGACGCTCAACGACTATGGCCGCGACAACGGCATCGGTCGCCTCGATCTGGTCGAGAACCGCTTCGTCGGCATGAAGTCGCGCGGTGTCTACGAGACGCCCGGCGGCACCATCCTGCTCGCCGCGCATCGGGCCATGGAATCCATCACCCTCGACGGTGGCGCCATGCACCTGAAAGACGAGCTGATGCCGCGCTATGCGGAGCTCATCTACTATGGGTTCTGGTTCTCGCCCGAGCGCGAGATGCTGCAGGCGCTGATCGACAAGAGCCAGGAGCACGTCGAGGGCGAGGTGCGGCTGAAGCTCTACAAGGGCAACGTCGGTGTCATCGGGCGCGAGAGCGCAAAGTCGCTCTACTCGTCGACGCTCGTCACCTTCGAGGACGACAAGGGCGCCTACGATCAGAAGGACGCCGCCGGCTTCATCAAGCTCAACGCGCTTCGCCTCCGCACGTTGGCGATGCGCGATCGCAAGGTCTGAGTCACGTCAGTCATCCCGGGCTCAGGGATCCAGCGCGCCGCTGGCAACGGAACTGGCGGAGGGATGAATCCCGGCACCGAACGCCGGGATGACCACGTGGTGCGCTAAAACACAAATCCGCGGGCACAGGATCGGTGGCGCACTGGTCATACCACGTCGAGCGCACGTTAGTTCACTCGGCTGCACGCGTAGGTTTTCTATCCCGGCCGGCCCTGACAACGGCGTTCCACGTCATGTCGCCCTTGATCAGAGCCCGGGCCACCTCGCCCCTTGCTCGTCCTAGATTTGTAGCCGCCATGATCAGCAACTCAGCGTCGGCAGGATCTAGCGGTACCTGCACCACTAATTTTCGAAGGGCGGCCGCGGCGGCTCGCGCGTCACGGTCAGCGTGCAATCGCTTGACTAGTCGCATGCCGGTGTCTCCATCGAGGTGCTGGGTCGCCACGATCTCTTGAACCTGTGCTGCCTTCAGGTTTTACGCATATCAGCTATTGAGGCGCACCAATTGAGGACCGATGTCGTCAAGGGTCCGGCATCCGGTGAGGACCATGGCGATCTCGAACTCGTCGCGCAGCAGCCGCAGAACGTGCGACACGCCGAGTGCCCCATTGACGGCGAGGCCATAGACCACCGGTCTTCCGACGAGCACAGCTGATGCACCGAGCGCCAGCGCCTTCAACACATCGGTGCCCCGCCTTATCCCTCCATCCAGGAGCACTGGGACACGGCCGCTCACGGCAGCAATGATTTCCGGCAAGACGTCGATCGTCGCCGGCAGCGTGTCGAGTGTTCGCCCGCCATGATTGGAGACGATGATACCGTCGAGATCGAGCTCGACGACCCGCGTGGCGTCCTCTGCCGTGACAATGCCTTTGATGATGATCGGCAACTTGGTCTCTGACTTGAGCCAGGCGAGATCGTCCCAGGTGGTCGCCAAAGCCATGAAATGATCGAATATCACGCTCGCGTCACGGTTCAGCTCGGGTCCTTCCAGCGGGAGAAGCCCCGCCAAGTTCACGGCCGAAATGTCGGGTGGCAAATGAAAACCGGCGCGATGCTCGCGTGTGCGCACGCCGCTGACAGGCGCGTCTACAGTGACGACAAAGACCTCGAACCCGGTATCCTCGGCCCGTCTGACGAGTTGCTTGGTCGCCGCCTTGGTCGGCTGCACGTAGAGCTGAAACCAGCGGCATGTTGCGCCCACGCGATAGGCGTCCTCCATGGGAACGCTCGCCTGCGCGCTAAGCACCATGCATGCGTCCTGCGCCTCGGCGCCGATGGCGGTGGCGATCTCGCCGTCCTCGTGCGCGAGCTTCTGAAGTGCCATCGGCGCGATGAAAATCGGATGCTTGTAGTCACGGCCGAAAAGCGAGACGCGCGTGTGCCCGCCGCTGCCGCCGCGCAGCACGCGCGGGCTGAGGGCGAGCTTGTCGAAGGCTTCGCGGTTCCAGCGGACGGTGATCTCGTCGGCGGCGCCGCCGGCAAAGAAAGAAAGGGCGTTGGGGTCGAGCCGCTGGTGCGCAAGCCGCTCGTAGTCGGCGAGACAGACGGGGAGTGTCAGGCGCTCCGACACTTCACGTTTCCGCCCAATAGCGGATCATGTTGTGATAGATGCCGCCGAGCCGTACGACCTCCGGGTTCTCAACGCCGAGCGTCGTCGTCAGCTTCTGAATCGTCTGGTCGAGTTCGAAAAGCAGCCGGCGGGCGCGCTCGTCGCGCACCATGCTTTGCACCCAGAAGAATGAGGCCACGCGAAAGCCGCGCGTCACCGGATTGACGTGATGCAGGCTCGTCGCCGTGTAGAGCACGGCATCGCCGGCGGACAGTTTGACCTCGTGCGTCCCGTAGTCGTCCACCACGCACAGCTCGCCGCCGTCGTATTCCTCGGGTTCGGCGAGAAAGAGTGTGCACGAAACGTCGGTGCGCATGCGCATGCCGGTGCCTGGAATGCCGCGGATCGAGCCGTCGACATGACTGCCGAAGAACTGGCCGGAGCCGTAGCGATTGAACATGGGCGGCAGCACGCGCAAGGGCAACGCGAAGGATATAAACAGCGGGCTGGTGGACAGCGCCTGCAGCACCATCTCGCCGAGTTGGCGTGCCTCTGGCGAATTCTCCGGCAGCTGCATGTTCTGCTTTACGGCGGCGGCGTGGGCGCCGGCGGTGCCGCGGCCGTCGATCCACTTGGCGTCGTCGATGACCTTGCGGCAGGTCGCCACCTGCTCCTTGGTCAGTACCTGCGGAACCTTGATCTGCACGCGCGTCTCTTCAATGAAGCCTACGGGCACGGGGGCGCCCGTAGGTTTAGCAGATCAGGAGCTGGTCGAGCTTAGATCTAGTCGTATTTCCACTTCACGGTTAAGTAGCCGGCGCGCCCCGGCGCGACGAAGGCAAATGTGCCGTTGCCTGTGCCCGTAAGGCCCGGTGCCTGATAGATGGCGTCGTAATAGAGCTCATCCGTTAGGTTGAGGCCGATTAGCTCGAGCTCGATGTTCTTAGTCAGCTCGTACTCGGCAAAGGCGTCGAACCGCCACCAGTCGACCGTATGATTGTCGCTGGCGTTGGCGGCGAGATGGCCGGCGTAAACCTCGCCGCCGTAGGTCGCCGTGCCGCCGAGCGCCAGTTGGTCTGTCAGCTGGTACTTTGACATGAGCGCGAACTGCGTCAGCGGAATGTTGGCCAGCCGTCGTCCGACATCTTGCGGGTTGAGAGGGTCCGACTTCAGGACCTCCGTGTCGAGGAGCACGAGACCGCCGAACACGCTCCACTCCTTGGTGATATTGCCCGCCGCACCCAGCTCGATACCGCGAACGCGATATTCGCCCGAATAAAAAAGTAACGGGTCTATGGGCGGGTTGGGGTCGTTGACATTCGGATTAGTGGGTGCCGCATTCGTGCGTGCATTCTCGACGTCGGTCTGGAACAACGCAGCCGTGGCGAGCAAGCGCCGATCGAACAGTTCCCACTTGGTGCCGACCTCGACCGCCCGTGCCTCTTGCGGCGGTGCATTGACGAGGATCGAGCTGAGGCCATTGTATTGCGCGCCGGTCGAATCGAGCTCGCTGCCGATGGGGCTTTCCGACGTTCCGTAGGCGGCATAGATGCTGCCGATTTCGACAGGTTTGTAAACGATGCCAGCGTTCCAGCTGAAGAGGTCCGCTTCGACCTTGGCGGTATTGAGCCTTTCGTTGAGTGCAGCCGCCGCCGGAGTGAGACCGTTATTCGGGCCGCCGACTTGATCGCGCGAAAAGTCGTCAAAACGCACGCCACCGTTGATGATCCACTGTTCGGACAGATGGATCGTATCGAGCAGGTAAACGCCAACGTCATCGATTGTCGCATCGTATGTTCGTGATTTTCCGAGGATGACGTCCGTCGGGCTGTAAACATTGGGAGGAAACGGCCGCGTGGTGTCGCAACAGTTGCTTACAAGGTAGGCGTCTCTATCTAAGTTCTCGCGCGTCACCTCCAGGCCGGCAACCAGGTTGTGCTTGAAGGTCCCTGTCGTGAACTTGACGTTCAGCTCCGTCTGGTTGGCGTAGATCTGGGCCATCTGGTCACGGTTCGGATGATGCACGTCGGGAATGCCTTCCATCGACGTGGCGACGTAGTTGACCCGGCTCTGCCCAGCCCGCGAAGTGTTGGTCAAGGTGATGTTATCGGCCAGCTTGGCGACGATCATCATCGTGCCGATGTCAGCTTGCTCCTCGAAGAAATCGAGGCCGACCATGCCGACGAACATGTCGCGCGAGAAGCCGAATTCCGTGATCGGCTTATGAATGGCGTTTGGTAGAATATCGGCGGGTGCCAGGGCAGTACGGGTCAGAACAGGAACACCCCAGTCGGGAATGGCATCATTGCGATAGCGGTAGTAGTCGAGCGTAACCATAACGTCGTCCGTCGGCCTGGCCCTGGCCGAGAACAGGCCGCCCCACCGCTCGCTGTCGGTGATATCGCGACCGGCTATATCGTGCTGGTCGTACATGAGGTTGGCGCGTACGGCGAAATCGTGGGTGATGACTTGGTTCGCGTCGAGCGTGGAGCGGAAGGTGCTGTCGGTTCCGATCGTCGTGTCGACCTCGTAATAGTTGAAGTTGAGATCGGGCTGCTTGGAGATCAGGTTGACGGCGCCGCCGATGGTGCTGCGCCCGGCGATGCCGCCGCTCGGCCCCTTGTAGATCTCGATCTGCTGGACGGCGAACACGTCCGGGATCATGTTGCCGGGATTGCGGATGCTGTCGACAAAGATGTCGTTGTTGGCCTTGAAGCCGCGAATGGCGAAGGCGCCGTAGGCATTGCCGCCCTCGGCCGATCCGATGGTCAGGCCGGGGACATTACGGGCGAGTTCGCGCAAATCGCGCACCCCCTGATCCTCCATCACTGCCTCCGGTATGGCGGTGATCGTCCGCGGTGTATCCGCGAGAGGTTGGGTCAGCTTTGGGTTCGCTGACTGCTCGACCATGAACGGCGCATTGGGATTGGCGTAAGGATTGCCGCCGGGAAATGTGGCACCGGCGGGGATCGCATCGGATATAGGCGGCGGCGGCTCCGGTGGCTGCGGCTGCGCAACGGGTTGCGGGGCCGGAGCCGCGGTTTGCTTGGGAGCCGACTTTTTGGCCGCGGCTGCTTTCTTTTTCTTTTCGGCTTCGACCACCAGCGGATCAAGCTGGGTGGAGTCGGCCGTTTGCGCGATCGCAAGCGTCGCCGGGCTCACTGCCAGCATCAGGGCGGCAGCGAGGACACGTGACGTTGATTGTTTGACAGCTGAAGGCTGAAAAATACTGAGCGCAAACACGCCGCCCGGGAGGGCGGGACCTACTGAACGCATGACGCTACCCCACTACGCAACACAAACGACGCAAGCGAACATTCTTTACTCCGCGGGTATATTAAACGGGCGAGCCGATTGACCGTCAAATTGAATTCCATACTTCTCGCGT
>DATBSP010000086.1:0-3633 GCA_036559705.1 Hyphomicrobium sp.
CTTGACATGGCGGAGCGCATTGGCGAGCGCGTCCGCTCGCTGAACGGCGGCCATCGGCGGCGGGTCGAGATCGCCCGCAGCCTGTTGCACAGCCCGAAACTGCTGCTGCTCGACGAGCCGACGATCGGGCTCGACGACCCGACGCGCCGCGCCATCGTGCGCCACGTGCATGAGCTCGCCCGCAACGACAATATCGGCGTGCTCTGGGCGACGCATCTGTTCGACGAGGTGCAACCCGACGACGATCTGCTGGTAATCAATCGCGGGAAGATCGTGGCGCGCGGTCTGACCAAGGACGTGGTGGCCGAGACGGGCGCCAAGGATCTCGGTGGCGCCTTCACGCTGCTCATCGGCGGCGATACGGAAGAGGACGTCGCCGCATGAACTTGATGCATTATGTCCGCGCCTTTCACGGCATCGTCTGGCGCGAGTTGCTGCGCTTCTTACAGCAACGTGAGCGCTTCTTTGCGGCGCTGGTCAGGCCGCTGATTTGGCTTATTATTTTCGCGGCCGGTTTTCGCGCGGCGCTGGGTATCTCGATCATCCCGCCGTATCAGACCTACATCACCTACGACGTCTACATCACGCCCGGGCTGCTGGCGATGATCCAGCTGTTCCAGGGCATGCAGAGCTCACTGTCGATGGTCTATGACCGCGAGATGGGCTCGATGCGGGTGCTGTTGACGACGCCCTTGCCGCGGTGGTTCCTGCTCGTCGCGCGCCTGTTTGGCGGCGTGATCGTCTCGCTGTTCCAGGTCTATACGTTTCTTCTGGTCGCTTATTTCTGTGGCGTCGAGCTGCCGCACTGGGGCTATCTGGCGGCGCTGCCCGCGCTCATTCTCACCGGCCTGATGTTCGGCGCGTTGGGCATGCTGTTGTCCTCGACCATCAAGCAGCTCGAGAATTTCGCCGGCATCATGAACTTCGTGATCTTCCCGATGTTCTTCGCGTCATCGGCGCTGTATCCGTTGTGGAAAATGCGCGAGGGGAGCCTCTGGCTCTATTACATCTGCCTCTACAACCCGTTCACCTGGGCGGTCGAGCTGATCCGCTTCGCCTTCTATCTCGAGATAAATTGGCAGGCGCTCGGCATCGTCGGCGGCTGCACGCTGTTGTTCCTGGCGCTGTCGGTCTGGGCTTATGACCCGTCCTTCGGCATCCAGCAGCGTAAGGTGGGGGCGGCCGCCGCGGCCGGCTAGCTGTTGGAGAAATTGCTCGGAAAGCGGCGCAAAAGATCGGTGTGGATCGCCTCCACCACGGCGTGATCGCGCTCGGCTTGCGGCACTTTGATGCTCTCGACCGCGACCACGCGGGTCGGGCGCGGCGCCAGCAACACCAGCTGATCGGCGAGCATGATCGCCTCGCGCGCGTTGTGCGTCACCAGGATCGCCGTGGTCGGCCGCTCCTGCCACACATCGAGCAACAGCTTTCTCAGCCGATCGGCGGTCCGCTCGTCGAGCGACACGAACGGCTCGTCGAGCAGCAACAGGTCCGGCTTGGTGGCGAAGGCGCGGGCCAGCGCCACGCGACGCGCCAGGCCGAGCGATAGTTCCTGCGGATAGCGCGGCAGCATGTCGGCAATGCCGACGGCCTGCGCGAGTTGCTCCAGGTCGGCCTCGGTGAAGCTCGGCGCCGCCACCAAGTCGATATTCTGCCGCACGGTCCGCCAGGGCAAAAGGCGTGGCTCCTGGAACATGAGCCCGATGCGCGTGTCGGGAGGAATGCCGACGTCGCCAACGAAGCGATCGTCCAGGCCGGCGACGATCCGCAGCAACGTGGTCTTGCCGCAGCCGGACGGACCCATCAAGACCGTCATGCTCTCGGGTTCGACGTCGAGCACGAAGTCGCGGATGGCAACAAGCTCCGTGCCATCGGCGCTGACGTGCGTCTTCTCCTCGATGCGGATTTCAAACCGGCTTGTTACGCCAGCGTGTTGAATGTCGTTCAATGGGTTGCACCAATAAATATTCGATGGTCAGCATGACGGCGACGAAGGCGAGCGTATAGCCGAGGATCGCCGTCACGTTGAAAAGCTGGAAGTTGAGATGCAGCTCGAAGCCGACGCCGTTCGACCGGCCGAGCAGCTCTACAACGAGCACGATCTTCCAGATCAACGAAATGCCCGAACGCGAGGCCGCGGCGAAATAGGGCTGGAGTTGCGGCAGGGTGACGTTGCGCAGCTTGCTCATCGGCGAGAGCCGGTAGGCGCGTGCCATCTCGTCGAGACTGGGATCGAGCGCACGGGCGCCTTCGCGCAAGGTGACGACGACGTTGGGAATCTTGTTCAGCGCGACGGCGCCGATCGCCGCGGCCTCGTTCAAACCGAACCATACATAAGCAAGAATGATGATGACGAGGGCGGGAAGATTGAGCAGCACGATCAGCCAGGGATCGAGTGCGCGGTCCAGCGCCGGCATTTGGCCCATGGCGAGCCCGAGCACGCTGCCAATCGCCATCGCCACGACAAAGGATGCCACGACGCGCCACAGGGTGATGCCGAGCTCGGTCAGCAGGTCGCCATGCACCGATTCCTTGTAGATATATTCGATCACCGCGACGGGTCCGGGCAGAAGCCGGCTTTGCGCGATCTCCGCGGCGATGAACCAGATGAGCAAGAAGCCCGCGACCGAGAGGACCGAGACGAGAGGTCCGCGCAAAAGGCGCGACCTCGGCACGGCCTCGGCGCGGACAAACGTCACGCTCACGGCTTGCCCCCATGCCAGAAGGTCCCGGGAGCGAGTTCGGTGCCGGGACCCACGAGCTTCTCGCCGCCGAGTTCGCGCAGGAACTGATACAGAATCTTGGCGTCGGATTCATTCTCGGCGGTCGAGCGCTCCGGGATGCCCTCGCGATAGCGGCGTCGCAACGCATCGAAGGTCTTGTCGTTGAAGCTGGGATCGTTCTCGCTCATGATCGGCTTCAACCGCTCCCACTCCTCGTTGGAGGTTGCGAGTAACTCGTCGGCCTTCGCCGCCGCCCGCAGAAATCCTTGAATTACCTCAGAGTTTTGCTTTGCCCAGCTTTCGCTGAAGACATAGCCGACCATGGCGACCTCGCCCTTGGCGCCAAGCTCGCTCACCACGTCCTCGACTCCAATCAGTTGGGTGAAGCCCTCCGCCTCGAGCCTCGCCGAATAGGGCCAGAAATTCAGAACGGCATCGAGCGCGCCCTGCTTGGCCCGTTCCGCCAGAAGAGGCGGCGCGCCGTATTCTTGCGTAGTGTCCTTTCGCAAGTCGAGATGGGCTGTGCGCAGGGCATACGCCACGAGCAGCAGCCAACTCTTGTCGAGCGGTCCCCCGGCAACGCCGAGGCGCTTGCCCTTCAGGTCGCTGAGGGTCTTGATCGGCGAGTTGGGGGGCACCATGATGGAGCCGAGCGCGGTGGTGAAGGGTGAGAAGGCGAAGTCGGCGCCGCCGCTTCGCTCGCGCGAGACCCACAACCAGTCCGTGGCGATGATGTCCACCGAGCCGGCTTGCAGGCCCACGGTGGTTGCCTGGGTACTCGCCAACGGCACGATGTCGAGTTCGACGCCCTCGGCCTTGTCGAGGCCGTTGGCGCGGATGGTGTCGAGCGCCCAGCTGACCGTGCCGAATTTCAGTACGCCAATCGTAACCTTGTTGGCCGCATTTGCGG
>DATBSP010000087.1:0-46785 GCA_036559705.1 Hyphomicrobium sp.
ACCCGCACCGATCAGCGCTCGCAATTTGGTTCCCCTTCAGGCGTGGCTGAACCGCGAACAGCTGTGCTCACGGCTCACCTCTTCTTCACGTAAGGCAAACGCTCCGCCTTGATGCGTTCGCAGGTGGTGCGCCAAGCTTCCTTCGTCATGTGCGTACCTGGGTCCCAACTCTTCATGCAAGACTCGATCGTTTCAGTCGCCAGATAACGCTCTTGCACATCCTCGGTGGATGTTGCGGCATCGGGAGACTGACTGGGTGCGTCCTCTGCGATCAACAATACCTGTGCCGGCTGAACGAGGCGGGCCGTTGGCAATGCAGCCACTGACGCGCTTAAGGCGACAAGCGCAAGCGGCGCAATAAACATTCCGTAGCTGGTCATCGAAGTGCTCCTAGTGTCCTTCGAGGAAGACATAATTTTGCCAACTCCGCATTCGGAGAAGGATCCGCCGGATGATAGCGAAATGATGCCAATAAGGGGTGTACAGGGCGACCTGAGCAGCCGCCCCACCGGGGATGTTGTAGGCGGACATGTCTTGGTTAACCTCGATTACGGCGACGGCCCGGCCTCCGGGCAGCCGTTCGCCCATGTCCTGCATCGAGCCGCTCGCTTGAAACTGCCCCGGGGCAATGGCGTCGAGCACACGTACGACTTTGCCCCTGAAGACCCGCCCCGGAACGGCATCGAAGGCAACCTCAGCCTCGTCACCGGGTCGTACGCGTTGCAGCGCGTTTTGCTGGAACCCTGCGGCGAGCGTGCGATCGTCCTCGTGCACGAACACCATGACCGGCCGCAGCGGCGCGGGAACCACGTACATGCCGGGACGCAATGCCAGTTGTGTCACGAAGCCTGGTCCCGGGGCACGCACCGTGGTCATGTCAAGATCGAACTCAGCGTCGCGCAGGTCCGCGCGCAGGCGAGCTACGGAAGTATGGATGCCGCCAATTTCCGACTGGTAGGTGACACGCGCTTGCTCGGCACTGGCCACCGCCTGCTGCAACTTGCCTTCGGCGGATAGATAGACGCCGCGACGGTTCTCCACATCGGCCAACGAGAACGGCAGATCGCGACCAGCAGCGCGCGCATTTTCGTTACCTTGGCTAAAGCGGTCGTATGCAGCCTTGGCCCGATCGCGTTCTGCGGTAGCTGATGCGACAACCGCCTGCGCGGAGTCGAAACCGGCCTTGAGCTGCGAAACGTTCTGCTCGGCTTCCGCGAGTGTAGCGCGCCGCTTCTCGACTTCAAACCGGTAGGGAGCGTCGTCGACACGGAATAGGACGTCACCCTTTTTAAGTGTGCGGTTCGGCTCTACCGGCACCTCGACCACACGTCCCCTGACGTCGGGAAGGATCGGTGTCGTCGCAAAGTAGATGCGCGCGTTGTCCGTAAAGGGGTGGTTGTAGTTCATCACGAGAAGTATGAAGCCGATGAGAAATATTCCGCCCAAGACCGCGGTCGGCAGCGTCCATTTGTTCACCGGGATGCGGAAGATCCTGAAGATGGCAACGCATATTGCCGTATAGGTGAGGATCAGGAGGAGTTCCATCAGCGCGCCGCCTGATCCAATCGCCGCTCGAGCTCTGCCACGCGCGCGTGCAGCGCCTCGAGGGTCTCGGGTTCGATCTCGGCGTGTCCGTTGCCCGCTTGGGCCTTCTGCTGCATGCCCCAGC
Organism: Hyphomicrobium sp.; assembly: GCA_036559705.1. Lineage (GTDB taxonomy): Bacteria > Pseudomonadota > Alphaproteobacteria > Rhizobiales > Hyphomicrobiaceae > Hyphomicrobium_A. The sequence goes on from DATBSP010000087.1 coordinate 1,670, forward strand.
CACGGTCTGGGCGGTAGAGCATCGCCCAGATCCAGAGGAACGGCCAAATCGCATGCAGCGTGAACAGGCTGACCCAGCCGGCGGCGTGGATCGCATCCTGATGCGGGTGGTTGCGGTGCTTGGCGAGTTCGTACGGCACGTCGTGGATCGCAATGATGCCGTAGAAGAGCGTAATGAGGACGAAGATCAGCAGGCCAAGCGCGAAATAGTTGAGGAACGTATCGAAGTTGATGCCGCTACTAATTAGAAGCGCAACGCCGACGAGTAGAACAGCAATCGCAGCCAGCGCGGCGACTACCCACTTCTTCAACCAGAAGTGCACCAGCCCTGAATCGAGAACGCGGTCACGCGACGTTCGCACGTAATCCGCGATGCGCAGCCGCGAGATTTCGTCTTGAGTTTTTTGAACGTAGTCTCGGAGCACGACACTACCTCGTAACGGTGGCCCGATACGCTGGTGCGGCGCGCGCGCGACCGATCAATGTCGGTGATCGAACCATTATGCTATACTGATATGCTATACTTATGCGGCCGCCCAGATTACAGATTTCTGCATGCTTAACACTGTTCTTCATCGGCTCAGGTCTGCGCGCTGTTGGGTCGTTTTCTGTTGACCGGGCCTCGGCGCAGGTGTGGAGTGCGATCCACGACGGTCTGTTCACCTCCCCCCCCCCGTGAGTAAACCGCAATGCCCCCTGCATCACCCCGTGCAAGCGATCCACGCGTCGCGCCATCGGATTTCAATCCGTTCCAAGATGCCTACGCATATTGGATGGATGCTTGGCAACGCGGCGTACTCTTTCTCGACGTGCTCCAGCAGCGCAGCGAGCGCCAGCGCGAACATGCCGCCAAAATCGCACCGCATGTTCTGAAATTCGGCTGCGAAGTCGTCATGGACGGGCGCAAGCTCGAGCGTCCGGTCAACTACGTGCTAGTGCGCGTTGCGCCGCCTGCCGGCGTCGAAATCGATACGGGCAAGCGACCGTTCGTCATCGTCGACCCGCGCGCGGGGCATGGGCCTGGCATCGGAGGGTTCAAGCCGCAGAGCGAGATCGGCGTAGTCTTCAAGGCAGGGCATCCGTGCTATTTCATCGGCTTCCTGCCGAACCCAGTTCCTGGACAGACCATCGAAGACATCGTCCGCGCTGAAGCCATCTTCCTCGAGCGCGTGATAGAGCTGCATCCTGATGCCGAAGGCAAACCTGCCGTCATTGGCAACTGCCAAGCCGGCTGGGCGGTAATGCTGGTGGCAGCAAAGAGGCCCGAGCTTTTCGGCCCGATCATCGTTGCCGGCTCGCCCCTCTCCTACTGGGCGGGTGTACACGGCGAAAATCCCATGCGCTACACAGGAGGCCTGCTCGGAGGCAGTTGGCTCACGGCAATGACGGGCGATCTTGGCAACGGCAAGTTCGACGGCGCGTGGCTGGTGTCGAACTTCGAGAATCTAAATCCGGCGAACACGCTGTGGTCGAAGCAGTACAATCTCTACTCGAAGGTCGACAGCGAGGCGCCGCGTTACCTCGAGTTCGAGCAATGGTGGGGCTCGCACGTCCTGCTCAATGCCGAAGAGATGCAGTTCATCACCGATCAGCTGTTCATCGGCAACAAGCTCGCTGCCGGCGAGATCCCATCATCTGACGGGACGCGCTTCGATCTGCGAAACATCGCGTCGCCCATCGTTGTCTTTTGCTCCAAGGCCGACAACATCACCCCGCCGCCGCAGGCGCTCGATTGGATCCTCGACCTCTACGAAACCGAGGATGAGATCCGCGCGCACCGCCAAACCATAGTCTACGCAGTACATCCGTCCATCGGACATCTCGGCATCTTCGTCTCCGGATCAGTGGCGAAGAAAGAGCACGACGAGTTCGCGAGCAACATCGATCTCATCGATGTCTTGCCGCCGGGACTTTACGAAGCCGTAATGGTGCCGAAAGATTCGGGGCAGCGTGCCGCCGACCTCATCGCCGGCGACTATCTCGTGCGCTTCGAAGCGAGAACGCTCGACGACATTCGGGCGCTGGGCGGCAACGATAGCAGCGAGGACCGCAAGTTCGAGACGGTCGCGCGCGTATCTGACATTAATCTCGGCCTCTATCGCATGTTTGTGCAGCCGTGGCTGCGGCTATGGATGAACGAAGACCTCGCCGCTGCGCTACGCCGTCTGCATCCGCTACGCCTGCAATACGAGATGTTCTCTTCCGCCAATCCGTTCATGCAGCCGCTACAGTCAGCCATTGATCATGCGCGGGATAACCGCCAGCCCGTTTCGGCGACCAACCCGCTTTGGCAAGCACAGGAGCGGTTCTCGAATTGGACGGAGACTTGGCTCGAGTCCTATCGCGATCTGCGCGACAAGATGTGTGAGTCGACTTTTGATGCCGTTTATGGATCTCCGCTTCTACAGGCACTCGTCGGGCTCAAGGCGACGGATGCCGGCTCGCGCTTGCCCGGAAAGGATCCCGTGCATCTTGCGCTAGTCGCTCAGCGGATCAATGAGCTAAAGGCTGCCATTCCCGAGGGAGGCCCTCGCGAAGCTGCGATCCGCGCGCTGCTGTACCTCCACCAACCCGATGGCGTTTTCGATGAGCGCGGGTTCAACCTCCTGCGCCGTCTGCGGGAGGAGGCTGGCAGTGGCATGTCCCTTGGCGAATTCAAACGCGTCGTGCGCGAGCAATTCTTTATGCTGCTCGTCGACGAGCAGCGCGCTGTGGAAGCGATCCCCGCCATGCTCGCGAAGGAGCCCGCGCTTGCTGCGCGCATGCAAGCGACGTTTCGACACCTGATCGAGACGGTCGGGCTGCGCAGCGACGAGGCACGATCGCGCTTGGCCGAACTGGAGGACCTAATCGAGGCCGGTTCCAAAGAAGCCCATGAGCGTCAGCATTTCGCCAAGCTCCGTCCGCTGCCACTCCATGCTGGCAGGACGTCAAAGCACGGTGGAGCGTCGCGGTAGCGAGATTAGAAATAGGCGAGTGAGCACGATGATGGCTGACCTCATACGACCAACGGATCTACTGCAAATGGCCTCCGACGCCGAGTTGGCGGAGATGGACAAGGAGCGGCTGCTCAAAAAGAAGAAGCAGGAGATGGATCTCGACCTGCGCGAGTCGTTCATGAAGCGCAAGGTTGCCCCCGAGGCCATCGATCGCATCAACCACGCCGTGAGCGTGGCCGCCAAACGCGGCGAGCACCAGATCCAGGCGGTGACATTCCCCTGCACTTTCTGCACCGACGGCGGAAGGCGGATCAACATCGGCGACCCGGAGTGGCCGAGCACGCTCCAAGGCTTCGCCAAAAACGCCTTCGAGTTCTTCGATAAGGAATTGCGTCCACTCGGATACAAGCTCCACGCCGAGATCATCAGCTTTCCCGGCGGCATGCCGGGTGAGGCAGCGCTGTTCCTGAAGTGGTGACAGCTACCGGCGCGTCGTCCGCGTAGAAGGGACCGGTGCCATGTCAAAGAAGGCCGTAGTCTCGCGCATGCGCGAGCACGACAAGTACGAGCGGCTGCTTGCCGCCACGCAAGGGCTATCGCCGCTCCCCACCGCCGTCGCCCATCCGTGCGATGAAAGTTCGCTGCGCGGTGTGCTCGATGCCTCCCGGGCGGGGCTGATCATACCCATCCTCGTCGGCCCCAAGGGAAAGATCACCAGCGTTGCTGAAAAGTTCGGCCTCGATATCGCCGGGCTGGAGATTGTCGATGTTCCCCACAGCCAGGCGGCGGCCGAGATGGCGGTTGAGCTCGTGCGCAAGGGCACCGCCGAGCTCTTGATGAAAGGCAGCCTGCACTCGGACGAGCTACTCGGGGCGGTCGCCAAGCGCGAGACGGGGTTGAGGACGGGACGGCGCATCAGCCACGTGTTCGTCATGGACGTGCCCAATCATGCGGAAACCCTATTCATCACCGATGCAGCCGTGAACATCTTTCCCGACCTCACAGCGAAGCGCGACATCGTCCAGAACGCCATCGACCTCTACGCGGGACTGGGCTTCGGCACGCCGAAGGTTGCGATCCTCTCTGCCGTCGAAACCATCAACCCGGCTATTCCTTCGACGATCGAGGCAGCGGCGCTTTGCAAGATGGCCGATCGCGGCCAGATCACCGGCGGTATTCTCGATGGCCCGCTTGCCTTCGACAACGCGATCAGTCCTGAGGCTGCAAGCATCAAGGGCATCAACTCACCGGTTGCCGGACACGCGCAGATTCTCGTCGTGCCCGACCTCGAAGCCGGTAACATGCTGGCCAAGAACCTGACGTTTCTTTCCGGGGCCGATGCGGCCGGGATCGTGCTTGGCGCACGCGTGCCGATCATTCTCACGTCGAGGGCGGATAATCTCAGGGCGCGGATGGCGTCATGCGCGGTTGCCATGCTGCTCGCGCACAATCGCAGGTCAAAAGAGCCGGTGCGGGCCTGAGCCATGACCGCCGAAACCATCCTTGTGGTGAATGCGGGGAGCTCGAGCATCAAATTCCAGCTGTTCGAGGTCGGCGCGCGCGACCGGCTTAAGCGGCGCTTCAAGGGACAAATCGAGGGCATCGGCACGCACCCCCACCTGATCGCGAAAAACCCTGAAGGGGGACTGCTGGTCGATGAGACGTGGCCGGGCGCGGAGGTCAATACCGTTCCGGCAGCACTTGACAAAGTCATCGGGTTTCTGCGCCAGCAGATCGGGGGCAAACTGCCAGTCGTCGTCGGCCACCGTGTCGTCCACGGCGGGCCGGACTACAGCGCGCCGACGGTAGTCAGCGAACTAGTGGTGGATCGGCTCGCGCGTTTCGTGCCGCTCGCTCCACTGCATCAGCCAAACAATCTGGCTCCCATAAAAGCGATTTTGCAGCGACAACCGCAGGTGCTGCAGGTCGCGTGTTTCGACACCGCCTTCCATCGCGGCCATCCTGACGTGGCCGACCGCTTCGCCATTCCCGAAGCGTTCTATGCAGAAGGCGTTCGCCGTTACGGATTTCACGGCCTGTCGTACGAATACATTGCTCGGCGGCTCCGTGAAGTCGCGCCTGAAATTGCCGACGGCCGAGTGGTGATCGCGCATCTCGGAAGCGGCGCATCCATGTGCGCGCTCTCATCGGGGCGAAGCGTCGAAAGCACCATGGGCTTTACCGCACTAGATGGGCTGCCGATGGGAACCCGCCCAGGTCAGCTCGACGCCGGAGTGGTCCTCTACCTGATGGGCGAGAAGGGTATGAGCGCCAAGGAGATCGAGCGCCTGCTCTACAACGACTGCGGGTTGAAGGGCTTATCCGGCATCAGCAACGATGTGCGCGAGCTGCAGGTAAGCGACGATCCGCGCGCCAAACTTGCGCTCGACTGTTTCACCTACCGCATCGCGCTGTTTACAGGAATGCTTGCCGCCGCCATGGGCGGCATCGACGGCTTCGTGTTCACTGCAGGGATCGGAGAGAACGCTCCAGCCATCCGGGAGGCGGTCGCCCAGCGACTGGCGTGGCTTGGCCTCGAGCTGTCTTCCAAGGCGAACGCGAAGGGCGAGCTCAAGATTTCGCGCAAGCGATCGCGGGTCGCGTGCTACGTCATCCCGACCGACGAGGAGCTGATGATTGCCGAGCATGCGCGCGACGCGTTGCGGGCGCACACTGGGGCGGAGAAAGAGGAGAAACGAGCATGATCGACCTCGCTTCGCTAGCCCTGCTCAAAGGGAAGAAGGCCCTGGTGACGGGCATTGCCAATGACCAATCGATCGCCTGGGGATGCGCCAAGGCATTCCAAGCCTTCGGAGCGGACCTGGCGATCACCTATCACGGCGAAAAGACGAAGCGATACGTCGATCCGCTCGCCGAGCAAGTCAAGGCGTCAATCTACATGCCGCTCGATGTGCAAAAGCCGGGAGATCTGCAAGCTGTCTTCGATGCCATCAAGAAGAAGTGGGGCCGGCTCGACATCGTGCTGCACTCGATCGCCTTTGCGCCGAAGGCCGATCTGCAGGGACGCGTCGTCGACTGCTCGAAAGAGGGCTTCCTGGTGGCCATGGAGCTGTCTTGCTGGTCGTTCATCGGCATGGCCAAACTGGCGGAGCCCCTCATGAAGGACGGTGGGACGCTCTTCACGATGACCTATTACGGCTCGCAGATGGTGGTCGAGAACTACAACATCATGGGGCCGGTCAATGCCGCGCTCGAAGCGGTGACGCGTTACATGGCGGCCGAGCTTGGCCCAAAAGGCATCAGAGTACATGCTATCTCACCTGGCCCGCTCAAGACCCGCGCCGCCTCGGGTCTGAGCGAGTTCGATAAGCTTTTGAAAAAGGCGCAAGAGAAGGCACCTGCGCGCAGCCTCGTCTCGATCGACGATGTGGGCGTCGCCGTAGCCTTCCTGGCCATGAACGGCGCCAAGCTGATCACGGGCGAGACGCTCTACGTCGACGGCGGGTACCACATCATCGACTGATTTGGACGAACGAGCGATCACCGCCCCACGAACTTCGGCTTGCGCTTCTCCCGAAAGGCTCGAATACCCTCCGCGTAGTCTTCGCTGTCGTAGACGATCCGCCGCAACCCCTGAACGCGCTCGAAACGGCGCGGGCTCATTGGATGCGCGCCGGCAAGCATGCGCAGCTGCTCTTTCATCACTGAGATTGACAGCGGTGCATTCTCAGCAATCTCGCGAGCAACCGAATACGTGAAGGGTTCGAGTTCCTTGGCCGGCAAGACGTGATTGACGATACCAAGGCTTTGCGCGCGTTTGGCCGAGATGGGCTGTGCGGTAAACGCCATCTCCTTCACTATGCGCAGCGAGCACGCATTTAGAAAAGTCAGCATGCCGGTAACGTTATAGGGCACTCCAAGTTTGGCTGGAGTGACGGCAAAGGTTGCCGTCGGTGCGACGAAAATTAGGTCGCACGCAAAGGCCACTTCGCACGCTCCGCCCCAAACGCCGCCTTCAATTGCCGCGATGACCGGTGTGGGAAACTCCTCGATAGAGCGTACGAGGTTGCGCAGCGGGTCATCCCAGCCCAAAGGGTCGCGGCGGCCTTCGGGCAGCTCATCGACATCGTGCCCTGCTGACCAAACCTTCACGCCGGGCTGGGCCCGCAACACGACGACCCTTATGTGTTCGCGCAAAAAACTTTCCAAGGTCTCGATGATTGCTTCCACCAGCTGCCTCGACAGTGCGTTCCGCTTCTTCGAATGGTCGAGCGTGATGGTGCCGACAGCCGCCTCGGTTTTCGTTTGGATCAGGGGCATCAGTGGTCTCCAGAGTAGCGACGCTCGCGTTCTTCCAGCCCGACAGCTTACTCATGCGACGACGGTGCGAGGGAAACGTCGTTCATGTCCTCCTTTTGCTTGAAGCAGTTCCACAACAGGAAGACACTACGTGCCTGCGGTGAGCGCGCCTCGTCTCGAGAGGCACTGACTTTGATCCGTGCGCATTCTGACTCAACGGCCGCAATATTTTAGTGGCGTGCCAGACATGGGTTGAAGATGAAAACTATAGCCCTCGAGCAGGCCGTCGCGATGATTCCAGACGGTGCCCGTCTTATGATCGGGGGCTTCATGGGCGTGGGCACTCCCGAACGCCTAATGGATGAGATTGTCCGGCAAGGAAAGCGAGAACTCACGGTAATTGCCAACGACACCGCCAAGCCTGGAACAGGCATTGGCAAGCTTATCAGCGCAAAACTGGTTCGCGACGTGATCGTAAGCCATATCGGCCTCAATCGTGAAACTCAGCAACAAATGCTCGCGGGCGAAATGGCTGTCGAGCTCGCGCCGCAAGGGACTCTCATCGAGCGGATAAGGGCGGGGGGCAGTGGTCTTGGCGGCGTATTGACGCCAACAGGCGTCGGCACAGTGGTCGAAGACGGCAAACGCAAGATCGACGTGGATGGGAAAGAATATCTTCTAGAAAAGCCGCTTCGTGCCGATTTCGCGTTGATCCACGCCTTTCTCGCCGACTATCTCGGCAATCTCGCGTACGCGCTTACAGCACGCAACTTCAACCCGATCATTGCAATGGCAGGTGCCACCGTTATTGCGGATGCGGAGCACATCGTACCGGTTGGGCTAATCGCTCCGGACCACGTTGTCACCCCGGCACCGCTGGTGGACTACCTTGTCGCAAATGTGTGAGTGCTATGGACCCACTGGCGATCATCGCAAAGCGCATTGCCCAGGAGCTGCGTTCCGGCATGCTCGTCAATCTTGGGATCGGTATCCCGACATTGGTTGCCAACTACGTGCCCGCCGATGTTCGCGTGTTTTTTCAATCAGAAAACGGCTTAATTGGCACAGGAGCCCCTCCAGAGGAGGGGATGGCACACCCCACGTTGACGGATGCCGGCGGTCGACCTGTCACGGCACTTCCGGGCGCCTGCACATTCGATAGCGCCATGTCATTCGGACTTATTCGCGGAGGGCACGTCGATATTACGGTGCTTGGCGGCTTGCAAGTTGATCAGCAAGGGCTGCTGGCCAACTGGATGATCCCGGGAAAGATGGTCCCCGGAATGGGCGGGGCGATGGACCTCGTGACCGGCGCTAAGCGCGTGATCATCGCCATGCAGCACCGCGCGAAGGGCAAATCCAAGATCATGCGGCAGTGCACGTTACCGCTCACGTCCGCGTGCCCTGTCGACCTGGTCGTTACTGAAATGGCAGTGATATCTTTTCCTGATGGTCAGGCCACGCTCACCGAAACAGCCCCGGGTGTGACTGTTGGCGAGGTCATTGAGGCCACGGAAGCCGAGCTCATAGTTTCCCCCGACGTGAAGCAAATGCAGGTGTAATTCCAGAGGCGTGAAACGCAGCACGTTCCGCAGCACAGGAGCCAGGCCATGCCGGAGACGCTCTCGGCGCCCAGGAAGGCGCCTACAATTCGCTCTCAGCTCAAGGGCAAGTCGGCCATTGTGACCGGATCGACAAGCGGGATCGGTCTTGGGATTGCGCGATCCTTCGCCAACGCCGGCATGGATGTGATGCTCAACGGTTTTGGTGATGCGGCCGAGATCGAGAGAACGCGTGAAATGATAGAGAAGGATTTCGGCGTGCACATCGCCTATTCGAGCGCTGACATGTCAAATCCTACCGAAATTGCGGAGATGGTGCACGCCGCGCAGCAGTCGTTTGGCAAGGTCGATGTTCTAGTCAACAACGCGGGCGTCCAGCACGTTGAGCCGGTGGAGACATTTCCGATCGATAAATGGGACGCGATCATCGCCATCAATCTATCGGCAGCATTTCACGCCATACGCAGCGTTGTGCCCGAGATGAAGGAGCGCAAGTGGGGCCGCATCATCAACGTGGCCTCCGCGCATGCGCTGGTCGCCTCGCCTTTCAAATCCGCCTATGTCGCTGCCAAGCATGGAGTTCTCGGGCTCACCAAAGTGGTGGCGCTCGAAACAGCAGAGCACGGGATCACCGTCAACGCGATCTGTCCTGGCTACGTGCTGACCCCGCTGGTCGAGAAGCAAATTCCGGAGACGGCAAAGGCGCGCGGCATCACCGAGGACGAAGTCGTAAAGAACGTGCTCTTGCATGCGCAGCCGACGCACCAATTCGTTACCACAGAGCAGATAGGGGAGCTTGCGGTGTTCCTCTGCACGAGAGCGGCGGCATCAATCACCGGGGCAGCCGTTCCAATTGAAGGTGGATGGACCGCGCAATGAAGCTAAGAGCCGTGGGCGGCATGAGCATTCATGTTTGCCTGCAGCTTGTCCAAAGCTTCGCTGCCGTCATCAGCCAAATCTCGGCATTCACGCGTCGATGCGTCCGTCCTTAGACAGTAGTATCGCCACCCATCGCCAACTCGGCACGTGCGCGCAAACGATCATGAGCATGACCATGATCGGAACGCTTAGAAACATACCAACGATGCCCCAGACCGTTCCCCAAAAGGCAAGGCCTAGAATAATCGCGAGGGGGCTCATGTTCAGGGTATTTCCCATCAACATGGGCTCCAACACGCTGCCGATCACGAGCTGTATGGCGGTCAGGCTCAGCACCAGAACGACGAAGGGACCGGCCGTTTCAAACTGCACAAGCGCCACCAGCGCCGGGAAGGCGACCGCCAAGATGGAGCCGATGTTGGGGATGTAGTTCAGTACGAAGATCAGCAGAGCCCACGTCTCTGCGAAATCGATTCCGAGCCAGCGGAGAACCGCATAACATAATACCGCGGTGGCAACGCTGACGACCGTCTTGATCCGAAGGTAACGTTGGACGCTCTGAGATATCGTGGCGAACAACGAGGAAGTCTTTTGTGCCTGGCGCACATCGGGAAACATGGCAGCAAGTTTTTCGCCGAGGTGATCGCGTTCGACAAACAAGAAGCCGATATAGGCTAGGACGAGCAGGAAACTGACGACGATCGATTGTGTCGAGGCGATGAGGTGAGGAATCCGGCTGCTGATATCGATTGCGGTTACTCTATCTTTCAGTTTTGCAGCGCTCTCCGGCCCCAGCCATTGCGCGAGATCGCCGACGATCGATTCAAATCGCGCTGCGTAGTGTGGCCACGCGGCCGCGATTGCGTCGACCTGCCCCAGGAGGATAGTCAAGACAAGATAAAAGCCGAGGGCAACGGTTGCGATCCCTAGAATTGCCGCGAGCCATCGCGGCAGCTGGTAGGGCCCGACCTTCAGGCGCGCGAACCCCTGAATCATTGCCTCGAGCAGGCTCCAAAGCAGAATCGCGATGGCTAGCGGAATTAGTAACGAGCGCCCGACGACGAGGCCGGCGACGACAACGCCGAACGCAATCACCGCCAGGCCGAGATTGCGAAGCCTTTCGGTAGTGTCGGCAGCTCGCATGGCGCCGTAACCCTCTAATACAGTTCGGGCACGAGCTTGAATTGGTGGTCTATTTTCTTTTTGGCCGCTGCCACTTGCCGTTTAGGAAGCTTCACCTTGTCGTATGGGACATCCTTATAGGGGACCTTGCTCAGTAGGTGGCTTATGACGTTGAGTCGGGCGCGCCGTTTGTCGTCGGATCGCGCCACGTGCCAAGGTGCCCAGGCCGTGTCTGTCGCCAGGAACATGTCGTCTCGCGCTTTGGAGTAGTCGTCCCAGCGAGTATACGACTTGATGTCCATCTTGGAGAGCTTCCAGATCTTGCGGCCGTCGTCGATGCGCTCCTCTAGCCGCTTTGTCTGCTCCTCGGGACTCACCTCGAGCCAATACTTGAGCAGGATCACACCTGAATCGATGATCGCCTTTTCAACGTTGGGTACGACGTTGAGGAAGCGCTTCGTCTGATCTTCCGTGCAGAAGCCCATCACACGCTCGACGCCGGCGCGATTGTACCAGCTGCGGTCGAAGATCACGACCTCGCCGCCCGCCGGCAGATGCGGCAGGTAGCGCTGAATGTACATTTGCGATTTTTCCCGCTCGGTGGGTGCCGGCAACGCAATGACCCTGAAGATGCGCGGACTGACCCTCGCCGTCATGGCCTTGATGACGCCGCCCTTGCCGGCTCCGTCGCGGCCCTCGAATAGAATGCAGACCTTCCGGCCCTCGTGGCGTACCCACTCCTGCAGCTTGACGAGTTCGACGTGCAGCTTGCGCAGCTCCGCCTCGAACTCCTTGCGTTTGAGCTTCGGCCTGGCGCTCCCGTCGGTGTCGACTTCCCGCGAGACGTCGTCAGAGGTGCGGTTCTTGCTGCCTTTGTGCTTTTGCATGGGGCGTTTCCTTCTCCCCGGCGGCTTCCAAGTCCCCTACTGTAAGCAGTAGATTACCCTTGCGCGCTGCGCTCCGCAAAGGCAACTCGCAGCCGGAGCTTCAATCGTGATTGACACGCGAAGCTATGCTGCCCTCGATACGCTCAAGGATGGAACAGCCGTTGCCGTCCGGGCCATCCGCGCGGACGACCGCGATGCCATAGCCCAGGCCTTTGGGGCCCTTGATCGCGAGTCTGTCTACACCCGCTTCTTCACCTACAGGAAGCAGCTGACGGAGGTGGAGCTTCGGCAATTGACCGACGTCGATCTCGAGCATGTCGTCGCGCTAGTTGTTACGGCAACGGACGCGGACGGCGAGCAGCTGTTGGGCGGCGGTCGGTATTGTTCTGAGCGACCGCTGCACGCCACCCGCAGCGCCGAGCTGGCCTTTGTCACTGCCGACGCGCACCACGGCCGCGGCATCGCCAGCCTGATCCTCAAGCACCTCGTGCTGATTGCACGCGACCAGGGTTTGGCGCAGCTCGAGGCCGCCGTGCTGGCGCACAACCGTGCAATGCTCGCCGTCTTTCAGCGCAGCGGGCTACGGCTGAGCCAGAAGCGCGAAGCGAATGTTGTGCAAGTTCGACTTTCCCTTTGAGCATGCTGCTCCTGTGACCCTCGCTCGGGGCGCTTTCGGACCCGTCAGCATAAACCTCGTGGAGGGCAACCCCCTCAATTCCGGAAGCTATTCCGGGACGCTCACCGTCAGCCTGGAACCCAACCTTTGAGACGTTGGAAGCCTGTTGCGCCACCATGCCCGCGGGCGGTCCGTCGCGCGGCACCAGCCGGCGCGACGGTTGCCAGAACGCTCGCTTAGCGGACTTCGCCGCCGCACTGTAGCGGCTTCGCCCCGCGGCGCAGCTCAGTCGTCCTGCTTCTTGACCAATTGCAGATCGACCGGATTGTAGAACAGCTCGAACTTCTTGCCGTCCTTGTCCTTGGCGTAGACCTCGTAACACGACCCTTCGACCTTGGATTTGGTCACCGTGTAGCCGGCCGCCGTTGCCACCGCCTCGGCTTCCGCTTGCGGTTTCCACTTGTCCTTCGGCTCCTTGGTGCAGTCGTCAAAGCCGTGCGCCACGGCGGGTCCCGAAATCGCCACGACCGCGATCGTAAGTGCAATACCTTTGACCCGAACTTCGAACTTCATCGGTTCCTCACAAATCAGAGCTGCCACAAATAAGCGCCGCCATGCGTGAAACGCAGGCAGCTAACTATACATCGTAACTATACTTTGACAGTCAAATGACGGCCGCCCAACTTTTACCCCCATCGGCTTGCACTTGACGGCGGGGGAGCACCCAGCTTTGTTGAGCGCCGTGCGTAAGATCGTCAAACAGATCATGATCGCAGCTCTGTTCGCCGTGGCGATGCTCGGCGGCGGTGAGGTGCCTATTCTGCACGCGCCGCAGTTCGCCGACGCGCATGCCCTGGCGCACCAGCATGTGGACCACGCTGCGCCTGGCTACCACGACCACGTGCCGGCGGATTTGGCGGCCAATGCGGATCAAGATGGCGACAATCCACTGCAACACCCCGATCGCGGCTGCACCCACGCACATGCGCACTGCTGCTGCGCCGCTGCATTGACGTTGGTTGCCAACGACACCTCGCCACCTACCTCCGACCTCGGCCTGTTGCGGTTCGATCGCAATGCCGCGGTACCCTACGGCCAGTTGTCAATCCCTCCCCTCCGACCTCCGCGGCTCGCCGCTTGATCGCGAGCGCGTCGCTCTCTGAGCAACGTGCGTTTCGACGATCAGCATGGGCGACGCCGCGACCAACGTGCGAGCGCACGCGGTCCCGGCCCGAAAATCGCCCGCGCTGAGAACGACGCATCTCAAGCCGGATGGCCTATATGACACGCTTCATTGCGCTTGGATTTTGCTTGCTGTTGTCCGCGACCTCAGCGGCAGCACACGGTGGCGACGATCACGATCACGAGAAAGAAGCTGCCGTAGCAGTTGCAGCGCCAGGCGGCGCGCGTCTTGAACTCGCAGGCTCGGAAATGGAGCTGGTTGCCGCCATCGCGGGCCGCGGGCTGAAGATCTATCTCGACCGGCTGGCCACCAACGAGCCCATCGACGGGGCCGCCATCGTCGTAACCGTCGACGGCATTGCTGCCGGCACCGCCAAAGCCGCCGGCAGCGGCACCTACGTACTCGCCGCCCCCTGGGCCGACGAGCCGGGCATCAAAGCTCTGAAATTCGCCATCGTGGCCGGAACGACGGCAGCGACGCTCGACGGCAGGCTCGAGATCGCGAGCGCGACGCATGCCGAGCAATCGGCGCCGGTTTCCTGGCAAGCGCTACTGTCGCAGCCGCACACGTGGCTGCTGGCTGGCATCGCCGCAGGAATCGGGCTCGTCGTTTCGTTGGCCTTCCGTCCGCGTCGTGCTTCCGGTGGCGCAGGCCCGCTGATGCTGATCACGGCGCTGATGCTTGCGGACCTCTCCACGCGCGCCCTTGCGCATGAGGGAGAAGATCACGCCGACGAACCGGCTCCGACCGCGGCGCTGACCGCAAGCGATGCGCCCCGCCGCTTGGCCGACGGGGACGTGTTCCTTCCCAAGCCCTCGCAGCGTTTGTTGCTCGTACGCACGCTCATCGCAACGCCGCAAGCGGCGCGGGCGAGCCGTGAGCTAATCGGCGCCGTCGTCCCTGACCCATCCACCTTCGGGCAGGTGCAGGCGCCGATGGACGGCCGCATCGAAATCCCCGAGCGCGGCATCTCGCACGTCGGCCAGCGCGTCGAAGCCGGCGAGGTTCTGGCCTTCCTATCGCCCAGCATTCCGGTGGCTGACCTCGGAACCATGCAGCAACTCACCGCCGAGGTCGTCGGCAAGCTCAGGATCGCCGAGCAGAAGCTAGCGCGCCTGTCGCGCATCGCCGGCGTCGTCGCGCAGAAGGATATCGACGACACACGCGCCGAGCTCGATGCCCTGCGCGAGCAACAGCGCGTGCTGGCTCCAAAAGATGCCGAGCGCATTCCGCTTAAAGCTCCCGTCAGCGGCATCATCTCCGTGGCCAACGTGCGCGCCGGTCAGGTGGTGACCACGCGCGAGACGCTGTTCGAGATCGTCGATCCTCATCGCCTCTGGATAGAGGCCATCGGCGGCGCAACGCATGCAGCTCTCGACATCACGGCCGCGCACGCCACCGACCCCGACGGGCATTCAATCAGGCTTTCCTATCTGGGGCGCGCGCCATCGCTGCGTCAGCAGGCGCAGCCCCTCCAGTTCAAAGTCGAGGAGGTTCACGACGGTCTCGTCATCGGATCGGCCGTCAAGGTGTACGTGCAGCAGGGCGATCCGGTCGAGGGGATAGTGTTGCCGGACGCCGCGGTCGTGCGCGGGCCAAACGGCCTGCCCCGCGTCTGGGCCAAGGTATCGGCCGAACGTTTCTGGCCCGTCCCCGTGCGCGTCACGCCGCTCGACGGCACGCATGTCCTCGTCCTCGACGGCATCGAAGCGGGCAGCCGCATCGTCGTCGATGGCGCCGAACTCATCAATCAAGTGCGCTGAGGACGAGCCATGTTCGATACCATCATCCGCGGCAGCCTCTCGCATCGGTTGTTCGTGCTCATCGGTGCGCTGGCGCTCACGTTCTATGGCCTGATGACGCTGCGGCAGCTGCCCGTCGACGTCTTCCCCGATCTCAACCGGCCGACGGTGACGTTGATGGCCGAGGTGGAGGGCCTCGCCCCCGAAGAGGTCGAGCTGCTCGTCACCTTCCCCATCGAGACGGCCATGAACGGTATGCCCGGGGTGACGCGCGTGCGCTCCGTATCGGGCGTCGGCCTGTCGGTCGTGTATGTCGAGTTCGACTGGTCGGTCGAGATATACCGTGCCCGCCAGCAAGTTGCCGAGCGCCTGCAGCTCGTGCGCGAGCAACTTCCGAAGAATGTCGCGGCGCAAATGGGGCCTATCTCATCGGTGATGGGCGAGATCATGCTGATTGCCATGTCGAGCACGACAGTAGATCCCATGACCCTGCGCGAGCTCGCCGACTTCACCGTGCGGCCGCGGCTTCTGACGGTGCCTGGAGTTGCACAGGTCATCCCCGTCGGCGGCGAGGTGCGCCAGTACCGCGTCGTGCCCGATCCGCGCCGTATGGCCAGTCTCGATGTGAGCTTTGAGGCGATCGAGGATGCCATCAAGAAGTTCGGCGCCAACACAGGCGGCGGTTTCGTCGACCTCAAGGCGCGGGAGGTCCTCATCCGCAACATCGGCCGCACGACCAAGATCGAGGACTTGCGCAACCTCGTCCTCGTCTATCGAGAGGGTCACGTCGTATCCTTGAGCCAGGTAGCCGATGTCGATTTCGCTGCCCGTACCAAGCGCGGCGACGCCGGATTCAACGGCAAACCGGGCGTTATCCTGGCGGTGCAGAAGCAGCCCGACGCTGACACCGTCAGCATCACCCGCCAGATCGAGTCCATGCTGCCGGAGCTGCAACGCGTCGTCCCGGAGGGCGTGCGCACCAGCGACATCCAGTTCCGCCAGGCGAGCTTCATCGAAACGTCGATCGAGAATCTGTCGCGCGTTCTTCTCGAGGCACTGATCTGCGTCGCCATCGTGCTGTTCGTTTTCCTGCTCAATTGGCAGACGACCTTCATCTCGCTCGTGGCCATTCCACTGTCGGTGCTGAGCACGCTGGTCGTGTTCCAGATGATGGGCCTGTCGATCAACACCATGACGCTCGGCGGACTCGCCATCGCTATCGGCGCGTTGGTCGACGACGCGGTGGTGGACGTGGAGAACATCTATCGGCGGCTCGGACTCCACAGGGCCGCCGCAGGTCGCGACCGGCGCAGCATTCAAGAGGTCATTGCCGCAGCTGCGACCGAGGTGCAATCGGGCATCGTCTACGCGACCATCATCATCGTGCTGGTGTTCCTGCCTGTGTTCGCGCTATCGGGCATCGAGGGGCGCCTGTTCACGCCGCTTGGCATTGCCTTCATCGTTTCAGTCCTCGCCAGCCTCGTCGTGTCGCTGACCGTGACGCCGGTGCTCTGCTATTGGCTGCTGCCGCGCATGCGCAAACTTTCTGAGCACGACACGCCGCTCGTTCGGCTGCTGAAGCGGTGGCAGAAGTTGGGCCTTGAATGGTGCTTCGCGCGCCCGGCCTTTGTCATTAGTTTCCCAGTCGTTGCGGTCGGCGCGGCGATCTTCGCCGGCATGCTGCTGCCGCGCTCGTTCCTGCCAACGTTCAACGAGGGCACCGTTCTGGTCAGCGTCGTGCTGCAACCAGGCATAAGCCTCGCTGAATCCGATCGCATCGGCCGCATCGCCGAGGATATCGTCGCCGAGATTCCTGAGGTGCGCTCCGTCGGCCGGCGCACCGGGCGCGCCGAGCTCGATGAACATGCCGAAGGCGTTCACAACAGCGAGCTCGACGTCGACCTGCAGAAGTCGGCGCGCAGCCGCGAGGAGGTGCTCGCCGACATCCGCCGGCGGCTCTCGGTACTGCCAGCCAACATCACTGTCGGGCAGCCGATCGCGCACCGGCTTGACCACATGCTGTCGGGCGTGCGGGCGCAGATCGCACTCAAGATTTACGGCGACGACTACGACACACTGCGCGGACTCGCTGCCGACATCGAAGGCCGCTTAAAGGCCATACCCGGTATCGTCGATCTGCAGACCGAAAAGCAGGTGCGCATCCCGCAGCTGCAGGTACGCGTCGACTACGCCAAGGCGGCGCTCTACGGCCTTAATCCCAGCCAGGTCACGGAAGCGCTCGAGGCGCTGTCGAACGGCATGGTCGTCTCACAGATCATCGATCAGTCGAAGCGCTTCGACGTTGTCGTGCGCCTGAGCGATGCCGACCGCTCTACGCGTGCCCTCGGCGAGATGATGATCGAGAGCCCGGCAGGCCGCATCCCACTCGGCACCATCGCCGACGTGATCGAGACGGATGGACCCAACCAAATCCAGCGCGAGAATGGGCGCCGACGCATCGCCGTGTTTGCCAACACCGACGGCTCCGACATGGCGCGCATCGTCGCCGAAATCCGGGCGGCCGTCGCCAAGACGCCATTTCCGCAGGGCTACTTCGCCAACATCGAGGGACAGTTCCAGGCCCAAGAGGAAGCCTCGCGCATGATCGGGCTACTCTCGGCGGTGTCACTGCTGTTGATCTTCGTCGTGTTGTACACGCGCTATCGCTCGGGGGTGCTGGCGCTCATCATCATGGGTAACGTGCCGCTGGCACTGATCGGCAGCGTCGCGGCGCTGTGGATCGCTGGCCAACCCTTCTCCGTCGCCAGCGCCATCGGCTTCATCACGCTCGCCGGCATCGCTACGCGCAACGGCATCCTGAAAATCAGTCACTACATCAATCTGTCTCTGTTCGAGGGCGAAACGTTCGGACGTCAGTTAGTGATGCGCGGTACGCTCGAGCGGCTGACACCCGTGTTGATGACGGCGCTTGCTGCCGGCATCGCGCTCGTACCCTTGCTCGTCGGGGCCGACGAGCCGGGCAAGGAAATCCTGCATCCCGTTGCCGTGACTATTTTCGGCGGTCTCATCTCGGCGACGCTGCTCGACGCATTCCTGACGCCAACGCTATTCCTGTTGTTCGGCCGCAGGGCCCTCGAGCGGCTTCAAGAAGAGGGCGGCGCCGAAACGGCCGTGCGCGGAGCCTTCTAGTCCGGCACCGACTTAAGCACACCGGTCAGCACCTCGATGAGCTCGTCGATCTCGTTCTCCTCGATGATCAGCGGGGGGGCGAGCGCGATGGTGTCGCCCGTAGCACGCACGAGGATGCCGCGATTGAAGGCTTCGACGAAACGCGCGTGCGCGCGCCGACCGGGCTCGCCCGCAATGGCATCGAGTTCGATGGCGCCGATCAAGCCGATGTTGCGAATATCGATGACGTGCGGCAGGCCCCTGAGTGAGTGGACGGCCTCTTCCCAGTAGGCCGAGAATTTAGAGGCGCGCGTCAGCAGCCCCTCTTCCTGCAGCGTGTCGAGCGTCGCGATGGACGCCGCGCACGCCAGCGGATGCCCCGAATACGTATAGCCGTGGGACAGCTCGATCATCGGCTCGGGCCCGGTCATGAAAGCATTGTGGATCTTCGATTGGACGAACACGGCGCCCATCGGCACGGCCCCGTTGGTAATGCCCTTCGCCGTCGTGATGATGTCGGGGGAAATGCCGAAGTAGTCCGCGGCGAACGGAGCGCCGAGTCGGCCGAACGCCGTGATCACCTCATCGAGAATGAGCAGGATATCGTGCTTGGCGCATATCGCAGCGAGGCGCGGCAGATAACCCTTCGGCGGGACGAACACCCCGCCCGAACAGGCGACAGGCTCGACGATGACGGCGGCGATGGTCGAAGCGTCGTGCAGCGCTACGAGCCGCTCCAGATCATCGGCCAGCTCCGCCCCATGCTGCGGCTCGCCGCGGCTGAAGGCGTTGCGGGAAAGATCGTGCGTGTGGCGCAGATGATCGACGCCGCCGACCAAGGTGCCGAACATCTTGCGGTTGGCGGCGATGCCGCCGACGGCCGTGCCGCCCAGGTTGGCACCATGGTAGCCACGCTCGCGGCCGATCAGCCGCGTCTTGCCGCCGTTCCCCCCTGCGCGGTGATACGCCAGCGCGACCTTGAGCGCGGTATCGACTGCCTCCGATCCGGAATTGGTGAAGAACACGTGTTCGAAGCCGGGCGGCGCGATATTGACTAGGCGAGAGGCGCACTCGAATGCCTTCATGTGGCCCATCTGGAAGGTGCCGGAAAAGTCGAGCTCCCCGGCTTGGCGGCGGATCGCCTCGACGATCTTCGGCCGGCAGTGACCAGCGTTGACGCACCATAGCCCCGAGGTTCCGTCGAGTACGCGCCGGCCGTCGGCGGTGACGTAGCGCATCCCGTCGGCGGCGACGAACAAGCGCGGTGCCTGCTTGAACTGCCTATTGGCAGTGAAGGGCATCCAGAAGGCCTCAAGATCGTTCGTCTTGAGCCCGCTACCCAGCGCAACATCGTTCGCATCGGTCATGTTTGCCGCTTCTTTTGCATGACAACTGAATGACAGCGCCGCCGGCTCCCAACGGTCCAAACCCGCACGCACTCCGCCCGGAATTCGCCGCTTTTTGGTTAACACATAGGCATAAATCGAGCGGGCAGACTAAGTGCATCTCTGACAGCTGGCACGCAATGACAGTCGTAGTCGCGTTCGTTAGCCGCAAGGGCGGGGTGGGAAAGTCCACCTTCGCCCGCGCCCTCGCCGCCGTCGCCGCGCGGCGCGGGCTGAGCACGACCCTCGCCGATCTCGACAAGGACCAGCAGACGGCGACCCGCTGGCAGCGTCTGCGCGAGAAGCACCGGGTTTTCCCTCCACTGACCGTCGAGGCCTATGCCAACGTCGATGCAGCCATCGCCAGCGAGCCGGACGTTGATCTTTTGATCCTCGATGCGCCCGGCAATTCGCCAGGCCCGACGCTGGAGATTGCCAGCGTCGCACATTTCGTTGTACAGCCGTCGGGCGCCTGTTTCGACGATCTGCAGCCGGCGGTCGAGCTGTTTTACCAGCTCAAGGGGACGGGCATCCCCAAATCACGCCTCTATGTCGCCCTGTCCCGCGTCCTCGACGCCGCCGAGGAGGAAGCCGCGCGCGCCTATATCGAAGTAGCCGACTTTAATCTTCTTCCCGGCGCCGTCGTCGAGCGCGCCCGCTACCGCGAATCGCACAATCGCGGCTTGGCCTTTATCGAGAGCCCGGGCGAGGATCTGGCGGGTTCCGCCGGCGTAACGCTGAGCGCGCTCTTGACCAAAGTCATCCGCAAGCACCGTGCGCTGCAGCCGCGGCGGCTCACAAGCGAGCCGGCCACGCAAGCAACCTGACGCCGCGCAGCGCATAGCAAGCTCTTGAACGTCGGCCTCATCAAGACGTCGGCGGCCAGTTCGACTTCCTCTCCGGTAAGAACTCGCGCGCGCCGCGGTGGATGCAGGCATCGGGCCTCGAATGGTTGTACCGGTTGTCGCTCGAACCGTGCCGCTTGTTCCGGAGCTACGCCGGCACCAACCTGCACGCCGCCTGCCTTTTGCTCTCGGCACCTTCCGAGACGATCGGTCAACAGCCGGCTAGCGACGCGTACATTGCAAGCGCCCACCGCCGCGCTATGCTCGCCCATTCTCGATTGCTGCGGAGGGGCTTCGTGTATCAGGCGGCGTGCCGGCACTCCGCTTATCGGTTCGCCGGCCTCAAGGAGCTGATGGCCAAGGCGACGCCGCTGCGTTCGGGCGACGTGCTGGCAGGAATTGCGGCGACCAGCGCTGAGGAGAACGTCGCCGCCAAGATGGCCTTGGCCGACGTACCGCTCAAGCGCCTTCTCGAGGAGCTGGTGGTTCCCTACGAGAGCGACGACGTCAGCCGGCTGATCATCGATAGCCACGACAAGAGCGCATTTGCGCCCATCGCGCACATGACGGTCGGTGAGTTCCGCGACTGGCTTTTGTCGGAGGCGGCGACCACGGAGGTTCTGGCGCGCCTTGCTCCGGGTATTACGCCGGAGATCGCGGCGGCGACCTCCAAAATTATGCGCAATCAGGATCTTATTCTCGCCGCGCGCAAGGTCGAGGTCGTCACCCGCTTTCGCGGCACGATCGGCCTCAAAGGGCGCATGGCGGTGCGCCTGCAGCCGAACCACCCGACCGATGATAAGCGCGGTATCGCCGCCTCAATCGTCGATGGCCTGATGCTCGGCTGCGGCGACGCTGTCATCGGCATCAATCCCGCCGGCGACAATGTCGCGACTATCCTCGAGCTGCTCGCCATGCTCGACGACATCATCCACCGCTTCGACATCCCGACGCAGAGCTGCGTGCTGACCCACGTGACGACGTCTATCGAGGCGATGGCGCGCGGCGCGCCCATCGATCTCGTCTTCCAGTCGATCGGAGGCACGCAAGATGTGAACGCCTCGTTCGGCGTGACTCTCGAACTATTGAAGGAGGGGCGCGAGGCGGCGCTGTCACTCAAGCGCGGCACAGTCGGCGACAACGTCATGTACTTCGAAACGGGTCAGGGCTCGGCACTGTCAGCGGACGCGCACCACGGCGTCGACCAGCAGACCCTGGAGGCGCGCGCCTACGCGGTTGCACGCACCTTCAAACCGCTGCTGGTCAATTCCGTCGTCGGCTTCATCGGCCCCGAGTATCTCTACAACGGCAAGGAGATTATCCGCGCCGGATTGGAAGACCACTTCTGCGGTAAGCTCATGGGCCTGCCCATGGGCTGCGACGTCTGCTACACCAACCACGCCGAAGCCGATCAGGACGACATGGATGTGCTGCTGATGTTGCTCGGCGCCGCCGGCGTAACCTTCGTCATGGGCGTGCCCGGCGCCGACGACATCATGCTCAACTACCAGTCCACCTCATTCCACGACGCCCTCTACGTGCGCGAGGCGCTCGGTCTGCGGCGCGCGCCCGAGTTCGAAGCGTGGCTCGCCCAAGTCGGTCTCGCCGATGCGCAGGGCAAGCTGCTGGCCGAGCCGGCCCAGGAGCTGCTTGAGCACGTCAAAGGTCTTGCCGCATGAGCAGCGATGCCCCGTGGCCGGCCCTGCGCCGCTTTACCGAGGCTCGGATTGGCCTCGGACGGGCCGGCTCGGCACTCCCGATCAAGGAGGTGCTGAGCTTCGCCATGGCGCATGCGCAGGCGCGCGATGCGGTGACGACGCCCATCCACTGGGCGCCGATCGAGAAGAACCTTGCCGAGCTCGGACAGAAGAGTGTGCGCATCGATAGCGCCGCGGCCGACCGCAATACGTATTTGCGCCGGCCGGATCTCGGCCGCCGCTTGGCTGCCAAATCGCGCGAGCGTCTCGCGGCCGCCGCACGCCCAGCGCCGGATCTACTGATCGTCGTCGCCGATGGGTTGTCCTCGACCGGTGTCGCCGCTAATGCCACGGACGTCATCGCTGCGCTGCTTCCAGTGGTGCGTAAGAGCGGCTGGAGCCTCGGTCCGATCGCACTAACCAGCCAAGGCCGTGTGGCGCTCGGCGACGATGCCGCCGAAGTGCTCGGCGCCCGCGCTGTATTGGTTCTAATCGGCGAGCGGCCGGGACTTTCCTCGCCCGACAGCCTCGGCGCCTATCTGACCTATGCCCCCCGCGTCGGCTGCAAGGACGGAGAGCGCAACTGCGTCTCCAACATCCGTCGCGGCGGCCTCGGCGCCGATGAGGCGGCGTTCAAGATCCATTGGTTGCTGCGCGAGGCGTTCCGTCGCGAGCTGACCGGCGTCGCCCTCAAGGACGAAAGCAACTTCCAACTCCAGACTCGCGCCGCCCAATCTGAGCTCGCCAAGCCGAAGCAAGCCTGAAATCACCTGGCGCTTCGCAGCTAACGAAGAAGAACTGCTAAGCTTCGCATCCCCGGCGCGACCAAAGCGCCCCGACGCGCACCGCCACTATTCTTGCGTTTGCATAATTTACAGAAGTGCCGTTATTCGAGCGGCGCGAGGCCGCACAATTGCGGCGATGCCAACGAGGCGGGGGAAGAACAAGAACGCCATGACGATCGAAGCAACCGCCGAGCGGCGCCGCGCCCTGACGCGCGAGGAACGCAAAGTCATCATCGCCTCGTCCGCCGGCACCGTATTCGAATGGTACGACTTCTATCTTTACGGTGCGCTCGCCTCGATCATTGGCGCGCAATTCTTCGCCGCCTACAGCGAAACACAGCAAAGCATCTTCGCCCTGCTCACCTTCGCCGCCGGGTTCATCGTGCGTCCGTTCGGCGCCATCATATTCGGTCGGCTCGGCGACATCGTCGGGCGCAAGTACACATTCGTCGTCACCGTCGTCCTCATGGGCGCGGCGACCTTCCTCGTCGGCCTTCTGCCCAGCTACCACACCATTGGCGTTGCAGCGCCCATCGCGCTCATCGTGTTGCGCATGCTGCAAGGTCTCGCCGCCGGCGGCGAATACGGTGGCGCCGCAGTCTACGTCGCTGAGCACGCGCCGCAGAACCAGCGCGGCTTCTTCACGAGCTGGGTCAACACGACGCCGACCCTGGCGCTTCTGTTATCGCTCATCGTCATCATGTTTACGCAGATTGCGCTCGATGCCGGCTACGCCCCCGTCGTGCAGCCGGACGGCACTACACTCAGCGCCTTCAAAGCATGGGGCTGGCGCATTCCCTTTCTGCTGTCGGCCATCTTGTTGCTGATCTCGCTTTACGTGCGGCTGCAGATGCGGGAAAGCCCCGCGTTCCAGCGCATGAAAGCAGAAGGCGCGGCGTCGGCGGCGCCCCTGCGCGAAGCGTTCGGCGAATGGCGCAACATCAAGATCGGGCTTATCGCGCTCTTCGGCCTCGTCGCCGGCCAAGCCGTCGTTTGGTACACGGCGCATTTTTATACGCTGTTCTTCATCCAGAACATCCTGCAGGTCGACCAGTTCACCACCAACGTGCTGGTCGCCTGGGCGCTCGTCATCGGCGTCGGATTTGTCGTCGCCTTTGCCAGCCTGTCGGACCTCATCGGCCGCAAGCCGCTGATCCTCGGCGGCTGCCTGCTCGCCGTCCTCACTTACTTCCCGCTGTTCGAGCTACTGACGCGCACAGCCAATCCGGCGCTCTATCGCGCGCAGAGTGCCACCGAAGTCACCGTCTTCGCCGATCCGGCGGACTGCTCTTTCCAGTTCAATCCCACGGGCAGCGCCAAGTTCAGCACATCTTGCGACATCGCCAAGTCGCTGCTGTCGAAGCGCGCCGTGCAATACAGGAACGAGGATGCCCCGGCCGGCAGTACGGCCAGGGTGCGCATCGGCAAGGCCGAGCCGATCCTGGCGAACACTTCAGACTTCGCCGACAAGCTCGCCGTTGGGCTCGCCGCGGAGGGCTACCCGAAGCCCGGCCATGCCGAGACGGTGAGGATACCGATCGATCCGGGGGCAGGCCTCGGCAATATCGCCAAGGTATTCGATGTCTGGAGCGTGCAGAAGCTGACCATCATCGGCATCCTGGTGCTGCTGATCATGTTCGCTGCGATGACCTATGGCCCCATCGCAGCCGCGCTGGTCGAGCTATTCCCGACGCGCATCCGCTACTCCGGCATGTCGTTGCCTTATCATATTGGCAACGGCTGGTTCGGCGGGCTGCTGCCCGCCACCTCTTTCGCCATCGTGGCAGCGACCGGCAACATCTACTCGGGGCTCTGGTATCCGGTCGCCATCGCCGCCGCGACGGTGGTCATCGGCCTATTCCTGGTGCCAGAAACGCACAGGCGTGTCGACGAATACGCTGAGCGACGTTGATCGCCTAGTTGGCTTTCAATGCGGCGGCGACGGTGGCCAGGATGGTTGGCGCGAAATACGGCTTGTCGACGCGAAGCGTGTCGCGGTCGGTGCTGCGCAGGCCCATCTCGCCGTAGCCGGTGGCGAAGATGAACGGAGTGCCGGCGCCCTTCAGGCTGTCGGCGATGCACGCCGACGTGTGGCCCGAGCCGAGGTTGACATCGAGCACGGCGACGTCGATCGAGCTCTCGGCGATCAGCCTTGCTGCCTGCTCGGCGTCATGCGCCGGCCCGACCACCGTACAGCCGGCCTCTTCGAGAATGTCGACCAGAACCATCGCGATGAGCGGCTCGTCCTCGAGGACCAACACGCGTTTTCCAGTCAGGACTTCTGTCATGGACGTTTCTCTAATGGGAGGGCCAGTTCGCATTTGAAGCCGGTGCTCGGGTATTCGCAAGAATAGGCGGCTCCCGATTGCGCCGCCAGCGAGCTGAGCAGACGCGATCCGAAACCCTTGTGTGCCGGGGCCTTCACCGGCGGCCCGCCCTCCTCGCTCCAGGCGAGATGCAGCTTCGTCGCCGACGGGGACGGCTCGACTTTCCAGGAAAGCTGGATGCGCCCTTCGCTGTTGGCGAAGGCGCCGTGTTTGACGGCGTTGGTGACAAGCTCGTGCAGCGCCAGGGTCACCGACAGCGCATCGCGCGAGGACAGCAGCGCGTCCTGGCCGGACAGCGAGATACGCGCCGCCGCCTGCTGATTACGATGGGGGGCAAAGGTGCTTTCGAGGATGTCGCGAAGTTGCGCGCCCTCCCAGCTCGAGCGCGTAAGCAGGTTGTGACATGTCGCCAGGGCGTGGATGCGCGACAGGAAACGCTCCTTTTCCGCGCCACGCGCCCCGTTGAGGCTCTGCAGCGCGATGGCCTGCACTGTCGTTAGCATGTTCTTGACGCGATGGTTCAACTCCTGAATCAGCAGCGTCTGCGCTTCTTCCGCCTTCTTGCGCTCGGTGATGTCGAGCGTCAGACCTGCCAGGAAGTTTGGCTGACCGTTCTTGCCCGGCACAAACCGCCCCTGATCACGCACCCAGCGGATCGCACCGTCGCGGCGTTTGATGCGGAACTCCGCTTCGTACACGTCCTGCGCCTGTACTGCCTGGGTCCAAGCGGCGGCAGCGGCCTCGCGATCCTCGGGATGGATCTCTTCGAGACGCTCTTTCACCGTTGTCGTCGAATCGACG
This sequence comes from Hyphomicrobium sp., assembly GCA_036559705.1. GTDB lineage: Bacteria > Pseudomonadota > Alphaproteobacteria > Rhizobiales > Hyphomicrobiaceae > Hyphomicrobium_A. Next base: position 27,828 of record DATBSP010000087.1, read on the forward strand.
GCCGGCAATCCCATGATGGCGTTGAAGTTGGCGTCGCGCTGGCTCACCTGCGTGTCGAGGTTGCGTCGCCATGTGCCCATGCTGGCAGCCGTCAGCGCCTGCCGCAGCCGCTCCTCGCTCTCCCGCAACCGCGCCGTCGACATCTCGAGCTCGCCCGTCCGCTCGGCCACGCGCCGCTCCAGGTCCGCTGCCAGCTCCTCGAGCTGCCGGTTCTTGCGATAGAGCTCGGTGAAGATGCGCACTTTGGCGCGCAAGATTTCCGGGATGACGGGCACCGGCACGTAATCGACCGCGCCCGACTTGTAGCCCCTGATGCGATCGAGGTCGGTCACCTGGATGGCAGAAATGAAAATGATCGCCGTCTTCTCGTAGCGCGGATGACCGCGGATCATCTCGGCGAGCTGGAAGCCGTCGAGATCGGGCATGCAGACGTCGACGAGCACGACGGCGACGTCTGTCTTCAGCAGGGCACCCAGGGCCTCACCGGCCGAATTGGCCTTAATCAAGCTCTCACCGAGCTCGGCGAGGATGACCTCGTAGCTCAGCAGCTTCGCCGGCTGATCGTCGACGAGCAGGATGTTGACTGGTTGCCGAGCGCTCATCGCAGCGATCCTAACGGTGCAGCCACATGCGCAGCGCGGCGAGCAACTGCTCGGTATTCACCGGCTTTGCGAGGTAGTCGGATGCACCTGCCTGCAGACACTTTTCGCGATCCCCCTTCATCGCTTTGGCAGTCAGCGCAATGATGGGCAGCCGCCGCCACTTGCCGCGTTCACGAATGACTTGCATCGTCTCATAGCCATCCATCTCCGGCATCATGATGTCCATGAGCACGATGGCGACATCCGACGTCCCTTCGAGGCTCTCGATTGCCTCCCTGCCGGTCGTCGCCGTCACAACGTTCATGCCGCGGCGTTCCAGCACACTGCTCAAAGCAAAGATATTGCGTGCGTCGTCGTCGACGAGAAGAACGGTGCGCCCGACGAGATCGTCGTCGGATTCATGCAAGCGCTCCAGCATCCGCTGCTTCTCTTGCGGAAGGTCGCCGACGATGCGGTGCAGGAATAGCGCCGTCTCATCGAGCAGCCGCTCCGGCGATTCAACCCCCTTCACGACCACGCTGCGCGCCATGGTGCGCAGCCGCACGTCCTCCTCGGCGGAAAGCTCGCGGCCGGTGAATACCACGACCGGAATACCGGAAAGAGCCGCATCCTTGCTCAGAGAGTCGAGCACGTCAAAGCCCGACATATCCGGCAACTTGAGGTCGAGAACGACGCAATCGCAGGTGTTGTTGCGCAGAAATTCGAGCGCCTCGGCTCCCTCGGACGCTGTCGCAATATCGATGTCATCATGGTCCAGGAGCTCGCGAATGCCCAACTGCTCAGCCGGGCTATCTTCGACCACGAGCAGCTTCTTGCGGCGCGGAACGCTGAACTCCTTGATACGGGTCAGTGCTTCGCGCAATCCATCAACCGTCGTCGGCTTGCTCATGAATGAGAACGCGCCTTGCGCCAATCCGTGCTGGCGATCCTCGTCGAGCGTGATCATCTGTACCGGGATGTGCCGCGTCAGCGGGTTCTGCTTCAACTGGCTCAGCACGCTCCAGCCGAGCATGTCGGGCAGGAAGACATCGAGCGACACGGCATTGGGATTGAACTCGGTCGCCAAGGCCAGCGCCTCGGCGCCACGCTGCGCGATCAGCACCTTGAAGCCGTTGTCGTGCGCCAGATCCATGAGGATGCGCGCATAGTGCGGATCGTCCTCCACCACAAGCAACACCGATTCACCCGGATTGAGACTGTCGCGATCGTCGGCGATGGCTTCGACCGTGCGCTCAGGGATGCGCAGCTGCTGTGCTTCGGCGAACGATTTCGCGCTCGCCTCCACCTCGCTCGTCGCCGCCAACGGGCCGATGTAGCTTTGCGGTAGGAACAGCGTGAACGTCGAGCCCATGCCCGGCGTCGATCGCAACTGGATCTCGCCGCCGAGTAGCTGTGCCAGCTCGCGGCTGATGGCAAGTCCAAGGCCGGTGCCGCCATACTTGCGGCTGGTGCTAGCGTCGGCCTGCTGGAAGGCCTCGAAGATGATCTTCTGCTTCTCGGGCAGAATTCCGATGCCGCTGTCAGCCACCTCGAAGGCGATGACGCTCGAAGCCTTGCTGAGGATCGGATGCTCGGGATTCCACCCGGCGGCTGCCGCCGAGGCGGTGAGGCGAACGCCGCCGTTCTCTGTGAACTTGAAGGCGTTGGACAACAGGTTCTTCAACACCTGCTGCAGACGTTTTGAATCGGTGACGATGCTGCGGCCGAGGCTCGGATCGAGTTCGAGCTCGAACGACAGGTTCCGCCCTTCCGCCTCGTGGCGGAACGGCCGCGCCACCGTGTCCAAGAGGTTCGACAGGTAGAGCTCCTCGGCATCGACCGACACGGTGCCGGATTCGATCTTCGACAAATCAAGGATGTCGCTGATGAGGTTGAGCAGATCGCTGCCGGCGCCGTGGATGGTGCGGGCGAATTCGACCTGCTTGTGCGACAGGTTGCCGTCCGCGTTCTCGCTAAGCTGCTGACCGAGAATGAGGATGCTGTTGAGCGGCGTCCGCAGCTCGTGGGACATGTTGGCGAGGAATTCCGACTTGTATTTCGAAGTGAGCGCCAGCTCGGTCGCCTTCTCCTCGAGTGCGCGGCGAGCGTGCTCGATTTCTTGGTTCTTCGCCTCGACCTCAACGTTTCGTTCGGCCAGCTGCTGCGCCTTCTGCTCGAGCTGCTCGTTGGTCTTCTGCAGCTCCTTCTGCTGCACCTGCAGCTCGCCGGCGAGTTCCTGGCTCTGCTTCAGCAGGCCTTCGGTCTGCATCGTCGCCTCGATACTGTTCAAGACGATGCCGATGCTGGCCGTGAGCTGCTCGAGGAAGCTCAGATGCGCTTGGTCGAAATCATGCAGCGAGGCTACGGCAATGACCGCCTTCAAGTGCTCCTCGAACGTGACGGGGAGGACGACGATGCTGCGCGGGAGTGCCTCAACCAACGATGACCCGACCCGCACGGCGTTATCGGGGATGTCGGTGATGAGGATGCGGCGCTTCTCGGCGGCGCATTGGCCGATGAATCCATCGCCCAGCTCGATCTCCTTCGGATAACCGCGCTCCGGATGATCGGCGTACTTGCCGAGCAGCTTGAGGTGCGATCCTCCCTCCGTCACCATCTGATAGATAACGCCCTGATGCCCGCGCACCAGCGGCACTAGCTCCGACAGCAGCACGCTACCGACGGTGGCGAGATCGCGCTGGCCCTGCAACATGCCGGTGAAACGTGCGAGGTTCGTTTTCAGCCAATCCTGATCGGTGTTGCGGTCCGTGGTGAGACGCAGGTTGCCGATCATGGTGTTGATGTAGTCTTTGAGTTCGGCGACCTCGCCGCGCGCGTCCACCTGGATGGAGCGCGTCAAGTCGCCCTTGGTCACGGCCGTGGTCACCTCGGCGATGGCACGCACCTGGTTGGTCAAATTGTCGGCCAGCAGGTTGACGTTGCCGGTGAGGTCTTTCCAGGTGCCGGCGGCGCCGGGCACGTTGGCCTGGCCGCCGAGCCGGCCTTCGACGCCGACCTCGCGCGCCACCGTCGTCACCTGATCGGCGAAGATGGCGAGCGTGTCGGTCATGTCGTTGATGGTCTCGGCCAGCGCCGCCACCTCGCCCTTGGACTTCACGGTCAGCTTCTGCTTGAGGTCGCCCTCGGCCACCGCAGTCACCACCTTGACGATGCCGCGCACCTGCTCGGTGAGGTTGGCGGCCATGACGTTCACGGTGTCGGTCAAATCCTTCCATGTGCCGGCGACGCCGGGCACCTGCGCCTGGCCACCGAGCTTGCCTTCGGTGCCGACCTCGCGGGCAACGCGCGTCACCTCGCCGGCGAAGCCGTTGAGCTGATCGACCATGGTGTTGATGGTGTTCTTCAGCTCGAGAATTTCACCCTTCACGTCCACCGTGATCTTGCGCGAGAGGTCACCGCGGGCGACGGCCGTCGTCACCTCGGCGATATTGCGCACCTGTGCGGTGAGGTTGCCGGCCATCGAGTTGACCGAGTCCGTCAAGTCCTTCCAGGTGCCAGCGACGACACCCGGCACGACGGCCTGACCACCGAGACGTCCTTCGGTGCCGACCTCGCGCGCAACGCGCGTCACCTCGGCGGCGAACGAGCGCAGCTGCTCGACCATGGTGTTCAAGGTCTCTTTGAGCAGCAGAATCTCGCCGCGCACGTCCACCGTGATCTTCTTCGACAGGTCGCCGCCGGCGATGGCGGTCGCCACTTCGGCGATGTTGCGCACCTGGGCGGTGAGGTTCGACGCCATGAAGTTGACGTTGTCGGTGAGGTCCTTCCAGGTGCCGGCGACGCCCGGCACCTGCGCCTGGCCGCCGAGCTTGCCTTCGGTGCCAACCTCGCGCGCAACGCGCGTCACCTCCGAAGCAAAGCCGTTGAGCTGATCGACCATGGTGTTGATGGTCGCCTTCAGCTCGAGAATCTCGCCCTTCACGTCAACGGTAATGCGCTTCGACAAGTCGCCGCGTGCGACCGCCGTTGTCACGTCGGCGATGTTGCGCACCTGCGTCGTGAGGTTGCCGGCGAGCAGGTTCACGTTGTCGGTCAAATCCTTCCAGGTGCCGGCGACGCCCGGCACGTTGGCCTGGCCGCCCAGACGTCCTTCGGTGCCGACCTCGCGCGCAACGCGCGTCACCTCGCCCGCGAAGCGGTTGAGCTGATCGACCATCGTGTTCAGCGTTTCCTTGAGCTGCAGGATCTCGCCGCGCACGTCCACCGTGATCTTGCGCGAAAGGTCGCCGCCGGCGATGGCCGTCGCCACCTCGGCGATGTTGCGCACCTGGTCGGTCAGGTTTCCGGCCATCGAGTTGACCGAGTCGGTCAGATCCTTCCACGTGCCACCGACGCCCGGCACCTGCGCCTGACCACCCAGCTTGCCCTCCGTGCCCACCTCGCGCGCCACGCGCGTCACCTCGCCGGCGAAGGCGTTGAGCTGATCGACCATCGTGTTGATGGTCTCTTTGAGCTGCAGGATCTCGCCGCTCACGTTGACCGACACCTTTTTCGACAAGTCGCCGAGCGCCACGGCCGTGGCCACCTCGGCGATGTTGCGCACCTGGCCGGTGAGGTTCGAGGCCATGGAGTTGACCGAATCGGTCAAATCCTTCCACGTGCCGGCGACGCCGCGCACCACGGCCTGACCGCCGAGTTTGCCTTCGGTGCCCACCTCGCGCGCGACGCGTGTCACCTCGCCGGCGAAGGCGTTGAGCTGATCAACCATGGTGTTGATCGTTTCTTTCAGCTCGAGCACCTCGCCGCGCACGTCGACGGCGATCTTCTTTGACAAGTCGCCGTTGGCAATGGCGGTCGACACCTCGGCGATGTTGCGCACCTGGGTCGTCAGGTTCGAGGCCATAGAGTTGACCGAGTCGGTCAAGTCCTTCCACGTGCCGGCGACGCCGCGCACGACGGCCTGGCCGCCGAGGCGCCCTTCGGTGCCGACCTCGCGCGCGACGCGCGTCACCTCCGACGCAAAGCCGTTGAGCTGATCGACCATCGTGTTGATGGTCTCTTTGAGCTGCAGGATTTCGCCGCTGACGTTGACGGTGATCTTCTTCGAAAGGTCGCCGCCGGCGATGGCGGTCGCCACTTCGGCGATGTTGCGCACCTGGTTGGTGAGGTTCGAGGCCATCGAGTTGACGTTGTCGGTCAAATCCTTCCATGTGCCGGCGACGCCGGGCACCTGCGCCTGACCACCGAGCTTGCCCTCGGTGCCGACCTCGCGGGCGACGCGCGTCACCTCGCCGGCGAAGCCGTTGAGCTGATCGACCATGGTGTTGATCGTATTCTTCAGCTCGAGAATCTCACCCTTCACGTCCACCGTGATCTTGCGCGAGAGGTCACCGCGGGCGATGGCCGTTGACACCTCAGCGATGTTGCGAACCTGCGTGGTGAGGTTGCCGGCGAGCAGGTTGACGTTGTCGGTCAGATCTTTCCACGTGCCGGCAACGCCCGGCACGACGGCCTGGCCGCCGAGACGCCCTTCGGTGCCGACCTCGCGCGCAACGCGCGTCACCTCGGCGGCAAACGAGCGCAGCTGATCGACCATCGTGTTGATGGCCTCCTTGAGCTGCAGGATTTCGCCGCGCACGTCGACGGTAATTTTCTTCGACAAGTCGCCCATGGCAACGGCGATGGTCACCTCTGCGATGTTGCGCACCTGCGCGGTGAGGTTCGACGCCATCGAGTTGACGCTCTCGGTGAGGTCTTTCCAGACGCCTGTCACCTCGGAGACCTGCGCCTGGCCGCCGAGCTTGCCGTCGGTTCCGACCTCGCGCGCAACGCGCGTCACCTCCGAGGTGAACACCGAGAGCTGCTTGATCATCGTATTGACGATGGTGGCGGAACGTAGGAACTCGCCTTCGAGGGGGCGCCCGTCCACGTCGAGGCGCATGGTCTGCAAGAGGTCGCCCTGAGCGACGGCGCGGATGGTGCGGGTGACCTCGGTGGTCGGCCACAGAAGGTCGTCGATCAATTGGTTAATCGAAGTTTCCATGCCGCCCCAGGCGCCGACTGCGGGGCCGATCCTGACCCGCTGCTTGGTCTGCCCTTCACGCCCGACCACCTGCCCGACGCGGTCGAGTTGTTGCGCCATCCGCTCGTTACAAGCGACGATTTCGTTGAAAGTGTCGGCCACCCTCCCCCAGAGGCCATCCCAATCGGTCGGCAGGCGGACGGAAAAGTCGCCAGCGCGCATGGCGCCTAGGGTGGCGAGAAGATCGCGCAGCTCGGCAGCATCAACGGCGCCGTTGGTACGGGGAGGAGCGGCTACGTCAGGGTAAGCCTCATCACGGACGGAATCGAGTACTTCGTCTTCCATTGAGCCCCTCCCAGAGCGACGGCGCGAACGGGCGCGGTGCCAATTTCCGCCCACTCACCCGGCACCAAAACGGGCCGGGTGGCGATCCGTTCCATGGATTATGAAAATTCGTTGTTGAGACTGAGTATACCAATCGAAGCGGGGCATTCGTCCGGCAGAATTGAGACAAGGGGCAGGGCCATGGACCTCATCCGCCTCTATACGAGGGCGCTCGGCATGCTGGCGGCTGAGCGTGGCTTAGCCATTGTTTTGGCACTAGCCTCGGTCGCCATCGGCCTCGTGCAGCTGGCCGAGCCGGTCCTCTTCGGCCGGGTCGTCGATACTCTATCGCCCGCCGAGGCCGCATGTCCGTTTATCGCGCTCTGGGCCCTGCTGGGCCTGTTGGGCATCCTCTCGCACCATCCTGCAGCGGCTTCGTGACACTGTTCGGCATCACGCTGCGCAACTCCATCATGATGATCTCGCACTACGAGCACATGGTCGGCACCGAAGGCGTGCGGTGGGGGCCCGCGGCGGCCATCGCCGGGGCCGGCGACCGCCTCGCGCCGATCCTCATGACGTCCATCGTCACGGCGTTCGGCTTACTGCCGCTGGCCATCGGCATGAACGAGCCCGGACGCGAGATCGAGGGACCCATGGCACTCGTCATCGTCGGGGGGCTCGCCACCTCGATGGCGCTCAATTTGCTGGTGCTGCCGACGCTTGCCTTGCAGTTCGGCAAGTTTGGCGGCACGAGCGACCCCGACGTCGCCGCTCCGGCCGAGCCGACCAAGCTACGCAGCATCGCCTCGCCGCACCGCCTGCCGCTACTCGGCAGCGATGCGCACCGCGTGCGGCTTCTGGAACAGCCGCTGGCGCACCAAATCGATATGCACCCGCAGATGGTAGAATTGGTCCGAGAAATAGAGCGGATAGCGAATGCGGCGCACACCCATATCGATGCGCTCGATTTCGGCCTGATACGCGGCGAGCTCGCCTTGCTGCGTCGGATGGTCGAGGTTTTTCTCCAGTGCCTTGAGCTGGCGGTACCAATAGAGGAGCCGGCGCCGCACCGTCCATGAGTAGACGCTGGGTATGATCTTCAACAGCGGGAAGAGAATCATCAGCGAGGGGATGAGCAGTAGCACCGTCTGCGCACCGTGATCGGCGATGAACCCGGTCACCGAGTACGAAAAGCCGGCTTCATGCACGGCGGGCGCGATGGAGCGCAACGCAATCGGCAACTCGCCGGTCTTGTACATCTGCCGTGTTTCGTCGGCGACCTTGTACTCGGGGTCGCTGATGTGCGGGAACGTGCCCGGTCGATGGAACAGCACCGGGTCACCGGCCTTGTCGAAACCGGAGCGCGGATTATTCATCACCGCGTGGGTCAACAGCGTCATGAGCGAAGGCTCGAGGTCAGCGCGCACCACGAGCGCTGCGCTGGTTGCCAGCAGCGTCACGTCCTCCGGCGGCGCCAAGGGCTCGAACTCGATGGCGCCGCGATTCAGCATCACCTTGGTCAGCGCCGGAAACCGGTTGGCATAGGCATCGGCCTCGAGCGCAAAGTTCATCAGCCGAATGCCCGCGGTGTGCAGCAACTTCTGCACCTTTTCCGAGTCGGCAGGCTGGATCAGGAAAGCAGCGTCGGCCTGACCGGCAAGGAGTTGATCGCCATCGAAGCCGATCTCCTCGTTGACGATGAGTGGATTTTCCTTGGAGACTTCGATGCCGTTGGCGCGCAAGAGCTGAGCGGCGATGCGGCGCGTGCCGCTCTCCCTGGTACCGGTGAGCACGCGCTTGCCCTTGAGATCGCGCAGGCTCACCGCGTCGCTGTCTGACCGAACGAAAACCCAGATCGGCTCATAGAAGAGGCGCCCGACAGAGCGCAGCTTGCCCAGCTCCTTGCTCTGCCATTCCTGCGCCTTGCTGCGCGCCAGCCGCCCCTGCATGCTGCCAACCAGACCGCCCTTGATGAATCCGGCATCGATCTCGGGATTTTCGGCGACCAGCCCTTTGAGAGTGCCGAAACCCTCGGAGGATGGGCGCATCACCACCTGCACGCCGAATGGCTCGAGCGCCTTCTGATAGGCGGCGCCGAGCTCCTGGTAGTGAGGGAGGCCACCTGTGGCGATGACGATCGTGCCGTCCGAGCCCTTTTGACCCGTGAGCGCGTAATATCCCGCCGACACGGCACCCACGAACCCGAGCGCAACGATTGTGACAATCTTGGGCAGGTTAGACATAGGGGCCCCTTGAGCGAAGTTCGCGCTGCGTTTTGGCAGCCCGATGGACTCATTTTTCAATGGCAACTCGGTGGCAAGCCGTCCGGAACCTGAGGAAAACCGAATTATTCCTGCGGCGTAAATCCCGACGACGATCGTGCTACGCGAAAATTGATCCTTGCCCCTCAGCAGATGCCGCGCGCGACGCACGCCGAGGAGCACGCGGCCGGCTGTTGCCGTGAGGGCACGTCGCGCGATCGCTCGCCTTCGCCGCACGCAGAAAGAGATTGAGCTTCTTCCCCGCCGCGCTTAAATATTGCGGATAGTATAACATCCGTTATGTGCGTAAGGCATCGATGAGAGTTTGCATATGGGCGGGCGCAACCGTGGCGGCGGCTGCGCTGCTGCCAGTAAGTAGTGTGTTTGCGCAAACGGCCGGTGAAACCCTTGAGCTGCCGGCCGTCGTGGTGACGACCGCAAGCCCGGTCGCCAAGCCCGCGAAAAAGAAGTCAAAGAGCGCTTCCACCGATCAGCAGGCGCCGGCCGACGAGGCCGTCAGCTCGCTCGCCGCGCCACCTCCAGAGTACGTGCCGCTGCCCGGCGCCATCGTCTCAACCGAAGGCATTTTCGTACCCGTGACTGTGACGACGCAGCGCGAGTTCGTCGCCCAGGGCGGCGCCACCATCACCGATACGTTGCAGTTGAAGCCCGGCATTTACGGCACGACCTTCGCCCCCGGCGCCGACCGGCCGATCATTCGCGGGCTCGACAGCTATCGCATCCGCACGCAGGAGGACGGCATCGGCACGCACGATGTCGCGGCGATTTCCGAGGATCACGCCATTCCGGTCGACCCCTTGTCGGCCGACCGGGTCGAGGTCGTGCGTGGTCCCGCGACGCTACGTTACGGCAGCCAGGCCATCGGCGGTGTGGTCAGCGTCGAGAACGAGCGCATTCCGACTTTCATCCCGCGCGGCGGCTTCTCCGGCCGCATTATTGGCGGCTATTCGTCCGTGGATGATGGGGCCGACGGGGCCATGAGCGCCACGGCCGGCGCCGGCGGCGTCGCCATACATGCCGATGCCTTCAAGCGCAACGCCGACGACTACCAGTCGCCACGCGGCACGGTGCTCAACAGCTTCGTCGAAAGCGAAGGCGCCTCGGTCGGCGCCTCTCTCGTCGGTACCGATGGCTTCCTTGGCGCCTCCTACACGCGCTTTGCCAGCCTCTATGGCATCCCCGGCGAGGAAGCGGAGGAAGGGGTCAACCCCCGCATCGATCTCGTGCAGGACAAGGTACAGGCGAAGGGCGAGTGGCGGGCGCGCGATTCCGGTATCGAGGCCCTCCGCTTCTGGTTCGGAGCCTCGGAGTACGCGCATGACGAACTTGCCATCCATGACCCAGGGACGGAGACCGAATTTGAGTTCGGCTCCCGCTTCACCAATCGCGAGCAGGAAGCGCGCGTCGAGATTCAGCATTCGCCGTTCCTGACAGGCCTCGGCGAGGTGACCGGCGCCATTGGCGTGCATGCCGACAACCGCAAGACGCGTGGCGAGAGCTTCGAGGGCGACTCGCTGCTCGAGCCGGCGCGCACGCAAAGCGTCGCTGCCTTCTGGTTCGAGGAGCTGGCGCTGACCTCACAGCTGCGCGTGCAGGCTGCCACGCGTGTCGAGCGGACCACGGTCGACGGCACCGGCTGGTCGGACGTCGCCGATCCGGTTGCGCCCGCGCTGTTCGCAAGAGAGCGCTCATTCGCGCCCGTCAGCGGTGGCCTCGGCCTCCTCTACGCGTTGCCGTTCGGGGTTGAGGCGCGGCTCAACGGCCAGTACGTCGAGCGCGCGCCGGATGCGGCAGAGCTCTTCTCGAAGGGCATGCACGAGGCAACGGGAACTTTCGAGATCGGCAATCCTTTCCTCAACGAGGAGAAGGCTTCGACGATCGAGGCCGGGTTGAAAAAAGCAACCGGGCCGTTCCGTTTCGACACCTCGGCCTACTACACGCGCTATCGCGGCTTTATCTTTCGCCAGCTCACCGGCGTCACCTGCGGGACCACTCTTGCCGAGTGCCCGCCGACGGTTCCCGACGAGGAAGAATTCGACCAGGTTCTGTTCCAACAGCGCAACGCCACGTTCTATGGCGCCGAGCTAGCCGCCCAATACGACGTGGCGCCGATTTGGAACGGCGTGTGGGGCATCGATACGCAGTACGACTTCGTCCGGGCCCAGTTCGACGACGGCGAGAACGTGCCGCGCATCCCCCCGCACCGGCTGGGCGGCGGCATCTACTACCATGATGCCAGCTGGCTCGCCCGCGCCGGCCTGCTGCACGCCTTCGCACAGGACGAGTTCGGCATCAACGAGATCGCCACACCCGGCTACACGCTCGTCTCGGCCGAGCTTAGCTATACGACCGAGGTACGGGCGCCCGACGGCACCGCTTCGCCGGTGACGATTGGCGTGCGTGGCGAAAATCTCGCCGACGACGAGGTGCTCAACAGCACGTCGTTCAAGCGACGCGAGGACGTCTTGCAGCCCGGCGCCAGCGTACGCGCCTTCGGGATTGTGAAACTGAACTAGGCCACGGCCGCGCTAGCGTAGCTTCACGGCTTTTCCGGTGTGCTTACGCTAGAGCGTTCTGCTAAGTGCTTGGTGGAGAGGGCTGGATTCGAACCAGCGTAGGCGAAGCCAACGGATTTACAGTCCGTCCCCTTTAGCCACTCGGGCACCTCTCCCGCACCAGCACTTCATTCTAGGGTGCAGTGGCCCCTAAAAGAAATCGCCCCGCGCATAGGGGCGGCAGGGCGGAGGCGTTTATCCGCACCGGCCCCTTGGATGTCAAATGGAAAAGCGGCAGGATGCGCCCGCCTGCACCGAGCCCCGATCCCATGAAACCGACATCCCCGAACCGACACCGCGGCCAGCGGCCGCCGAGTGGCCGCGACGGCCGCCGCGATCAGCGCCAGCAACGCCAACAACGGCCGGAGCGCCGGGCTTTCGATGAGGGCCGCGTGCAACTCTATGGTGTTCACGCAGTGGAAGCCGCACTGCGCAACGATGCCCGCAAGGTGCTGCGGCTGTTGATGACCGAGAACGCCGAGAACCGCCTCGCCGAAGCGGTCACCGCGCGACAGTTGGCACCCGAGCGCGTCTCCCCGCGCGATCTCGACCGCCTGCTCGGCGAGGACACCGTGCACCAGGGTGTCATGCTCGAGACTGAGCCGCTCGAAGAACCCGACATTCAGGAACTCGCCGAGCGCGCCCAAGCAGGGCCGCTCATCGTGCTCGATCAGGTCACCGATCCGCACAACGTCGGCGCCATCCTGCGCTCGGCCGCCGTGTTCGGCGCCACCGGTCTCATCATGACGCGCCGTCACAGCCCGCCACTCGACGGCGCGCTCGCCAAGTCGGCCTCCGGGGCGCTCGAACTTATTCCCGTCGCCCTCGTCCAGAACCTTGCCCGCGCCCTCGCCGACTTGAAGGAGCAGGGTTGTGTCACGCTCGGCCTCGACGGAGCCGCCGAGCATCTTGTCGAAGACGAGCCGCTGACCGGGCCCGTGGCGTTCGTCCTGGGCGCCGAAGGCAAGGGCTTGCGCGAGCTGACACGTACCAGCTGCGAGCGCCTGGTGCGCATCGCCACGACCGGCCCGATCGGCAGCCTCAACGTATCGAACGCGGCGGCCATCAGCCTGCATCACGCCGCCTGGAAGCGCAGCCAAGGCTAGGACATGCGCCGCGCACAAAGCATGAGGGCGACGGGGGTCTGCCCCGTCGCCCTCATAATTCGCTCAACGCTTCGCGGCTTGCGCCGCCGGCTTTGGGAAAATCGGGTCTGAGAATAAGGCGGATGCGGTCATTTTCGGCGCCGTAGGCGGTCCGAAGTGGGACGGGGTTGTTCGTCGGCCACTCCGAAGCCGTCACCATTTACACTGGCGAGGTGCTGCGGGTCGTGCCTGCTGACTGAATTAAGCCGCCGATGTTTCGACGTCAGTCGCAGATCAGCGGCCGCGTGCAAACGTAGTCGCCACCGCGGCAGACGAGATCGCCATAGCGGTTTTCAAAGCAGCGCCGGTTCTCCCAGCCGCAACGGCGCGGGCCGCGATAGCAGCCGCCACCTTCGTAGTCGTCGTAGTAATACCCACCACGGCCACGCGCACTCGCGGCAGCGCCGAGAATGCCAAGACCGATAATTCCGGCAGCGACACCGGCGGCGATGCCGCCGCCTCTACCTGCTTGAGCCTCTTGAAAAGTTGCGCTGGCAAGGCCGGCGGCCAGCACAAGCGCCATCAACGGGTGCAGGATCTTCTTGATCATGCAACGTCTCCCCAAGTTCTGCCGCGTCCCGGCGGCTGCACGCATGGTAGGAGAGAAACGCGGCAAATCGATGCCTTGTTCCTCCCCCGATGCAAAGCCTCGCCACATGAACGTGGCTTGAACAGGGGCCCAATCGCAGCTTTGCGGCACACTTACTTCAGGTAGCTGCCGCCGCAGCAGGCGGGTGCGGGAGCCGCAACCGGGTAGGCAACGACTGCCGGCGCGTAGGCACGACGCGGAGCCCAGTAGCGGCGCGCGTATTGCCCATACGGACGGTAGTAGCGATCGTCGTATCCGTTCGGCATGTAACGGTAGGCGCCCGGATAGGGAGCCAGCGTTGCCCAGTAATAGACGTTGGAGTAGCGGGGGTAGTAGATGAAGTGGCTGACCGGCTGCGGTCCGCACCACCCTGCCGGAGCTCCCCGGCACCAGCCCCTGGCTTCGGCCGGGGCCGCAAAGCCCATGACAACGGCCATGCCGAAAACAGCGAACAAACTCTTCAAACGCATGCGCAAACCCTCGACTTGATAAACCGACGCAACTTCGTTCACCTTGTCAGGTTATGGATAAGGAAGCGCTAACCGTCGCCCCAATGCGAGGCGTCTGGCTGTCGGCCGAGAGGCGCGATATAAGGCACGCCCGCGCAAAACGCGCGGCGAGGCCGGCTTAGCTCAGTTGGTAGAGCACCTGATTTGTAATCAGGGGGTCACAGGTTCGAGTCCTGTAGCCGGCACCAGCTATTTCAATAGGTTACGTGCTGTTCCTGGCAGCACGGCGCCTCTCGGGGAACACTATGGGGAACAAGTTGCCCGAACTCAACGATGCCAGTCTGATCCGGCGTGCCGCTCTCTTTCCTAGGGGTCGTTGATCGCTCGTGGTTTGATTTTGCCGCGGCGGCCTGTGGATCGGCGTCGCTTCTATACATTTGCGGTTGTGGCAGCCGTCTCGACCCTCACACCCTAAGGCACTCACGACGTCCGCTTCGCAGAGATTGCGGAAGTGGGGGCATGAGCTGTAGGCAACGCTCCGGCCTAGCTCTGCTGCGCCTTGCTCGCTCTCCGGGATGAGCGGAGGCTCTGCATTGAGCATGATGACCCTGCTGCTGAACTCGGCTTCGAGGGCTACGAGGTCGAGAAATAGTCTGTGCTTCTTGAGCGTAAGGTCGTCCATGACACCTAGACCTCTTCACTGGTCCGTCGTGCACTAGGGATGGCCTTTCGACGCGGCTTTCCGCGCAGTTACGTGAGAACAGATCGAACTCGAAGCCCCGTGCGATGCACCGCTGACACGTCCCAGACCCTGTCCTACATTTCAACCCGGATACAGCTCGATAAAGTGGACGCCGAAGGCCGTGCGCCGTTTCCATGTGTGCTGAGCAACGGCGAAGCGTGGCAGGAGAGGGCAGATGACACACAAGATTCCCCACAATGCACTCGTCGTGGTGGCTGATGGCACGGGCGCGCGGTTCTTTCGCAATGCCGGTCATGAGAGCAAAGTTTCGTTGTCAGCCCAAGGCGAGCTAAAGCCCGCCAATCTTCTCGACGACGGCCCAGCGGGAAAGCGTCCACCAGAGTCATCCAAGCAGGAGACGGACGAAGCCACCTTCGCCAAACAGTTGGCGAATGAACTCTATCGTCGTGCCCACAGTGGGGACTTCGCGGCGCTGGTGCTCGTCGCCGACCCGCAGACATTGGGCCAAATCCGACCGACATTACACAAAGAGGTTCAGGACCGATTGATCGTCGAGGTGGGCAAAACTCTGACGAAAGCATCCATCAAGGATATTCAGAAGGCGCTGACTTAGCTTGCGCGCCGGGTCCGAGCTTCTACGTTGCGATCTGCAATAGTTCACGGAGATCATCAATGACGACAGTTGAACGCGCCGACCGCGTAGCCCGCGATACGATCCTGAAAATGTTGTCGGACGAGGAGAACGCCAAAGTTAGCAGGGCTGAAGGTGCCGCCGGATTGCCCGACGGGGAGGAGTACGTGGATTTGGAGCATCTGGAAGCTGGCGTACAAATTGCCAAGGCTTCCATGACCAAGGCGCTGACTGGCCATATCGTCCCGCGCAGCGCGGTGCACAGCGCAACCTGGAGCAAGATCGTCGCGCAACTGACGCACTGAATTTCCCAAGTGGCTGCGCGTTGCCCATTGTGCCCGCGACGTGGCCAAATTCATCTATGGCAAGATGAAAAACGCAATAGATGCTGCGGCCATCACAGCGCTTAGTCGTCGCTGCCGTCCAGGTCGCGGACGCCCTTCGCGACGGCCTTCTCATCGACATCGCGGGATACGCTAAAGTACGGCGCCGTTGGAGGAGGCCCCAGCAGACTTAAGTTCGCGAAGCGGCAGTCACCGACGCATCGAGTTCACGCATCCGCTCGCCAAGGCGCATCAATTCAGCGGTGCGAGAGAAAACGCCTGCTTCAATTTCGGTGCGGTCGACTGGATCGACATTCGTGGCTGCGAGCATGTTGTTTAATTCTTGTATGGACTTTTCGACCACACGATACTCGACACCGATCCGGCGCTGCTCAACAAGCAAAGGGCTGATTTCTTTGTTTGGGATGTTGTCGCCCCTGATCAATCCTTCCATCGCTGCCACCAGCGCACCCTCAGCGGCGGGCTTGGCAATATGCAGGGCGCCCGCACAAGCGCCGCCCACCGGGTTGAACCCGCTGTAGATTAAGAAGGGGATGCCGCGCTCCTTGAGGCGCGCGTAAAGTTGAGAGCTATCGCCATCGCCAAGCGCATGATCGAGGATGGCGCCGGATAGGCCGTCGTGCTCCACGAGGATGAGGGCGTGCTTGAGGGTGTTGGTGGTGGTCAATGCGGCGCCGGTAGCTTCGAACTCTTGCGTGATGTCCATGACAATCAGAGGCTGATCCTCGACGACGAGGATTGAGCGCCCCTCTAAAGATGGGCGTTGCATGCAATTTCCATTGGCGCGGCTAAGCGCATGCTGCCTGAGGCAGTGCGACCTTCGAGGTCGCTTAAGTCCCGAGCTGTCGATCAATCCTCACACGCGCAACAAGACGCGATGATCGACGGGGAGGCAAAGCCCGCAGAGCTGGGGCGGGCTCGGTGCTGCGTGAGTACGTAAACCTACCACGGATCGTGCGCGGAACTATGACACCCGTTCCCGTGCGCATCGCCGCACCCTGCAGGAGCACCTGTGCCTGGACTCACACCATGCCGGACCAGTACAGCACGATTCCGATTGCGATCACTGCTAACACGAGGCCAACATAAAGGGACGCGTGGCTGCCCATTTTGCTGGCGTCGCGAGGTGATCTGTCAGACAGGGGATCAAGTTTGTCAGCCATAATTTGTCTCCCATGAATCTCTGCTCGTTTAACGAGAGCCTTTTAAGCATCGTTCCGGCGACTAGTTCGGTCGAAAGCATTCGCGCCCTGCACACTCTTAATCCGAGCCTTTTTCTGGAGACTCTTCGACTTTTGATACGCTGGGAGGCTTTGCGCGTGCTTAGACTGCTCGCAATCCCGCTCATCTTAGCCAGCGTCGTCGGCACGGGCGCTGCCGAAGATGCCAACGATGAGCTGTTTTTCGACGCGTGCATCCAAAGCTCATCCGACCGCATGCGATCCCTACCGCCGCGCCTACGCAGCGTCTATGGCTTCCTGGTATGGACGGCGATCGATGAGGCGGCACAGGCTTGCGAGGACAGCAACCTGTCGCTCGGTGCGCTTGTCGGCAAGAGACTGGAGGACGAAGGGTTCTATTTCACCGAAGGCGTGGAAGAGGACACGACATGCGCTGCGGTGAAGCTGCGGCTCGAAGCATCCGTGCGCTTGCGCGTGAACGTGCATGCGGAAGAGACCGGACCCGAGGCGTTCTGCATCGCCGCCTCGAAAGCCATCGGGAGGCAGGACATTGAATTCTGGCTCTCAATTGCGCGCCACCGGTAGGTTCTCTTGATCGACAGCGGCCGAGTCTCAAAGTCCGGGATTAGTATGGCCAGTGTGAGCGTTTCCGCGCGGTTTCGGGGGCACAGTCCGAACTCGAGGCCCCGTGCGATACACCGCTGACACGTCCCACTGCAGGTAGACATACGACGCCGCCTCCTTATCCCGAAGGCTTCTCATCTGGAATGCCGCCGGGGCGTGGCGACTGATCACCGAGATGCCGGATGTGGTTGCGGCGCGGGCGCGGATTTTGCGCGTCGCGTGCGGCAACCCTCACGCGCGATGCTGTCGTGGGGAAACCTGCATGAGCAGTTCGGGACGGA
Source organism: Hyphomicrobium sp. (assembly GCA_036559705.1). GTDB lineage: Bacteria > Pseudomonadota > Alphaproteobacteria > Rhizobiales > Hyphomicrobiaceae > Hyphomicrobium_A. The sequence goes on from DATBSP010000087.1 coordinate 45,503, forward strand.
GTACGCAGATCAAAAGGATTTCAAACGCCGATTCCTCGCCACGCTGAAAAAGGTGCGTGGAGTGTACAAAGAGGCGCGCATCGATCAGGTGCGAGGCGGCGTGCGCATCTACGACTCCGCCGATCCCACGCAAGACGGCCGTTGTGGTGGCGCTGCCGGCGCCGGCTTCCAAGAACGTCCCGAGGGCTGCTCAGGTTGTGTTGCCGCTCGTGTCTGAAGATGCGCTCGACCAGGTGCGTGCCGTGGCGCCAGGGTGGGATCGCCAGTTCCTTGCCGCTCGCTACCGCGCGTGGATGAAGGGCAAGGCGCATCCGCGCAATCCGGATGCGGCGTTCCTCGGTTGGGTGAAAAAGTTCACCAAAGGCAAGGCACCGTAGGGCGCACCAAAAGTTAGCGAGCGTGGTCGAGCAATGGCAGACGCCCGTCGTACGACAACCAGTGGTCCTTCGAGGCCATGCGGCGCTTCGGGATCAGGTTATGAGCGCTGAGGAAAGTCGCATAAAAGTCGCACGCGGGGTATTAGAGCATTTGAGGGGAGAACCAACGAGCCCCCCAAACCCCAGGGAGGAAACTATGGTTAGAGCGTACATCACATCCGCGGTTGCGGGCGCTTTCTTGCTTAGTATGGCCACGGCGGCTTTGGCTGTGACCGGCGAGTACGGTAACATGTGCACGATGGGCCTCGCATTCGGCAAAGAGATACAGACCGACTGCTCCGTCAATGCGCAGGTTCAAGGCAAGACCTATTGTTTCGGCAGCCAGTCTGCCCTGACCCAATTCATGGCAGACCCTTCGGGCAACCTCGCTAAGGCGCAGGCCTATCACTCGAAGATGCGCCCCGAGTAGGCTCGAACTGCTTGCGAGCGCCTTTCCTCGTCGGCGAAGGGCCCTTTTACTATTCGCATGCTTAGCGCAAAGCATGGAGGACGTACCGTGGGTAATCGTATGATCGTCATTATCGCGGCCGTGGTGGCCGTCGTTGTGGTGCTGTTTCTGCTAACAATACTCGCAGATCGAAGCCCGGCGCCAATGACCACATCAACGCCGCCGCCGGCAGCAACGCCGACGACGCCGACCACCCCACCCCCGGCCACGCAGCCGGCGCCGAAGACACCCTGAAGCATCCCTCAAGTCAGTGCTTTGCTTAGCGCAAAGCACGAGGACAAAAGATATGGCCAGGACGGCGCAGGAGTTCCTGACAAGCTGGAGGCAGTCCTACATCTACGCAGAGGCTCGTCCACCGGAAGCGCTCGATGAGGCCGTGGCTGAATGTGTCGCTGACG
>DATBSP010000088.1:0-35521 GCA_036559705.1 Hyphomicrobium sp.
GGCCTGCACCTCGTTGAGCACTGCCTTCAGACGCTCCTCGAACTCGCCGCGATACTTGGCGCCGGCGATGAGCGCGCCCATGTCGAGCGACAGCAGCTTTTTGTCCTTGAGGCTGTCGGGCACGTCGCCCTGCACGATGCGCAACGCCAGCCCTTCGGCGATGGCCGTCTTGCCAACGCCCGGCTCGCCGATCAGCACCGGATTGTTCTTCGTGCGCCGCGACAGCACCTGGATGGTGCGGCGGATTTCCTCGTCACGGCCGATAACGGGGTCGAGCTTGCCGGCGGCAGCCGCCTCGGTGAGATCGCGCGCATAGCGCTTCAAGGCATCGTAGCCCTGTTCGGCCGACGCGGTGTCGGCCGTGCGGCCCTTGCGGACTTCGTTGATCGCAGCGTTGAGCCCCTGCGCCGTGACGCCGGCATCCGCCAGGATCTTCGCCGCGTCGGTGCCCTTCTCGAGGGCCAGTGCCAGCAGCAGCCGCTCGGCCGTCACGTACTTGTCGCCGGCCTTCTCGGCTATCTTTTCGGCGGAATCGAAGACGCGGGCGAGTTCGGAGGCCATGTAAAGCTGGCCGGAGCCGCCGCCCGATACTTTGGGTCGCTTGGCGAGTGCCGCCTCGACGGCCGCGAGCGCCGCCATGGGGTCGCCGCCCGCCTTGCGAATAAGGCCCGCGGCGAGCCCCTCGTTGTCGTCGAGCAGCACCTTCAACAGATGATCGGGCGAGAACTGCTGATGGCCCTCGCGCAGCGCAAGGCTCTGCGCCGATTGAACGAAGCCGCGTGCGCGGTCCGTAAACTGTTCAAAATTCATGGGTCCCTCCTCGGCGTACCGATCCGCCCTAACGGCACGGTCCCGGCACCTTCTACGTCAGGATAGTTGGTGGCCTCCGCCGACCACGCCGGTAACGGCAGCATCGTCCGGAAACCTTTCCAACAGATGATATAGTGTGGTCGAAACCGGACAAAAGAGGGCACTCGCTGTCCGCTCCAACCCGCATTGAGTTGCATCGACGATGGCCGTTCCGAGCGGACCTTGCGTCCGCGGACTCTACCGCTACCCCGTCAAAGGCATGTCGCCCGAGGCGCTCGAGCGCATGGCCCTGCTTGCCGGCGGGACGGCACCGTTCGATCGCGCCTACGCCATCGAGAACGGCCCCGGACGTTTCGACCCCGAGCACCCGGCGCACCTACCCAAGATCAACTTCCTCATGTTGATGCGCAACGAGCGCCTCGCGACGCTGGAGACGCACTTCGACGACGCGACCGAAACGCTGACCATCAGGCGGGCCGGCAAGCAGGTGGCACGCGGCGATCTACGCACGCTCATCGGCCGCAAGATGATCGAACAGTTCCTCGCCGCCTACATGCAGGAGGAGCTACGCGGGGCGCCGCACATCGTCTTTGCGCCCGGCCACAGTTTCTCGGACGTCGCGGCCAAGTGCCTGCACGTCGTCAATCTCGCCTCGGTGCGTGAATTGGAGCGCGCCATCGGTCACGCCGTGAACCCGCTCCGCTTCCGGCCCAATGTCGTCATCGATGGCGCCGAGCCGTGGGAGGAGTTCAATTGGACGGGAAAGCCCTTGCAGCTCGGGCCCGTGCAGCTCGAGGTGTTCAAACGCACCGAGCGCTGCGCGGCGACCAACGTCGACCCGAAAACTGGCAAGCGCGACATGGCCATCCCAGCCGCCCTACAGCGCGCCTGGGGTCACTCGAATTTCGGTGTTTATGCGCGCGTTGTCTCGGACGGCATGATCGCAGTCGGCGATCCCGTCACGGTCTGATCTGCTGTCAGCAATAAAGCGATAGAACCACCGCAACCTAGTCTTGGTCGCCCTCATCGGAGCCAGCCGCACCATTGACGTCGCCGGGCCCATCGTTGCCCTCGCGCCGCGGACGGCGAACCGGCCGACGCAGGAATTCGGGCTGCTCGTGCTGCTGCTGCGGAAAGCGGTCGCGGCGCCGGAACTGGTCCCCACCTGGCTGCTGCTGGCCACCCGCCGCCTCGGTGTTGCCTTCGGCGCTCTGCTGATGCGGAGGCGGACCACCGTTCTGGTTGCCACCGCGGTCATGCCGCTCGTGGCGGTCGCGGTCGCCCCGGTCATGACGGTTATTGTTGCGATGATCGTTGCGATCACGGTCGCGATAGCGGTTTTGCTCGTGTCCGCCGCGATGACCTTCGAAACGCTGGCCCTCCATGCGCGGCTGACGATCGTTATGGCGCATCTGCGAGGGCGGCTGCATCTCGCCGTCGTCACCCTCGTCGTCGCCGTAGTCGTCGCCATCAATTTGATTGTGCGGCATACCGCCGTTCATCCCGTCACCACCCTGGGCGATCTGCTGATCGCGCACGGCCATGATGATGCGGTTGTAGTGCTCGGCGTGCTGCAGGTAGTTCTCGGCCAGCACTGGGTCGCCGGAGGTCGTCGCATCGCGGGCGAGCGACATGTACTTCTCGGCGATGTGTGAGGGAGTGCCGCGGATCTTTACTTCAGGACCCGTGCTCTCGAAGCTGCGCGTGAGAGGGCTCTGCCCCTTGCGGTTGCTACGTCCGCGGCCCCGGCGGTTCTGCTGTCCTTGCCTCATTGGCTCCGTTCTCGGTCGTGATGAAATGAAAATCGTCCGCGGCTCGCCCGTCAGCGTCGCTACACCGCTAATGCCGTAGAGCAGGCGCTGACACGCAACCTCTGGCCGGTTTCTGGCGGGCGCCCGTGCGCGCGCATTGTGTCTCTGTCTCGTGACGCTCAACCGGCCAGTCGCTACTTCCGATCGGAAACGGGCGTTGCACGCCAAGCGGCTAGCGAATGCCGTTTCAGCAGGATCAGCAAGAGGGTATCGCGCTTGCGCGCCGTGGCCCCGTGCTTCGCAATCCCAGCTCGTGCTGTCGGTCAGGCTCCAACACTGAAGCGCGACACACGATCAATCGGCTAGATCCAAGACTAGGCGTCCGGGCGGCACAAATCAAACCTTTTATTTGCGACCATTTATGACTGTAGCTTGAGGGCCACACAGCGGGTGTGGCCGCCAAGGTCCTTATGCTGGCTTACTTCTGCCCGGCGTGTCTTAACGAACGCTTGCTGCAACAGGAGAGCCACAGCCTCAGCTTGCCCCGCACCGGCTTCGAAAATGACCCACCCCCGCAGCACGCGGCCAAGGTCGGCAATGATCCTGCGAAAGATGTCGAGGCCGTCCGTGCCCCCGTCAAGAGCCACACGCGGATCGTATTTGCGCACTTCCGTACTAAGCCCGGCGATGTCGCCGCTGGCAATGTAGGGTGGATTGCTGACGACGAGATCGAAAGGACCGTCGATGCCGCCCAGCGCGTCGGCCGGGGCGAAGTGAACGCGCTCCGCTACGCCCAGCGATGTGGCATTGCGTGCGGCCGTTTGCAGGGCCTCGCCGCTGATATCTGTCCCCACTCCCGTCGCCAGCGGCAGTTCGGCGAGCAGCGTCAGCAGCAGGCATCCCGTTCCGGTGCCGACGTCGAGGATGCGGATCGACCGCTCGCGCCAACCCTCACGCGCCGCGATGCCGAGTGCCGCCTCGATGAGGGTCTCGCTATCGGGGCGCGGATCGAGCGTCGCTGACGAAAGCTCAAAGCGGCGTCCGTAGAACTCACGTGCGCCAAGGATGCGCGAGATAGGCTCGCGCGCACAGCGCCGCGCGACGCTCGCCTCAAGCTGAGCCTGCTCGGCAGCTGCGAGGCGTCGCTCCGGCCGCGCAATGATCTCGGCGGTGTTGACTCCGGCCGCTGCGGCAACGAGGAGCCGCGCGTCCCGGCCGGCATCCTCGATGCCCGCCGTTGCCAGCATGCTTTGCGCGGCGCGCGCGGCATCGCCGAGCGTCTCGCCCACCCCCCGCGCGGCTGCCGCGTCAGGCATTTTCCATGTCTGCCAGTTGGTTCGCCTGGTGGTCGGTGATCAGTGCGTCGATCAGCTCGTCGAGCGCCGCACCCTCTAACACTGTATCGAGCTTGTGCAGCGTCATGTTGATGCGATGGTCCGTGACGCGCCCCTGCGGGAAATTGTAGGTGCGGATGCGCTGCGAGCGATCCCCTGAGCCGATCTGACCCTTGCGCGCCGACGCGCGCGCCGCATCGGCCTTTTCGCGTTCCAGCTCGTAGACGCGCGAACGCAATACCTGCATTGCCAAGCGCCGGTTCTGGTGCTGCGATTTCTCAGCCGATACGACGACGATGCCGGTAGGCAGATGCGTCATGCGCACGGCCGAATCCGTCTTGTTGACGTGCTGGCCGCCGGCGCCGCCCGCACGCATCGTATCGATGCGGACGTCCTCGGCGCGGATCTCGACATCGACGTCCTCAGCTTCGGGAAGCACGGCGACCGTCGCCGCCGATGTGTGAATGCGCCCGCCTGTCTCGGTCTCCGGGATGCGCTGCACGCGATGGACGCCAGATTCGAACTTCAGGCGCGCGAAGACGCCTTCGCCGGTGATCGAGGCGACAATCTCCTTGTAGCCGCCGAGGTCATTCTCTGAGATTGAGATGATCTCGACTTTCCAGCCGCGCAGCTCGGCATAGCGGCTGTACATGCGGAAAAGATCGGCAGCGAACAGTGCAGCCTCGTCGCCGCCGGTTCCGGCGCGCACTTCTAGGATGGCGCTGCGCTCGTCGGCGGCATCCTTCGGCAACAGCTGGATCTTGAGTTGCTGCTCGAGCGCCTCGCGGCGCGGCTCCAGCGCCTCGAGATCGGTGCGCGCCATGGCGATCATTTCCTTGTCGGAGCTGGGATCGCCGATCAGCGCCTTTAGGTCATCATGCTCCTTGTCTGCGGCGCGCAGCGCCTCGATCGTATTGACCAGCGGATTGAGCGCCGCGAACTCCTTGGTCAGCTTGGCGTAGACCGCCTGGTTGACGCCGGCATTGAGCTCCGCCTGGATCGCGCTCCAACGCCCGACCATCTTTTCGAGCTTGTCTCTAGAAATTCCAGCCATGGTCTCAGAGTTGGGCATTTCGAACGCAAATTTCGGCCGCGCACGGCAGCCGATCGTCTCAATTCGCTTGGGTGGATTTGGGCACCCGCGCCGTGGCGCGCCGCATCTAATCCGATTGGGCGGTCGTCTGCAATTTGTTGCTCCGGCGGGTGCGCGGGTCGGCGACATCGATCCAGCGCAGGCCATCGCGGACAGGCGCCAGACGTACGATCACGTAGTTCTGGGCTCCACGGACAATGCGCTTCATCGACGGGGGGAGCTGAGAAACCGCGGCCTCCAGCACCGCCGTCTGGGTCACCAGCAAGATGAGCGCAACCGCCATGGTGACCGTAAATAGAGCCATTCCCCGGCGCCCGGCATGATCATTCACAACCTGACGCACGTTGCGCGCCGCTTCCGCTGCTCGGCGCCCCCCGCCGCCGATGGCCGCCATGATCGGCGCCCCCTGTTTGCCGAGATTGGGGATGAAGTTGCGGCGCGGACCGCGGACCTTGGACGCCGCGCACGGCTCCAACACGTAAAGCTGCTCCAGCGAATGCAGGACCGGGCGCGGGTCGAGCCCAGCGAAGCCCGCATAGGTGCGCACAATGCGGCATGTCTCGGGCCACGGCGGCAATGCGCCGGTCCGGCCCGCCTCTAGGGCGCCGATGATGTCAACGCGGGTCGCCAGAGCTTCCGCAGTTTGCGCAGGTGTCAAGCGCAGGGCGCCGCGAAGATCTTGGAAGAACCGCGCCACCTCGGCGGCCATCACCGCCGTCGGTGTCGACGCATGCGACTGCGCAACCGGGGCGCGTCCTCCTTGCGGACGCACGACGGGATAAGGTCTTGCAGGCCGATAGCCTTCACGCATGACCAACGCCACAAATAGACATTCGGAACGGATGTTCCCCCGGCGGCCATGGTCCGATGAAAGTGGTCGCTTGTCAAAGACAGAACGCGCAGCGGTCAGGCCTCGATGCCTTCGGATTTTGCAAAGCTATCCAGGCGTTCGCGGATGTTAGTGGTGCCTTTTTTCAACAGGCCATCCACAAACTTCGCAGCGCGGCCCGCGTCGAGCGAAAGGATCATCGTCTTCACCGGACCAATCGACGCCGGCGCCATCGACAGCGAACGGAAGCCGAGCGCGATGAGCGCCAGCGCCTCGATCGGCCTGCCGGCCATCTCACCGCACAGCGTAAGCGGCACCTTGTGCTTCTCCGCCGACTTCACCAACGCCTTCAGTGCGCGCAGCGGCGCCGGAGAGAGGGAATCATATCGGCTGCCGACGCGCGCGTTGGTGCGATCGGCCGCATACATGAACTGCATGAGGTCATTGCTGCCGACTGAAACGAAGTCGACCTTCTTCATCAACGCGTCGAGTTCGAACAGCAGGCAAGGCACCTCGATCATGGCGCCGACAAGAACCTTCTTTGGCATCCCGTGCCCTCGCGCCTTGACGATTGCGCGTTCCTTCTGAACCAGAGCGCGCACCTCATCCATCTCATCCGCCATGGACACCATGGGGATCATCAGGCGCAGCTCCTGGCCCGCCGCCGAGCGGAGCAACGCGCGCACCTGCGTGCGCAGCAGCGCCGGCCGGTCGAGGCCCATGCGCACGGCACGCCACCCCATGGCGGGGTTCTCCTCCTTCGGCTGACGCAGATAGTGAAGCACCTTATCGCCGCCGATATCGAGGGTACGGAAGATGACCGGCTTGCCATCGGCGCGGGCAACGATAGCGCGATAGGAATCGGCTTGCCGCTCGACCTTCGGCAGCGTGTTCGACAGCATAAAAAGAAGCTCAGTGCGGAACAGCCCGACACCGTCGGCGCCGGATTCGCGCAAGTGCGGCATGTCGACAAGCAGGCCGGCGTTCATGTGCAGATCGATCTTCACACCGTCGGTCGTCACCGCCGGCACATCCCTCAGGGAGCGGTACTGCCGCTGCCGGCGCGCCAGAAAGCGGACCTTGTCCGAATAGGCGGCGATGACGTCGGTCGACGGACGCAGGTGCACCTCGCCGGTCATGGCGTCGACGATCGCCGCATCTCCGGCGCTCACCCGGTCGACGATGCCGCGCGCCTGCCCTACCGCGGCAATGCCTAGCGCCTTGGCGACGATCGCGACGTGGCTCTGCCCGCTGCCGTCCTCGACGATCAGGCCGCGCAGACGCTTGCGGTCATAGTCGAGCAACTCCGCCGGCCCCATGGCGCGAGCCACGAGAATGGCGTCGGGAGGCAGCTCCGATGGTTCGTCGGCGCTCGTTACACGCCCCGCGAGGATGCGCAGCAGGCGGTCGGAAAGATCGTCAAGGTCCCGCTGACGCTCGCGCCAGTAGGCATCGTTCTGGCGCAGCATGCGCGCGCGCGTGCTGTTCTGCACGCGCTCGACCGCGGCCTCGGCGGTCAGGCCCCCCTCGACCGCTTCACGCAGCCGCCGGACCCATCCCTTGTCGTGGGCGAACATGCGGTAGGCCTCGAGCACGTCACGGTGCTCGCCCGCCCCCGAGAGGTGCTCGTGGTCGAACATCTCATCGAGCGAAGCGCGCAAGCTAGCCACCGCCGCCTCGAGACGGACCAGCTCCTCGGCCGGATCCTCGGCCATCAGGTGCGTGACGACGATGCGTGGCTCGTGCAGCACGATATGCCCGAGCGCGATGCCCTCGGCCATCTGCTCGCCCTGGATGACCGCCGACAGTGACTTTTCCAGCTCGACCGCCGTGCCGGCGCCGGCCACGGCACCCGAAACGAGGTGTTCGGCGACGACCATCGCCGTCGCCTGCAGCACCTCGACGTCCTCGTCGGAGTATTCTTTCTGTGTGCGGTTTTGCACCACGAGCACGCCGAGCACCTGCCCGCTGCGCCCGATCGGCACGGCCAGCAGCGAGTGATAGATTTCCTCGCCAGTCTCGGGCCGGTAGGAGTACGCCGGGTGGCTTGATGCTTCCGGCTCGTTGACGGTGACGTTCAACTCGGCACAGCGGCCGACAAGGCCTTCACCGCGCTTCATGCGCGTAGAGTGCACGGCGCCGGGGTTGAGACCCTCGCTGGCGAACAGCTCCAGCGAGCCGTCCTGGCGCTTCAGGTAGATCGAGCAGACCTCAGTCACCATCACGCCGGCGATCTGCCTGACAATCTTGTCGAGGCGTGCCTGGCCATCGCCGGCCTCGGACATGATCTCCCGCAAACGCCGCATGATCACACGCAGCGCCGGCTCGGATGTTATCACTCGTGGCTCGTCGCCTCGCCTTTGCATAGGTCGTGCCGCCCGGGTGGACCCGCCGATATGGCGGGCTCTGTGCTCGACCGTGCGCGCGTCATCCGCGCTCAGTCTGCGTCGAGACCATAAATAGAATGCAGCGTCCTTACGGCAAGCTCGGCATAAGCCGCATCGATCAGCACGCTGATTTTGATCTCTGAAGTGGTAATGGCCAAAATATTGATGCCCTTGCTCGAGAGGGCCTTGAACATCACGGCGGCGACGCCGGCATGGCTGCGCATGCCGATGCCGATAACGGAAATCTTGGCGACGTCGGCGGAGCTTTGAACCTCGAACTCGCCAATGTCTTTTTTGGCGGCCTTCAGCGCCTCGAGCGTGCGCGGCAGCTCGGTCGCCTGTACAGTGAAGGTCATGTCGGTGTGCTTGCCGTCCGGCGTGACGCTCTGCACGATCATGTCGACGTTGATGTTGGCGTCGGCGAGCGGGCCAAAGATGCGCGCCGCGACCCCCGGCTTGTCCTCGACCTTGATGAGCGTCACCTTCGCCTCGTCCTTGACGTAGGCAATACCGCTGACGACCTGACTTTCCACGATCTCATCCTCATCGCAAACGATAGTGCCGATGTCTTCCAGTCGATCGAGGTGTACGGGCGACATCGCCTCGGGCGCCACGAAGCTTGACAACACGCGAACCCGCATCCGGTTGACCATGGCGAGCTCGACGGAGCGCGTCTGCAGCACCTTGGAGCCGAGAGAGGCCATCTCCAGCATCTCTTCGTACGACACCTTCGGGAGCCGCCGCGCCTTCGGCACGATGCGAGGGTCGGTGGTGTAGACACCATCGACGTCGGTATAGATGTCGCATACATCGGCGCCTAGTGCGACGGCCATGGCGACGGCGCTCGTATCCGAGCCGCCGCGGCCCAATGTTGCGATGCGACGACGCTCGGGCTCGATGCCTTGGAAGCCGGTGACAACCGCCACCTCGCCCTCTTTGAAGCGCCGTTTAAGCTCCGCGCCGTCGATCCCGGTAATGCGCGCCGAGCCGTGCGCTGCACTGGTATTGATCGGGATCTGCCAGCCCTGCCACGAACGCGCCTGCAGCCCCATGGCCTGCAGGACAATGGCGAGGAGGCCGGACGTCACTTGCTCGCCGGTGGCGACGACGGCATCGTACTCGCGCGCGTCATGAAGCACTGAGGCTTCGCGCACCCAGGCGACGAGCTGGTTGGTCACGCCCGACATGGCAGAGACGACGACGGCGACCTTGTTGCCGGCGTCCACCTCGCGCTTCACATGACGCGCGACATTACGAATGCGCTCGACGTTGGCGACGGACGTGCCGCCGAACTTCATGACAACAACAGCCATCGCGCATCCCGCCGTACGGCTTCGCTTCAATTGCTTGGGAATTGGCCCTCGTAGGTGCGGCACACGCGGGGGCGCGGCCGGACCGTCGGCGCAAACGGCCTGGGGCGAACAGGAATCCCGTTTACGCGGCGTTCTCTTAACGGCATCCCACCCATCCCGCAATATCCCGTGTCTTGACAATCCGTTGTCCGGCCGCCCGTATCGCGTGGCATGGAAAGCAGCCCGCAAAGCTCCCCGGCCGGTCCTCCGCACGGCGTACCCAACCTCGATCCGAGCGAGATCGACCGTTTCGAGCGTCTCGCCGGCCAGTGGTGGGACGCCAACGGGAAGCTGCGCCCGCTACACCAACAGGGCCCAGCCCGCCTCGGCTTCATCCGCGACACTCTCGTCCGCCACTTCGGGAGGCCAGACAAGCAGCTGAAGCCTCTAGGCGGGCTGGCTGTCCTTGATGTCGGGTGCGGCGGCGGGCTCGTCTCCGAGCCGCTTGCCCGCCTCGGCGCCAACGTCACCGGCATCGATCCGACCGTCGATTCTATCGCAGTGGCGCGTCGTCACGCCCAAGGACAGAGGCTTGCCATCGATTATCGCACCGCGTCGGTCGAACAGCTGCAGAGCGGCGGCGAGACCTTCGATGCCGTCGTCTGCATGGAGGTGATCGAGCACGTGCCCGACCCGGCGGCCTTCGTGCGCAGCCTCGGACAGCTCGTCCGCCCCGGCGGCGTGCTTGTCATGTCGACGCTCAATCGCACGTGGAAGTCTTACGCGCTGGCCATCGTTGCCGCCGAATACGTTCTCGGCTGGCTGCCGCGCGGCACCCACGACTGGAAGCGCTTCGTTACTACCGATGAGCTCTCCCGCTATCTCGGCGACGCCGGCTTCGCGCCCCCAGAGCTGTCCGGCATTATCTATGATGTGATGAATGACGTCTGGCGCCTCGCCGCCGACACCGACGTCAACTACATCGCGGCGGCCGCCCGCCCAGCCTAGCTAGTTGCAGCAACCTCTCGAGGAACCCCCAGAGAACACGCGGCGTTTCATATTGAGACGGTCTTCATTCTTCACTGGAACTTACATGGCCCAATCCATTGCAAATTCACAGCTTGTAAGAGGCGCCACAACGCTCGCTGCGTTGCTTCTCGTTACCTTGGCGCTCGGCGGCTGCCAGTCGCCCATGTATTCGGGCACGCCCGACGACATGAGCGTGCAAGAGCGCTCGTACATTGGCCGCAACGAGCATGCCGACCAGCAGCAGCCAACCGAGGAGTCGTGGACGGCAGAGCAGAGGTACGAGTATCGCGGCGGCCGCGATCCGGTTACCGGCCGCGCCAACAGGCAGATGTAGGTTGAGCATAAACCCCGGTCAGGGACCCTGAGCGACCTGCGGCTCCGTCGCCACCCCAAAGTTCGTGGCAAGGAACTGATCGAGGCTCTTGCCCCACACGTCCCATCCTGCACGGTCATCGGCGATGTCATGGCCATCTGAGCCGTAGGCAGGCAGTGGATCGTATTCGACCTTGCCACCCCCCTCTTTCCACGCTGCCGCCATCTTCGCCGCCAGCTCGGGCCCGAAGTAGCTGTCGTTCTTTGCATAGAGCCAGAGCGTTGGTGCGCGCGCCGCGCCGGCATAGTTGTGCGCCGCCTTCACCAGCTCGCTCGCCCCGCATACCGAGTTCTTGCGCCCCCGCGCGTGGCCACCGCGGCCGCCCGCAATATTGACGACGGCAGTCATCAGTTCAGGCCGCTGCGACGCAAGGGCGAGCGACGCCCAGCCGCCGGTTGAAACACCGACCACGAGGACGCGCGTCGGATCGACGAAAGGCTGGCGCATCATGTAGTCAGCGGCGGCACCGACGTCCTGTGCTGCGACGATGCCCGAGCGATAGTGATCGGGATTGGCGCAATCGCCGACGGCCTCGACGAGGGTACCCCCCGTCGCCCCGTGTCCGCGCCGTTGCGGCAACACGACCGCGTAGCCGCGATCGACGAACCAGCGCGATAGCCAATAGTAGACCGGCATCGACACCGACATGCGGTTCGATTCTGAAGTTCCATGATTGATGACGACGAGCGGATGGCGCCCCGTCATCGCGCCTGCCGGACGAAACACGGTGGCGCGCAGTGCTACGGCGGGATCGCCGCTCGGCAACAGCCACAGCTGCTCGCGCATGCGCTGCCCTTCAGGACCAAAAGCGCCGTAAATCATCGATGTCGTATTCGCCGGCTCGGCCGCTAGTTTTTCCAATTGTGCGAGTAGCAGGCCTAGCGTCAGTGCGCCTGAGATAGCGCACGACAACGTAGCGCGTGCCGCGTGGAACTTGCTGGCCAAGATTCCCTCCCCGTCTCGACCACCGCAAAACACTCGCGCGTGCATCGCAGCAGTCGACGGACTATCTCCGAAAATTTATAGAGTCGCTAGGAGGGGATATCGAAAAGTCAGGGATTCTTATGCGCAAATTGAATGAAAGCGAACTGCCAATCCGCATTACTAGCGGTGTCCTCCCGGCACCAACGTGCTCTCAAAAGAGATTGGATCGCTCGCCGGAAACGTATGTTCCAGCGCCGCGTCCAGCTCCGCGTCGGCTTCTTGTCGCGCTGACTTTTCCTTCCTCGGCGTTGAAGGATCCTGACCCTTGACGTGTCCCCGCTCAAGGAGATCTGGCACCGATGCACCTTTGCTCTTCTTGGTCATCCTCAACACCATCACTTAGCCGCCACTCGATGGATATGTAGGCAGGCCGCGCAGATCCTGCCTGGCACAGGCTCAACATTGCGACCGGTGCAAGTTCTGAGACATTTTAGGGTCGCCGCCGCGACACGGACGCCAGGACAATTTGGAAAATAATCAGTATGTTATCCATCGCTGCCAGAGGTGCGGCGAAGCGTTCCAGTGCGCTCATGTTGACACGGAAGCGCCGCGTTCGCCATGTCATGCCGTTTCATCATCAAGTGTTGCGTCCCAGGTATTGCGCATGTCGGTTGTCAACCGAAGAGAAGTCCTCGCGGCTGGGGGGCCCTGGGCCCTGCTCACACTGGTGGGGGGCTTCGCACCCGCCCGCGCGGCGCCACCACCGTCACCGCGCTTGGGCGAACCGCAACCGTTCAGCTTCGAAAATTTACGCGCGCGTGCCAAGGCGTTGGCCGCTAGCCCCTACGTAGCGCCGGCGCCGTCTCCGAAGGTTGTGGACGCCGTCACCTTCGATGCCGTGCAGGCCATCAAGTTCCGGGCCGATCGCGCATTGTGGCCAGACGGCCCCGGCGCTTGTCCGGTGCGCCTCTTCCACGTCGACAAGTACAATCCGCTCGGCGTGCGTATCAACGAACTGTCGAACGGTCAGGCGCGCGAGCTTATCTATTCGCCGGACTGCTTCGATTACAAGGATGCCGAACTGGCTGACCAGCTGCCCGCCGACCTCGGTTTCTCCGGATTCCGTGTCATGGACGGCCGCGGTAAGGAGACGGACTGGCTCGCCTTCCAGGGTGCCAGCTACTTTCGCACGTCCGGCGAGGAGCACCAGTACGGCGCGTCGGCGCGCGGCATCGCCGTCAACACCGCCTTGCCGACGGGTGTCGAGGAGTTTCCGCGCTTCGTCGAGTTCTGGCTCGACGAGCCGAATGCGGATACGCAATCGATCACGATCTATGCGTTGCTTGATGGCCCGAGCATCAGTGGCGCATATCGCTTCGATGCCGTGAAGGGCCGCGGGTCAATGATCGACATCAGCGCCGATCTCTACGCGCGCACCGATGTCGAACGCGTCGGTGTGGCGCCGCTGACCAGCATGTTCTGGTACGGCGAGAATGACCGGCGTTACGCCACCGATTGGCGCCCGGAGATTCACGACAGCGACGGCCTCGCCATGTGGACCGGTGTAGGCGAGCACATCTGGCGGCCGCTCATCAACTCGTCGATTGTGCGCACCAACTCTTTCGCCGACGCGGCGCCCAAGGGCTTCGGCCTCATGCAGCGCGACCGCGACTTCGCCGAGTACCAGGACGACGGCGCCTTCTACAATCGCCGCCCCGGCATCTGGGTCGAACCGGCCGGAGACTGGGGCCAAGGCGCGGTGCAGCTCGTAGAGATCCCGACGACCGACGAGACGCACGACAACATCGTCGCCTACTGGCTGCCGAAGAAGCCGGTGCGCGCCGGCGACGAACTCGCCTACAAGTACAAGCTCTATTGGCAGAACGATGAGCCAAATCCACCGGTCAACATCGGGCGCGTGCTGTCAACACATGCCGGCGCCGGCGGCGTTCCCGGCGTCCCGCATCCCGACGACGCCGACAAGCGCAAGTTCGTCATCGACTTCGCCGGCGGCCCGCTGGCTGAGATGGAGCCGCGCTTCGATGTGACCCCGGTCATCACGCATTCGCGCGGCCGTATCGACAACGCCTACGTCGTCAAGGTCGTCGGAACGAACCGTTGGCGCGCGCTGTTCGACCTGACGACCGAAGGCGACGGTCCCGTCGACCTGCGCTGCTACCTGCGCCTCGGAGACGAAACGCTGTCCGAGACGTGGATGTATCAGTGGCTTCCAAAAGCTTGACTATGCCGCGCGGTGGCGCTGCGTCAGCGTTGCCTCGAGCGGCTTCACGCTAGCGTCCGTTGACAGGGCGCGCATGCGTGCCGCGCGCACTACCGCGTCGCGCTCGATGGACTCAAGAATTGAAATACTGGCGAACGGCCGGCTTGCCTCGATAGAGCGTACGAGCGCCAGCAGGGCGGCAAAGCTCAAAACCCCGGACGCCGCGATTGCATTCTCCCACTGACGACGCGCGGTGTCGAAGTCGGCCGGCAATGCCGTCCAGCTCTCGGTCGCGGCGTTGATGGGGTAGGCGAGGGTCCAAAAGACGATCTGCGCGGCCCCAACGGCGACGAGCGCCACCAACGACCAGCCGTACGCGGCTGCATTCCGGCGCACCAGGAAGGTATGCACTCCGATCGCTGCAGTGGCGAAAAACATGGCGACCGCAAAGATCATCCAGCCGTGATGCACCCCCTGCACCGTGATGTAGTCGGCGGGCGGTAGCCGCAATTTCCCAGACATCTCGAAGATGTGCGCGCCAGCCGGCGCCAACGCGATCGCGGTCAATGCGACGGCGGTCAACTGCACGGCATCGAGCAAATACCAGCGGTATTGAGTGAGACGTTCACGTGGCATATCGGATCTCCGCGCCCCTCATCGCGGAGCAACGCCGCGGTTCGACTGTCGTTCCTTGGGCCTTTAGACGTGCCTGCGACTGAGGCAGCGCCACGCTTGGACCGGTTGCTCACGTCTGAGCGAGGTTCCCCGAAGGCTGGCAGGTTGCTCTTTTTATGTAGAAATTGGGGTAGGGTGCTCCACGATCCACTTCGCACCCTGACCTGCGACGCCATCAAGCATCCCATCATCGTCGTGTTCGGTTGGAGCGGGATGGGCTGAATCTCACGGCATGCCGCACCTTCGACGATCGAGCAGACGCTCAGCATCAGGGCAATCACGGCTTTCTCCTTGAGATCCGGGGCCGTTTGCCGCGTTTCAACCGGTCGGCTAACTCCGCGCTCAAAGCTTGAGTTCCTGACGAGCACCCGGTCATTGGTCGCAAGCCTAACGGTCGAAATTTCCGACGGGCGATAATGGAACGCGGTGCATGAGGTCGGCGTTGATCCGCTCGGCCGTTGGCGAGCGCGGGCTGCGAAGCTGGGGGGTGGGCATGGTCGACGGGTTTCACTGGACGCGCGTGACATCGAAACAGCTCCGCTTCCGCTATGAGGAAGTAACGACTCTGCCACCTTCACCGCAGATGCGTGAGCTCGTCGCTGCCATCGATCGCAACCTCGACGAAGCCGTCGTCCATTCTCGACAGATGGATGCTCCCGAGAAAGCAACCGAGGCTTCCGCAGGCCCCGGCGCATATCCGCCAGGCGCGTAGTCGACGGCGCGCTCTGACGGCCCTGATTTTAGCAGGCATACACATCAGCATGACGGCAGGATTTGCTACGCCGCGACAATCTACGCCCGCAGCAGGGCGCGGCACTCTGCCTTTGGATGTTGCAACGCGGAACCCGCCGCCCCGCCCCTACGTTTGCATGCCCGAAGGAGTGCCCGCGATGAGCAATATTCTGATCTGCGAAGACGACGCCTTCCTCGCCGCCGACCTCTCGATAAGCGTCAAGGCGGCAGGCCACAACGTGATGGGCGTCTATGCCAACGCACGCGATGCGTTGAAAGCTGCGGGCGAGGCGACGCCCGATGTTGCCATCATTGATCTTGAGTTGGCCGACGGCCATACCGGCACCAGTGTCGCGCAGACTCTACAGGCGATGGGGGCGAAGGTCATCGTCCTCTCCGGCCACCCCAACGTCGGGGCTGGATTAGGCACTGTTCCCCACACCTATGCGGCAAAACCGGTGAGCCCGGAGATGATCGACTTCTTACTCAATCCCGGCCGCGTCGCGCGCACGAGCATACCCGAGAAATTTGCTGGCGCTCCGTTAGCGACCGCCTAAAGCAAGCGGCCGTCAACGGCGCGGACCAGCAAGTGAAGCCCTCGATCATCCGTCGGGGGTTTTCGTTTGCGGTCGCTGCGCACGCGCGCACGGAAATCATGCTGCATAGACCCGAAGTGAGCGGAACTCGGAACGCCGCACAGCGTTGGGTCGAAGAAAGAAAAAGGGACGGTCAATGTTGGAAACTATCATCGTCGTCATTCTCGTTCTTGCTTTGCTCGGCGCGCTTCCGAACTGGGGGCATAGCCGCAACTGGGGCTACGGGCCGTCCGGCCTTCTCGGCACGGTTCTCGTCATCGTGCTCATCATCTACCTGCTCCAGCGGATCTGATCCGCTACCCGCTCAGCTCTTCGCTGGCATCTCGGTGCGCGCGGTATCCAAGTGCGCATCCCGCAGGGCGGGAAACATCTTCGCCCATACGCCCGTCAAGACGATCGATCCGACACCACCGAAGATCGCGGCGCCGATAGGTCCGAGGAGGCGCGCAGCGACGCCGCTCTCGAACTCGCCGAGTTCGTTCGACGCGCTGATGAACAGGCTGGAGACGGCGGTGACGCGCCCTCGCATCGGGTCGGGGGTAACGATCTGAATGAGGCTCTGGCGCACGAACACCGACACGGCATCGGCGGCACCGAGCGCGGCGAGCGCCAGCATCGACACCCAGATCCACGTCGACACGGCGAAGATAATTGTCGCAAAGCCGTAAACCGCCACCGACACCAACATCCAGAAGCCGGCGTCGCGTTGTATCGGTCGCGTGCTCAGCATGAGCGCCATGATGCCGCCGCCGATTGCCGGTCCGGAGCGCAGCAGGCCGAAGCCGTCCGGCCCGATGTGCAGGATGTCGCGCGCAAAGACGGGGAGCAGAGCCGTTACGCCGCCGAGCAGCACTGCGAAGAGATCAAGCGAGATGGCGCCGAACACGATCTTGTTCGACCACACGTAGGCAAGGCCTTCGGCGATCAACTTGAGGCGCGCGCCGCCCTTGTGATCCGGCTTGGCGTTGGCGCCGATGAGCCATACCACCACGCCGGCGGCAACGTACAAGCCAGCCGAAGTGCCGTAGGCGGCTGGCACCGAGAGGGCGCACAGAACGCCACCGAGCCACGGGCCGACGATCATGCCCGTCTGCATGGCGAGCGTGTTCCAGCCTATGGCGCGCGGCAAGATCTCACGCGGCACTAGCATGGGGCCCAGCGAGGCGCTCGCCGGCATAGTGAAGGCGCGGCCAACGCCGAACAGCGCGGCGATGGCGAAGATACCGATGAGGCTGGGGCGGTCCATGCCGGCGATGTATGCGAGACTAGCCGAGCAGAGGACCTGCAACGTGCAGCAGGCGATGAGGATCTTGCGCCGGTTGTAGCGGTCCGCGGTCTCGCCGGCGAGCAGCACAAAGGCGAACATCGGCACGAATTGAACGAGGCCGATCATCCCGACGAGGAACGAGCTGTATTCGACCGAATGGTCGAGCCGCGCGATCGAATATACCTGCCAGCCGAGCGTCACGCTCTGCGTCAGCATCGCCACCGTCGACAGGAAGCGGCCGAGGAGCAGCAGGCTGAAGTCGGGATAGCGCTGGAAGGGGAGGTCTCTTGCTCTGCTCATGTCCGGGAGTAATCGGGCGCGGTGGGGCGCGCCGCAACATTGGCGCGCAGTTCTATTGCAGCTTGGGCGTGCGGTCGACCTAGACTGATTTGCGCGAAGAGCCGCATTTGCGCTCTCGCTCGCTCATTGCCGAGGTATACTGGGGGCCAGAACCCGATCGGATGTGTCATGACCGGCGCACACGAAAAGAGTGTTCACCGCCTCGCAGAGCGCAAGGGTTTCCGCCTCGACAAGGTGGGCAAGGGCCAGCCGCGCTTCTCCATTGTCGATCTTTCGTCGGGTGGACGAATGCCTTCAGGCGTTGCCGACCACGAATATTCATTCTCACTCGAGCACGCCGAAGAATGGCTCGCTTCCTACGTTGGGCCCAAGGGAAAGTAACGGCTGGACCACCTTCGAGCCTCGAGGCAAACGATCAACACTGCACCCAATGAGCTTCTTGCTCGATAGCCCCAGTTTCACGCGCGAAGCGGGAGCGCCACAAGCCCTGAGCAGGCGCTCCTCCGGCCGCTGTGCTGAGGGACATTGGACAAGCGGCCGGCTCCCTCAAGTTGAGATGGGGCCGTTTCCGCCACGCTGCGACCGCGACCGGCGGTCGCGCCCTCAATCATCAGCGCTGCAGCGCGATCTCACGTGCAGGAAATGGGGTGATGGTGGTACCGCCTACCCGGATCGAACGGGTGACCTCTAGATCCACAATCTAGCGCTCTAACCATCTGAGCTAAGGCGGCATGTCAGCTACATCAGCGACTTAGGTCAGCGCCTGGCCGAAAGTCAATTCTGCCGGCGATGCTGCGTCACTCACAAAGTGCGGCTTTCCTGGCGCGATGCCAATTACCGCGTCCGAGCGGGTAAAGACCCACAGGGACCGCTCAAATACAGCGGCCGCCGGCCCGAGGCAAGATACGGGCGTCGACACGCTGGGCGCCGCACCGGCCGGCTGGCTTTACCGCGGTTGCGCCTTTTGTGCTGCTTCGCTCACCAACCGGCCCAGAACATGCGCCTGATGGGCAAAGGACTGCATCTGCTTTTGCGCATAACGCTGCTGGATCTCAATGTACTCTTTGAGATCGCGGGCGCGCGACAGCTCGGTCGCGAAAGCAAAGCTCGCCTGGATGTTCTGCTCGGCGAACTTGGAGATCTGCGACTGCATCTCGGCCGCGCTGGAGGTCATGGCGCCCTGCGACGCTGAGAGCGTGTCCTGGACCTTGCGCGCCATGTCGATGAACTGATTGTAGGCACTGCGAGCCTGCTCGACGTTGCGCTCGGCGAGTTCGCGGACGGCCTCCGGAAACTCGAACTGCGGCTTGTCGTACATCGGGGGTCTCCTCCTGGGCCAGGATGGTTGTCGAGCCCGCTCCTGGTTGTCGGGCAGTTTGCAAATATACCTCGATCTGCCGCGGAGCGGTCGCGAAATGAATGTGGATACCGAATGGCGCAGCTTTCCGCTCGTGGACGAAAGCGGCTGATCGCGCTAACAGATTTGAAGCCTTAGGGTTTCGCCCATGCCAGTAGACGGCCCGCGCGCATCGCTGCCATCGACGGGAGCCGGCCCTGAGAAGGCGCTTGCGGGCTGCCTCGATCCCGCTTGGATCATCGATCCCGCTAAGGGACGCGTGCTCGCCGCCAATGCCGCGGGCGCTGCGCGGCTTGGTCTCCGGCCCGATGCGGCCTCGGGGACGCTCGACGCGGCCATGCCGGGGCTCATACGGTTGCGTGCGATGGTGCGCGAGCCGCTAAACGGGGGACGGCGTGAGCCGCTGATCTTCTGGACGGCCTACGGCGCCGAAAGCCTGCTTTGCAACGTCGCCGCAGTCCCCGAGCAGGACGCTGCGTCGGCGCTCGTGCTCGTGTCGATTGCGTCGGGTCAACCGAAGCGGGCAGCGCTGCCCGCTTCGGCGCAGACGGCCTCGGCGGCTTTGGCTGCTCCCGTTGCGCCCTCCCCCGACGACGCGGCGACGATGAGCAAGATCGCCCGCGCTATCCGCAGCGGCTTCGGGGGGGTGCGCCAAGAGGTTGCCGCCTCTACGCCCGATGACGCCGACGAGCCCGAGAGCGCATCGCCCGACCGCACGGTGCAGGTCTCCAAATTGGCGCACGAGCTACGCACGCCGCTGAGCGCCATCGCAGCGGCCGCCGAGATCATGAAGGATCAGCGCTTTGGCACCATCGGCAACGAGCGCTATCGCGGCTACACTTCCGACATCCACGACAACGCCCAGCATGCGCTGGCGCTGATCAATCGCCTTTTGGGCGGCGACGCCGTGGAGGAAACCGGCGACGGATTGCAAACCGCCGAGCTCGACCTCAATGCGCTGGCCGAGAGCTCCGCCTCGGCGATCAGCCCGCTAGCAGAGGAAGCGGGCCTTAAGCTGGCGCACGAGTTCCATGGGCACTTGCCGCGCGTGAGTGCCGACTCCACCACCGTCAAGCAGATCCTCTTCAATCTGCTTTCCAACGCCATCAAGTTCACGCCGCGCGGCGGCGACGTGCGCGTCGTCACCGGACTCGGATATGATCGCTCGGTCTTCGTCGCGGTGCAGGACACCGGCGTCGGCATGAGCGCCGAGGCAATCTCGACTGCCCTCAACTCCGAAGTGCCAGTCAGCCCGCAGCGCAAGGAGGCAGGCGGTCACGGCATCGGGCTCCCGCTGGCGCGCAATCTCGCGCAAGCCAATGGCGCGCGACTTGAGATCGACAGCACGCTGAACGAGGGCACTGCCGTCGCGCTTATCTTCCCGCGCGATCGCGTCGTGGCGCGTGATGTGCCTGCGCCGGCCGCTGCTGTTTCAAATTAGACGATTTCTAATCTATTGGACTTGCAAGCGCTTTTGTTGACTGCGGCTGCGCGCGCACGTTAGGGATGTTGCCTGCGGGGCGCGCCACTCACGCCCCATCAACATTCGCCGATACCGGGGCCTTGAACCCCGACTATTGGAGCAAACGATGCGGTCCATCAGCGCTTTGTTGCGCAATGCGGCGCCTGCCGCCTTGCTCGCCGTCGCGAGCCTAGCCATTTCGCATCCCGCCCGAGCCTCGGGCGAGGTCAACATCTACTCCTATCGCGAGCCGGGCCTCATCAATCCGCTGCTCGCCGCTTTCACCAAAGAGACCGGTATCAAGACCAACGTGGTGTTCGCCTCGAACGGCCTCATCGAGCGCCTTGCCGCGGAAGGCAAGAACAGCCCCGCCGATCTGCTGCTGACGAACGAGTCCGGTCTCCTGCTACAGGCGGTTGCCGCCGGCGTCACGCAGCCGATGCACTCGGACGCCATCGACAAGGCGATCCCAGCGGGCCTGCGCGATGACAAAGACCAATGGTTCGGTCTGACGCGACGCGCCCGCGTTGTCTATGCCTCGAAGGACCGCGTCAAGCAGGATGCCATAACCTACGAAGAACTCGCCGACCGCAAGTGGCGTGGCAAGATCTGCATCCGTTCTGGCCAGCACACCTACAATGTCGCGCTCGTTGCTTCGATGATCGCCCAGCATGGCGAGGAAGCGACCGAGAAGTGGCTCACCGGGTTGAAGGCCAATCTGGCGCGGCGTCCCGCCGGCGGCGACCGCGAGGCGGTGCGCGACGTACAGGCCGGCCTCTGCGACATCGCCGTCGCCAACACCTACTACTTGGCGGCCATGCTGAAGAACCCGGACCAGAAATCTTGGGCAGACGCCGTGCGCATCATATTCCCCAACGCCAATGACCGCGGCACGCACGTCAACGTGTCCGGCATGGCGCTGACGGCCAACGCTCCCAACAAAGAAAATGCGGTGAAGCTGATGGAATTCCTCGCCTCGCCGGAAGCGCAGCGGATCTATGCCGAAGCCAACGGTGAGTATCCGGTGGTTGATGGCGTGCCCGCCTCCCCGCTCGTGCAGAGCTGGGGGCCGCTGAAGGCCGACCCGCTGCCGCTGACCAAGATTGCCGCATTGCGTAAACAGGCTTCCGAACTTATCGACCGCGTTCAATTCGATCAGGGGCCCACCAACTGATGTCTGAGCTCGATTTCCAAAGAGGCCGACCGTCTCGCGACTCCGCGATCCCGGCGGCTGCCATGTTCCCCGCCGCGGAGCGTCTCGTGGGTGTGGGTTTCCGTTGCTGGCTGCAGGGGTTCCAGACGAGCGACATCGGTTGCTGGGAAGTCGCCTGGCACGAGTACTCGCGCGCGGTGGGCCCACGCGCTGCCAAGCCGCTGATGACCGAACTCGCCTGCTGGGTACGCGCGGTGCAGGATTCTGCCGAGCGCCGTATCGAGGTTTACCCGGCGCAGTGCCGCCGTTTCTGCCGCGACGAGTGTCTGGCCATTTCCATGGTCGCCGCCTGTCAGCACAGCACCTGCCCCGCATTCCGTGCCTGCGCCGTTGCGCTGCTTGGCTGCGATGAGGTCGATGAGGCCATCGAGGGCGCCGAGAGCTTCGCGCGCTGCCTCAAGGATGCGGGTCAGGTCCTTTCGCCCGGCACGGTGTTCATGGGCGCCGGTCTCGTAGCGCCCGGCGTGCGCGGCCGCTGCTGAGGCTAGGACTCACGCCGCAACAAGCTGACGGAAAGCGGCGTGGCCGATGTCTGTGCGAGGCCCTGAACCGATTTCCCCCGCTCCTCCACCCCCGCGCCTGAGCGAAGCTCTGGCGGGAATCTTCAATCTTCCTTCGGCCCTTTCAAGTTGGCATCGGAAGCGTCACGTATCGCCTCTGTGGACGGCGATTGCTGCACTGGTCCTGCTCGTCGTCGCGCTGCCGATCGTCACGGTCCTGTTGCTCGCACTCAATCCCGCCGACAACATCTGGCCGCATCTCGTCTCGACAGTTTTGCCTGGCTCGTTGTGGCGCACGCTCCTGCTCTCGGGCGGCGTCGCGGTCCTCACCTTCGCCGTCGGCACCGCGACGGCGTGGCTCATCACGATGTACCGCTTTCCGGGGCGCGAGGTGCTGGACCGCCTGCTGGTGCTGCCGCTGGCGGTTCCGACCTACATCATCGCCTATTGCTACGTGGAGCTGTTCGACTACGCCGGGCCGGTGCAGACGCATTTCCGTTCGATCTTCGGGTTCACCAATGCCGACTACTGGTTTCCGCACGTGCGCTCACTCGGCGGAGCCATCTTCGTGCTGTCGGCAGTGCTCTATCCGTATGTGTACCTGACGGCACGTGCGAGCTTTGCACAGCAGTCGGTGTGCGTGCTGGAGGTGGCCCGCACGCTCGGCCGCTCACCACTCGCGGCCTTTGCCGGCGTGGCGCTGCCCTTGGCGCGTCCCGCCATCGCCGCCGGCGTAGCGCTGGTCGTCATGGAATGCCTCAACGAGCTCGGCGCCGTGCAGTACCTCGGCGTCGATACGCTTTCGGCCAGCATCTTCGCCACTTGGATGCAGCGCTCGAACCTCGGCGGCGCGGCGCAGCTGGCAGCCGTCATGCTGCTGCTCGTCGCTGGTCTGTTTGCAGTCGAGCGCGCGGCACGCGGTGGGTCGCGCAGCCACCACACGACGGGTCGCTACCGCGCCATACCGTTTCAGGAGATCGTCGGCTGGAAAGGCGTCGTCGCAGCTGGCCTAGCATCGCTGCCATTCTTCTTTGGTTTCGTCGTCCCGCTATTGGTTATCGCCCAGGACGCCGCGACGCACACGGAAGGCGCGCTGTCGAGCGGCTTCATTCCCGCGGCGGGCAACACCCTTGTGCTGGCCATCATCGCCGCCGCAGTCACCATCGCCGTAGCGCTGACGCTCGGCTACGCCCGACGCGTCGCCAGGACGCGCTTCATCCGCTTGGCGGGGCGGGTTGCGGCGCTCGGCTATGCGGTGCCGGGCACGGTGCTGGCCATCGGCTTGCTCATCCCGCTAGCCGGCATCGACAATTACGTCGACGGCTTCATGCGCTCAACGTTCGGCGTATCGACGGGCCTATTGCTGTCAGGCTCGCTGTTCGCCATCACTCTGGCCTATATGATCCGCTTCCTTGCCGTGGCGCTGGCTCCAATCGGAGCCGGGCTCGACCGCGTGTCGCCAAACCTCGATGCCGCTGCGCGCACGCTTGGCGAAAGCGCGCTGTCCTCCCTGTGGCGAGTGCACCTGCCGCTACTTATGGCGCCGCTCGGCGCCGCGGCGCTGCTCGTCTTCGTCGATTGCATGAAGGAACTACCGGCCACGCTGCTGCTACGCCCATTCAACTTCGAGACGCTGGCGACGCATGTTTACAGCCTCGCCTCCATGGAACAGCTCGAACAGGCGTCGCTTGGAGCGCTGACGATCGTGCTCGCCGGTCTTGTACCGGTGCTGCTGCTGCACGAAGCGATCGCTGGCGGACGTCCTGGAGCGAGCCAGCGCTGAGCTGCGCTAGTCGATGATCTCGCCCTCGTCGAGCGGCTCGTCAAGCGCCTCGCGCTCCGGCGACGCGTGATCGGCGGCCTCCTCCGACCAGCCGATGTTCAGCAGCGCGTCGCCCATGTTGACGATGGGCAGCGTCGTGCGCCCGATGATGATGCCGCGCCGGGGTGAGCGCACTTCGACTGCGACGTCCTCGTAGGGGTTGGCGACGTGGCCGACCACCTCGTCGACGCTGACGCCATCGCCGATGCGCTTGGTTGTGCGGAACACGCCGCCTTCAGGTGAACGCAGCCAGCTCGAGGCATTTATAAGGACGGGTGCGCGCCGATCGGCAGCGGCCGCGTCGACGCCCTCGCCGAGTTCGAGCATACCCATCTGGACCATCACCCCGGTGATGCCGTCGACGCCAGCGCGAATGGCGAACTCATCGAAGCGCAGACCCTCGCCGCCCTCA
Organism: Hyphomicrobium sp.; assembly: GCA_036559705.1. Lineage (GTDB taxonomy): Bacteria > Pseudomonadota > Alphaproteobacteria > Rhizobiales > Hyphomicrobiaceae > Hyphomicrobium_A. Next base: position 24,380 of record DATBSP010000088.1, read on the forward strand.
TAGCTCAGTACGTCGACGCCCACTTCCCGCGCCGCTTCGCGCAACGAGCCGGGGCGTTCCGGGCTTTCCAACATCACGTCCGCGCCGAAGGCGCGCCCCAGCTCCTGCACGCGCGGACGCTTGCGGAACACGCAACGGATTTGGGGTAGGTTGATGCGGTGTATGGCCGCGGTGTGCAGATCGATGCCGACCTGTGACCGCTTGACGATCTCAGCCAGAAAGAGATGCGCCAGCCTGGCCGCCAGTGATCCCGTCGCCGAGCCCGGAAACGAGCGGTTGAGGTCGCGCCGGTCGGGGAGATAGCGGGAGCGGCTGATGAAGCCGAAAACGTTGACGACAGGCACGCAAAGAAGCGTGCCGCCGATGCTTTGCGGGTTGAGCGTGCGCAACAACCGGCGGATGATCTCGACGCCGTTGAGTTCGTCGCCGTGGATGGCGGCAGAGACGAACATAGTCGGCCCCGGCTGCTCCCCATGCAGCACGTGAACCGGAAGCGTCACCGGCGCGTGATTGGACAACTTCGAAATCGGCAGATCGACCAGCCGGCGCTCGCCAGGCTTCACGGCCAGACCTCCGACGACGAACGGCTGCCTCACGGCGAAGCTCCGTTGTGTTCCGATACATTCTTATGCAGCGGGAAGGTGCACGAGGGGCATGACGCACGCAAGCCGCTGGAAGCGGGAAAACGTGCCGTTCGTGCATCGCTTGCGCCACTTCGCCGGCGGTGGAGGACAGACGCTTCGTGTCCACACGAAATTGCATACGGAGCTTCTAAAAGGAGTGGGCAGCTTGGCTGCCATACCTCGCGTTCGCTCCGCAAGAGGTATAGAAAATGGTCGGACGTTAAGAAAAAGAGCCGCATGTCGGCCGCTAAGACAGCTCGCTGCTTGCACCCCGGCAGAGCCACCTTTAAGACTTACAGCGTCCGCTAGCCTGCCCAGGTCGTCGAGCCAGGACCTGTGAATGGTAGCTTGCGAGTTGACACTGGGTGGCGCGCTTAAGGCGGCAGGGGTTCATGAAACGCCCGAGGCATACGATGCGACGCTACACGTGGGCGCTCGCCATTCTGTGCTTCCTCGTCATCCTGCTCGCTGCGCCGCTTCTCATTAGCGATCGCTACAACCGCATCGCCCTGCAGAGCGGCGCGGTGCTCGCCGCCTCGACCAACAGCTACAGTCTCAGCACGCCCGTTCGCTTGATGACCGGGCCGACCATCGAACTCGAAAGCGGCACGCTGTCGGTGCCCCCCAGCCGCACAGGCCTCGCCCGCGGCGGCCAGATGATTGCCATGCTCATCACCGGCAACGGCCCGCAGATGACGCTCGACAAGGCCACCTTCACCGCCGATTTTTCGACGCGTGAGCCTACCTTCTCGCAAGACGCCGGCGCCGGCGACGTCGCGCCTCTCGTCAAGGCGCTGCAGAAGATGCAGTTCGACGGACTGGTGGTGCACGACAGCACAGTCCGCATAAAGATGTCGGACGGCTCCGTCGTCGAACTCGAGCGGGTCAATGCAACGATCTCGTCGAAGCCGAACGGCGCTACTCACGCAGCGGGCGCGTTCGACTTCCGTGGCGAGACAATCAACTTCGACACGACGCTCGGCGCGAGCCTCGATGCGCAGGGGAGGACGCGCCCGATCAGTGCCTCGTTCTCCGGCACTCCGCTCTCCGCTATACTAGAAGGCAGTCTGATGCTGGGCGAAACCCCACAACTGCTGTCGCCGCAAGCCGAGTTCACCGCACCAGACTTACGGGCGACGGCACGCTGGCTCGGCGTCGACTGGCCGGCCGGCCGCGGCTTCGGCGTGTTCCACGCCAAGGGGCAATTGGAATGGCTCGATCGCACGGTCGCTTTCCAGAACGCCGCGATCGAACTGGACGAGAATAATGCCAACGGCACCCTGTCAATCAACTTCAGCGGCGCGCGACCAACGGTCGAAGGGACGCTCGGGCTCAAGTCCCTCGACCTGACGCGATACTTGAAGAGCGCCGATCCCGATTCAACGGCTGACAGCTTCCTGACCAAGGTTCGCAGCGCGAGTGGCCTCGAATTCCCACTCATCCAGGCGATCGATGCCGACTTCCGTATATCCTCCGACAGCACTATGTTGCCGACGTTCACCATCGGGCGCAGCGCGGCTACAGTGTCGCTCCGCAGCGGCAAGATGCTGGCCGATATCGCCGAGCTCGAAATCGACGACGGCACGCGCGGCAGTGGTCAGATCCGCATCGATATGAGCGGCGCCAATCCGAGCTACGGCATGCAAGCGAAGTTGGAGTCCGCCGACGTCGGCCGCTCGGTGCAGGCGGTTTTCGGTCATCCAACCGTGCAGGGCCGTGGCTCGATCACGGTCGACCTCACGGCCACCGGAAATACCGGCGAGAGCCTGCTGCGCTCGCTCGGCGGCAAGCTGTGTGTGATCCTCGCGGAGGGCGGCCGCGTCGGTCTTGACGTTAACAAGCTGGCGGCGGCGAGCGAGCCGCTACCTGAAGGCGCCTGGCAGGAGGTCAGCGCGGGGGCCATCTCGGTCGACATGCTCGACGTGCGCTTCATCGTTACCGACGGCATCATACGCACGCAGTCGGCGGAAGCGGTATCAGGCGAGCGCGCCTTGACGGCCGACGGCGCCATCAGCCTGCTTGACCGCCGCCTCGATGTGGAGCTGGCCATCGGCGACATTGCCAAGGCCGATAGCGCTGACGCTCCCGAAGCCACCAGCGCCCTGAAGCTGCAGAAGCGCGAGATTATCAACGTGCACGGCCCCTGGTCAGCGCCAGCGATTCTCACCGGACCGGCCTATAACGATCCGCACAAGTTCGGCCCGCCCAGCCCCTAGCTGCCACCCAATTTGGACTAGGTCAAAGCAGTCGCGCGATAGCGTCCGCGGCCGCCTTGCGCTGCTCGGCGGTCATGTGCAGGCCGCATTTCGTCCGCCGCCACAGAATGTCGTCGGGGTCACGCGCCCATTCTTGGTCGCGCTGGTAGGCAACCTCGCGCTCCGAAAGACCAGCCCCCAGCGCCCGGCCGAGATCGCTTTCGGACTGCGCGCCGCCGAGCATATCGTCGACCAGCGTGCCGTAACGGCGCGCGAGACGGCCAAGGAAGGCTGCCTCGAAGCCGCGGTGGCGGCGACAAAGGTCTTTGATGAAGCCTGCCAGACCGCCTTCGCCAAAGTTCCCGCCCGGCAGCGGGCTAGACGCGGTCCACGCCGGTTGCATGCGAGGGAAGTACGGCGTGAGCTTTGCCAACGCGGCCTCGGCGAGGCGGCGGTAGGTCGTAAGCTTGCCGCCGAGCACGGTGAGCAAGGGCGCGCCGGAAACATCGCTCAGCTCGAAGCGGTAGTCGCGACTCACGGAAGCGGCATTGCCACCGGCAGCGTCATCGTAGAGCGGGCGCACGCCGGCAAAGCTCCACACGATGTCCGAGCGCGCCGGCGGGCTGGCAAAGAACTGCCGTGCCAGCGCCAGCAGGTACTCTTCCTCGTCGCCGCCGATTGACGCTGCCGCGGGATCGCCCGAGTAGCCGATCTCGGTGGTGCCGATCAGCGTGAAACGCTCCTCGTAGGGAAGCGCGAACACGACGCGGCCGTCGGCGCTTTGGCAAAAGTAGGCGTCGTTGGCCCCGGTGATGCGCGGCACCACGATGTGGCTGCCTTTGACGAGGCGCAGATGCGCCGTCTGCGCGATAGCCCCGATGTCGTCGTTGACGTCGCGCACCCATGGCCCGGCGGCGTTGACCAGCGTCCGTCCCCGCACCTCGCGCGTGGCGCCGCCGCCCTTGATCAGAACACGCCAAACGCCGTCTTCCGCGTGAGCGGAGATAAGCCGAGTGCGTGTTTGGATCGCCGCTCCGCGTTGCGCCGCGGCGCGCGCGTTGAGAACGACGAGCCGCGCATCGTCGACGCGGCAGTCCCAATAGGCGAAGCCGTGCGTCAGCTCGCGACGCAGCGCATGGCCAGCGTGGTCGCGCCGCAAATCGAGCGACTGCGAAGCGGGGATGCGCTGCCGCTGCCCGAGATGGTCATAGAGAAACAGCCCGGCGCGCAGCATCAGCGCCGGCCGCGCGCCCGGCACTTGCGGCAGCACGAAGCGTTGCGGCCATATGATGTGCCCGGCGTTGGCGAGCAGCACCTCGCGCTCCTGTAGCGCCTCGCGCACCAGACGGAATTCAAAATGCTCAAGGTAGCGCAGTCCGCCGTGGATGAGCTTGGAGCTCGCCGACGAGGTGGCGCCGCCGAGATCGCCCTTCTCGACGAGCAGCACCGAAAGGCCGCGACCGGCAGCATCAGCCGCGATGCCGGCGCCGTTGATACCGCCGCCGGCGACGACGAGGTCGTAAATCATGGCGGCGAGAGTAACACGCGAGGGCTTACGGGGCCGTTTCCGCACTGCGCGGCCGCGGCGTCACCAGCGACACTAGGACGAGGCAGGTGAAGCCGACGGGCAGCGCCAGGACCGCCACAGCGAGGCCATTGATCCCCCACCAGTCGGCGCCATCGCGCGCTTGGGCATGGAGCGCCGCCCAAGCGGCGTCCTTGGTTGCGCCCGGCTCGGCGGCCACCCAAGCATCCTTCAACTCGGCGAAGACTTCTTGACCAGCTGGGCCGGCGCTCGACAACGCCGAGGTCGCCTCGAAGAACGGCACTGCGAAATAGCGGGTGCCGACGAGGTAGATCAACGCCACGGCGAAGCCTGCGAGCATCGCCGCGGCAGCGCCGTAGGCGTTGGCTCGTTTCCACCAAAGCGCGGCAAAGAGCGCCGGGAACAGGCCTGCAGCGGCGAGGACGAACGCCCACGTGGCAATGTCGAGAATGCTGGCGTGCCGCGCCACGGCACCCAGTGTAGCGGCGGCGACAACAACCGCAGCGAGGGCATAGGACGCGAGCCGTGAGGTGCGCGGCAGCGTATCGGCACCGCTGGCGCCGCTATGAAGGCCTAAGGCGCGAATGATCGCGCTCAACTGACCGTTGGCCGTCGCCAGGGCAACGGCCAGTGCCACCGCCGCGATGAGCCCGAGCATGGGGTGATCGAGCCCGGCGATGTCGGGGAGCGCCAGCACGATCATATCGGGGCTGAGCGCCACGTCCTGCAGCCGTAGAACGGGGCTGCCGCCGGCCATCGCTGCGCACGCCTGCGCGATGGTTGCCGCGTCAGTCGCCGCCCGGCCGCAAACCTCGACGAGCCCCAGCTTGCCATAGGTGAAGATCCATCCCGGAAGGTCGGCAAGGGGCGTGCGGTCCGCGAGCAGCTTGATGAATGAGAGCTTGGCATAGGCGGCGATGGCTGGCGCCAGGGTCAAGAACACAGTGACGAAGACAAGCCCCCACACGGCAGACCACCGCGCATCGCGTCCCGGCGCTGCTGCGAGCTGCGCCGGCATTAGGCTCGGCAGCGCCGCGACGCCGGTGGCGAGACCGAGGACGATGCCGAGGAAATTCATGGGTGTAAGCGACACGAAAGCCGTCAGCATGGGCTTCATGAATGCGGGATCGGCGAGATCCTGCTCGAGCAATGTCTCCTCAAGCCCCTGGATTTGCCACAGCGCGTTGACATAGGCCAGCTGCGGCACCGGCAGTCCGTACCAAGCTACGGAGAGCTGCACGAGCGGCACAAGGACGGCTACCAACATGATCGGGAATAGCACTCCATTGACCCAGGGTGCGCCACTCATGCCGCGCAGGATGAAGCACGCGAACACCGCGCAGGCGGCGATGATCGCGGCGGTGGCGTAGTCGACCTCGAGCAGTCGCGCGCCGGCAACGCCAGCAGCGATCAACTCAGCGGTGATCAGCGCCAGCATCGACACACTGACAATGATGGCGCACAGAAAACGGGTTGCGCGGCCCGGGTAGCGCCATGCAAATAACTCCGGTAGCGAACGGGCACCGGTCTGCGGCAAGCGCGGTGCAACGACGAGCTGCAGCAGCAGGCAGCCGGCGCCGAGACCGAGCGTGAAAGCGAGGCCATCATGGCCCCAGGCGAAAATCGCTCCGGCCAGCGCCAAAAAGAACGTGGCCGAGATCGTTTCGGTGGCGATCGCCAAACCGCCGAGCCATGGAGCAACCATTCCGCCCGCCCGCATCCCCGCAGCGAGCGCAATGGCGGCGGCCGTGGCGATGCCGAGCGCCCAATAGCCGCCGTCGATCCAGGTTGTTGAGACCCCATTGCGGGCCACGCCGGCGAGCGCGACGACGCCGAGGACAAAGGCCAGTGCCAGCCCCGCGAGCATCAATCCACCGCGTGAGCGGGGCGGCGCCGAGCTGTGCCCGTCGAGCGGCATGTCAAACGTCCCTCGTTCGGCGGGCCTCACGGCGATCCTGCCAGCGCGCTGACAGCACGCCGATGATCACGAAGGCGAGCAGCACGCCTTGCGCGGCCATGAAGTAGCCGAGGGGAAAAGCCAACACATCGACGAGATTGAAGACTTGCACGAAGCTCGGAACGACGAAGGCGAGCAGCGCCCAGAGCAGCAGCGCCATGATAGGCAGCCGTCCAGCCGGGAGCACAGCACTCGATGCCTGTGGATCTTCGCGCACCGAGCCCCCGTTGGTCGCCGCAAGCAGCTGCGGCGTGCGCACCGTCATTGCGCTCCCGCGATGTTCGCCGGGATTTGCGACAGCCTCGTGGCAAGCGCACCGTCGATGGCGCCGGCCCGGGGAAAGCAAGGCCACGCTGGAACCTAAAAGGCGGGGCGACGCTCCCGCATCCCCCCGCCCTGGGATCCTCTCCCTAGACTTGGACCTTATTGGATTTTCAAGGCCGACAGAGCGGTCCGCGATTCGCCGGCCCCGCACCATGTGCGAGAGCCCCGAATGCGTCAAGATGTTCTGAAAAGGCTAATTTCTGATGCGGCGCAGCGATTTGCGGCCGGTGCATCAGGATAATGGTGAACCGCCTCAAGAGACTTCGGGGCGGCATTCTGAATCGGAAGGCAGTGGATCGCACTGGCGATTGCCGGTGCAGGCGCGCAAAGCCTTCTGCACCGAAGGCGTATAGACGCCGTCGACGGCCCCAAAATAGAGCCCCTGCGTGCGAAGCCCGCACTGGTACATTTTCACGATGTGCTCACCCCCGACCTGCATGGCCCGCTCGTAGTCCTCGAACGCCGCATTGGCATCGCCCTGCGCCTGGTGAATGTGGGCGCGGGTATCGAGCGCATACGGGCTGTCGGGCGATAGCTTGAGTGCCTTTTGCACGTCAACAAGCCCCTCGCCAGGCCGTCCAAGCTTGTAGTAGGCCCACGCCCGATTGTTCAGCGCCAACGGGAAGTCGGGTTTGATTCTGAGGGCCTCGTCATAGTCGGCAAGCGCCTTATCGAATATGCCGAGCAAGGAATAGGCGAGCGCGCGCATGCCGTAGGCGAGGCTACGCTGATCGTCCGGCAGCCCCGGCGTGTCGATCATGGCCGAGCAACCACTGATGCGGCGCCCGTTGTCCTCGCTCAGGCAATCGAGTGTCGGATCGTCGACAGTCGCCAGGGCGCTTGCACCGAAGGCAACGACCGCGGCGAGAGCGGCAAATATCCGGGCGTAGGCCATATTTTCCTTTGTTCGCCGCCAAATCGTGCGGTAGACGCCTTTGAAACCATACGAACCGGGGCCTTATAGAGGCAAACCGGGGTGCGGTGTGCCGGGCGCATGGCCGCGCCCCGAAATGCGCATCGCTTAACCCCTCGCTGCGGGCAGTTATGCTAGCTTCCGGCGAGCCACGACTTCGAGCGTCCCACGTGAAACAACGGCGTATTCTACTCATCATCGGCGGCGGCATTGCCGCCTACAAGTGCCTAGATTTGATCCGCCGCTTGCGCGAGGCGGGGGCTTCGGTGCGCGGGGTAATGACGCGGGCCGCGAGCGAGTTTGTGACACCACTTTCCGTCGGCGCGCTGACGTCCGAGCGCGTATTCACCGACTTGTTCGACCTCAACGACGAGCAGGAGATCGGGCACATTCGCCTGTCGCGCGAGGCTGATCTTCTGATCGTCGCGCCGGCGACTGCCGATCTCATCGCCAAGATGGCGGGCGGACATGCAAACGACCTCGCCTCCACCGTCCTCATGGCGACCGACAAACCCGTTTTGGTGGCGCCGGCGATGAACCCCCGCATGTGGCTGCACCCGGCGACGCAGCGCAACGTCGCGCAGTTACGCGAGGACGGCATCTGCTTCGTCGGTCCGAACGTCGGGGAAATGGCCGAGCGCGACGAGGCGGGGCCAGGTCGTCTTGCCGAGCCGCCGGAGATCATCGCGGCGGCGAATAAGATCCTCTCTGAGCGGCGCGACGTCCCAATGGCGCGCTTCGTCGGACGCCCGCTCGCCGGGCGGCATGTGCTTGTCACCAGCGGCCCCACGCACGAGCCCATCGACCCGGTCCGCTATATCGCCAACCGCTCGTCCGGTAAGCAGGGGCACGCCATCGCACGCGGCGCCGCAGCGCTCGGCGCGCGCGTCACCCTGGTCTCGGGACCCGTGTCTCTGGCCGACCCGTCAGGAGTGGAAGTCGTTCACGTCGAAACAGCCGCTGAAATGCTGCGTGCCGTGCAGGCCAGCTTGCCGGCCGACATCGCGGTGTTCGCCGCCGCCGTCGCCGATTGGCGGTCGGCGTCGCCACCGCGCGAGAAAATCAAGAAATCGGGCGACAACCCGAGTCTCGATCTCGTCGAGAACGCCGACATCTTGGCGACCGTAGGCAAGGCGCGCGCGCAGCGGCCGAGATTGGTCATCGGCTTTGCCGCAGAGACGGGCGACGTCACGAGCGAAGCGGCGAAGAAGCGTAAATCGAAGGGCGCCGACTGGATTGTCGCCAACGATGTCTCACCGGCCGGCGGCGTTTTCGGTAGCGACGGCAATACCGTGCATCTCGTCACCGCCGACGGCGTTGAAGATTGGCCGACGATGAGCAAGGACGAGGTCGCGCGGCGTCTCATGCAGCGTGCGGCGGAGCATCTCGGGCGTAGCGCTGCGGCGGCCGAATGACACGACGATCTGCGGCCAAGCCGAACGCAAGCGTGCAGGTGCGCGTCGTTCGCCTCGCTCACGGGGCCGGACTACCGCTTCCCACCTATCAGACGAAGGGCGCGGCAGGTCTCGACCTGCTGGCCGCGCTCGATGTGCAGAGTCCGATGATTTTGGCGCCCGGGGCGCGCGCATTGCTGCCGACCGGACTGATCATCGAGCTGCCGCCGGGTTACGAAGCGCAAGTCCGCCCGCGCTCAGGACTGGCACTCAATTCGGGCGTCACCGTGCTCAACAGCCCGGGCACCATCGACTGTGACTATCGCGGCGAAGTGCGCGTCATACTCGCCAATCTGGGGCAGGCGCCGTTCGAGATCCGTCGCGGAGAGCGCATCGCGCAGCTCGTCATCAGCCCAGTGACGCACGCAGAGCTGATAGAGGTTGGCGAACTTTCGAATACCGCACGCGGTGAGGGCGGCTTCGGATCCACCGGGAAAACCGTACCCAATGAAAACGCCCGATCCCGCAAAACCCCGCCGAAAAAGAAATCCATCCCACCGCCTGCAGCGGCGCGAAAAAAAACTCATTCAGCAAAGCCGCCGGCCCGCAATCGCTGATCGCGGCCGCGCTCTTGACAGCATCTCGCTTTCGACCAACGTGCCGTAGCCGCGCCTGATTTCAGCATCGGCCGCGACGTTCGACCCCGCTCGGCCGCATGAAACGAGGCACCCCGCGATGAACGACATTCCCGAGATAAAGACACTTGCCGCCACCAAAACGTGGGGTCGCGGCCGCGTCTACGATTCGATTGCCGAGACCATCGGGCACACGCCGCTGGTGCGGCTGTCGAAGATCACTGCTGCCGCCAAGGTGCGGGCCGACATTCTGTTGAAGCTCGAGTTCTTCAACCCGTTGTCGTCGGTGAAGGACCGCATCGGCGTCGCCATGATCGATACCTTGGAAGCGCAAGGCCGCATTACCCCAGGTCGCACGGTGCTCATCGAGCCGACGTCCGGCAATACCGGCATCGGTCTGGCGTTCGTCGCCGCCTCGCGCGGCTACCGGCTCATCCTCGTGATGCCGGAGACCATGTCGATCGAGCGGCGCAAGATCTTGACGCATCTCGGCGCCGAGCTCGAGCTCACGCCCGGCCCCGGCGGCATGCCGGCAGCGGTGGAGCGCGCCAACGAGCTTGCCAAGACGATCCCCGGCGCTGTCATTCCAGGGCAGTTCGACAATCCCGCCAATCCGCTGGTGCACGAGAAGACGACGGCAGAAGAGATCTGGAACGACACCGGCGGTAAGGTCGACGCAATCGTCATCGGCGTCGGCACGGGCGGCACGTTGACGGGCGTCGCCCGCGTGCTGAAGCCGCGCAAGCCGAGCCTCAAGATCATCGCAGTGGAGCCGACGACGAGCCCCGTTCTGTCGGGCAAGCCACGCGGACCGCACAAGATTCAGGGCATCGGTGCCGGCTTCATTCCCTCGATCCTCGACACTGGTTTGATCGACGAGATCGTCACCGTGTCGAGCGAGCAGGCGTTCGAGGTATCGCGCCTTGTCGCCAAGGTGGAGGGAATTCCCGGCGGCATCTCTACTGGCGCCAATGTCGCGGCGGCATTGTCAGTCGGCGAGAGGCCCGAGTACGCGGGCAAGACGATCGTTACCTTCGCGCCGTCGGCGGCCGAGCGCTACTACACGAGCGATCTCTTCCTCGACCCGAGCAAGACAACCTGAATCCGACAAATTCAACCGACGTCGCAGTTTGATTTCGCATCGCAGGCAATTCGAATTCTGAACGCGTGTCCGGAATAGCAGACGGTTCGCGCGTGCTAATCTTTCAGTCGCATAATTCGTCATAGCGAATGAAAGCGATGGGTGCGACATTATTTTGCTTGTGCGAAGGATACGGCAGAATATAAATCCTGGGCTAGCGAGCTAATCGCAAACTAATTCCAATCATGTGGGCGTGACCATAACGCTCGACGAACTGTTTTGCGCAGCCAAAGAGGGCCGCGCATGACCCAAACGTTTTGAAAAGGGATCGGTCATGGCCGAGGAAGGCGAAGGTCGCGGCACACTAGCCGAGGGCGCAGCAAGACAATTAGCCAATGCGACGAAAACGAGGGCCCAATGGGGTGGCATCACCCCGCGCTGGCTCATTCCCTTCCTGCCGTGGACGCCGGTCGA
>DATBSP010000089.1:0-2643 GCA_036559705.1 Hyphomicrobium sp.
GATGAAATAGTTGTGCGTGATGGGCTCGTTTGCAGTTTCGAGAACCTGGCGTAGCTCCAGCGAGACAGGATCGAGGTCCGGCTGCAACAAAGCAAGATCGGCGGACGACAATGAAGCGAGAAGCCGATTGCGTTCGGAAGATGGGGAGGTCTGGATCACCGCTCTCAATCCTGGGGGACAAGAGCGCGATCACCTCTCCTAGCCGCCTGCGTCCGGGGCTTCGGCAAGCGATAGCGAACTTTAGGCCTGTTTCACAGGGGATCCTAGTGAATTCGGCCGGCCGAGTCGGGATGACGGTCAGGTGGTAACGGACGCCTTTCTTGGCGGAAGGCAGGCGACAAGCCGGCGTTACGACACGCGCGCCGCGGTCGGCTGCACGATGATGGCGCCCTTGTCGCCGTTGACGATCTCCTCGTCGGCAAGCTTGAAATTGTCCATGCGCACGGTGAGATAGCGGTCGAAATACTCGTTAAGCGGCTTTTCGATCGAGCGGTCGTAGTCGGGCCGGGCCACGTGCGTCGCCCCTTGCACGACCTTCACCACCTTGCCGTTCTTCACCACGAGCTCGCCGCTCTTGAACACATATTCGGGCGTGGCGAACATCGCCTCGCGGTCGGGATCGTCGCGATAGACGGTGATGTCGCCGGAGGCGCGGACGCCCAAATGCCCGCGATCGACCAGGCCGAGGCTCCTGGCGGGGCCGGCGCGGGTGAGAATCGCGATCTCGTCGAGGGTATATTCACGGGTGAGCGACTTCAATAATTCGCTCTGCGCCTGCGCGTCGGGGTTGATCTTCTGCAACATGTCGTCGCGGAAGCCCTTGTCCATGAGCAGCCGGATGAGATGCGGGTAGAAGAAGAACGGCGCGCCGTTGGGGTGGTCGGTGGTGAGAAAGATGCGCCAAGGGTCGTCGAACAGAAGAAACGTCTCGAGCCCGATCACCCATTGCATGGCATTGACGAAGCTCTTGTCGCGATACCGCATCGGCACCACGCCGCAGCCGGCGTCGCACTCGATGTCCATGATCACCGGCTTCTTCGGATGCGCGCTCTTGGAGATGGCATATTGGCGCATGCTGTCGCCTGACGCCGTGCAGGTCTGGCCGAACAGCACCTGGCCCACGTCGATCGAGACGTTCGGCGTCTTGTTGACGAGCTCGGTGAGACGCGCCGCGCCGGAGGAGAAATGCTTGTCGCCTTCCGTGCCGTAGCTCAGGAACTGCGTGTGCGTCATGTGCATGCGCAAGCCTTCGGAGGCCCGCACCGTGGCCAGCGTCGTCTCGATATTGCCCGGGACGCCGAGATTGCAGCCGTGAATATGCAGCGGATGGGTGACGCCAAGCTCTTGCACTGCGCGCGCCAGCGTCTGGATGATCTGCCGCGGCGTCACGTGGTAGTAGACGTGCTCCTCGTCGAGATCGAGCTTGCGCTGGTTGAACTTGAAGGCGCTGATGCCGCCGGGGTTGACCACCTTGACGGCGATGGCTTGCGCGGCGTGCATGGTCCAGGCGACGTAATCCTTGATCGCCTTGAAGTCCTTCTTGGCCGCGAGCTGGCGCAGGAAATAGTCGTCGGAGCCCAGCATGACGAAGGCGCCCTTATCGACCATCGGCGTGTCGCCCATCTCCATATGCGCCTGGCGCGCATTGGCGGGCAGCATGGCCGGCTCGAAACAGGCGGTGTAGCCCATCTCGGCGTAGCGATAGCCGGTGACATGGGTCGACGGCACGGCGCGGCCTGAGCCGGCGCGGGTGAGAGGGGTGCGCGTGACCGGATCGCCGCGATGGTCCTCCGGCAGCAGCATACGGGCGATGGTCATCTTGCCGCCGCCGATATGGGTGTGCGGGTCGATGGCGCCGGCCATGACGACGCGGCCCTTCACGTCGTAGGTCGCGTCTGCCCTCGCGTTCGGCCGGGGCGCGACGATCCGGCCGTTCTCGACAAAGATGTCGCGCACCTCGCCGCTCACTTTGTTGGCGGGATCGTAAACCTTGCCGCCGGTCAGCTTGATGAGCATGGTGTTGGAACTCCGGACCTAAAGCGCCGCTTCGATGGCCGAAAGCACGTCGGCAACGCTCGGCAGATCGGCGCGCCCAAGGTCCTTGAGCGGCAACGACACGACATTGTCGACGCGGATCAGGCGCCCGGCGTGATCGACACCCGGCGTGCCCACGGGAATGAATACGGCAGGCTCGCTCGACAGCTTCAATCCCGGCGTGCCGAGCACGATGGTCGGGAGTTTCGTCTCGGGCGGCGAGAGCTCGGGCGAGATCGAGGCGATCCACAGGAGCAGGTCGCCCTCGCCGTCCTTCAGCATCCGGCCGATGTTCCAGCGATAAGGATCGTAGTCGGGGGCGCCGGTCGCATAGCTGACGCGAAGCGGATAACCGCTGATCCAGGTGCAGACGCCGGCCGCCGTCATCGCCCCTTCGCCGCCTCCCACCGCAAGCCCGGCAAATCTGATCGTTGGCGTGAGGTCCTTCACTAGGCCGGTGAATTGGTCGACGGCGAGTTCGGCGAAGGGGAAGTTGAGCGCGGGCGGCGCCCAGACCACCACGCCGTATTTGGCGTTGCGGCACCGTTCGGCGAGCGCATCGATCTCGGCCAGCGTGACGCCGTCGCGCTTGCTCGGCTTGACGCGGAA
>DATBSP010000090.1:0-5123 GCA_036559705.1 Hyphomicrobium sp.
ATGCCGGCGAAGGGACGGGACTCGCTCGTATCCGCTTCTCCGGTATCTCCCTTTGCCGGCCCGCAAAGGAGTCCATCGCCATGAACAAGCCGCTCAGCCCGAAGGACGTGACCGAGCCCAAGGTGACGACCGGGCCGCTCTCGGGCAGCCGCAAAATTTACGCTTCGCCCGACGGGCACGCGGATTTGCGCGTGCCGTTGCGCGAGGTCGCGCTGAGCGGTGAGGAGCCGTTCACGGTCTACGACACGTCGGGACCTTATACCGACCCCGACGCCGCGATCGACGTGAAGCGCGGGCTGCCACGGTTGCGCAAGCCTTGGGTGGAGGCACGCGGCGGCGGACCGCTGACGCAGCTCGAGCTGGCGCGGGCCGGGATCGTCACCCAGGAAATGGTCTTCATCGCCCATCGCGAAAATGTCGGACGGCAATGCGCGGCGGATGAGGCGCAAGCACGGCTCGCAGACGGTGAGAGCTTCGGCGCCGCGCTGCCGGCCTTCGTCACGCCGGAATTCGTGCGCAGCGAAGTGGCGCGTGGCCGCGCCATCATCCCCGCCAACATCAACCACCCGGAATCCGAGCCGATGATCATCGGCCGGAACTTCGCGACCAAAATCAACGCCAATATCGGCAACTCCGCCGTGACCTCCTCGGTCGAGGAGGAGGTGGAGAAGATGGTGTGGGCGATCCGCTGGGGCGCCGACACCGTCATGGACCTGTCCACCGGCAAGAACATCCACGCCACGCGCGAATGGATCATCCGCAATTCGCCGGTGCCGATCGGCACGGTGCCGATCTATCAGGCGCTGGAGAAAGTGCATGGCGATCCCGTCAAGCTCGATTGGGAATGCTACAAGGACACGCTGATCGAGCAGGCCGAGCAGGGCGTCGATTATTTCACCATTCATGCCGGGGTCAGGCTCGGCTATATCCATCTCACCGCGCCCCGCGTCACCGGCATCGTCTCCAGAGGCGGCTCGATCCTGGCGAAATGGTGCCTCTCGCGTCACAAGGAGAGCTTCCTCTACGAGCACTTCGGCGAGATCTGCGAGATCATGCGCCGCTACGACGTGTCATTCTCGCTAGGAGACGGGCTGAGGCCGGGATCGATCGCCGACGCCAACGACCGCGCGCAATTCGCCGAGCTGGAAACGCTGGGCGAGCTGACCAAGATCGCTTACGCGCACGGCTGCCAAGTGATGATCGAAGGGCCCGGCCATGTGCCGATGCACAAGATCAAGGTCAATGTCGAGAAGCAGCTGGCGCTGTGCGGCGAGGCGCCGTTCTACACGCTGGGCCCGCTCGTCACCGACATCGCCCCGGCCTACGACCATATCACTTCGGCCATCGGCGCGGCGATGATCGGCTGGTTCGGCACGGCGATGCTGTGCTACGTCACGCCGAAGGAGCATCTCGGGCTGCCCAACCGCGACGACGTCAAGGCGGGGGTGATCGCCTACAGAATAGCCGCGCATGCCGCCGACCTCGCCAAGGGACACCCGGCGGCGCAAGCGCGCGACGACGCGCTGTCGCGCGCGCGCTTCGGCTTCCGCTGGGAGGACCAGTTCAACCTCTCGCTCGATCCCGACACCGCGCGCTCATACCACGACGAGACGCTGCCGAAGGAAGCGCACAAGCTCGCGCATTTTTGCTCGATGTGCGGGCCGAAATTCTGCTCGATGGAAATCACCCAGCAGGTGCGCGACCACGCGGCGAAGCTGGCCGAGGATGAGCGGCAGAAGGGCTTGGACGAGATGAGCGCGAAGTTCCGCGAGATGGGCGGCGAGGTTTATGTGGAGGAGCGGTGATCATGTCCGCTTCTGGCACTTAGCGGACATCGCGATGGCCGACGCTGACCTCCGCTTCTGACCCGTTCCGGATGTTGTATCCCTGGACCCGGACCCGGCAATGTGTCGAGGAATCGGCTCGGGCTGTCAAACAGCTCCGAAAGTGATGGCTAGGGAAGCCAGCGAAATCGGGCATGCGGATTCGCGGGCCATACATTGGCCAAAAACGTGCCGAAACTTTTGGATCGAACGTTGAGCCGCCGCCATGATCCATCCCCCCAGGCCCGAGCACCTCAATGATTCAATCATATCATGGTGCGCTGTGCGGCGGCGATTAGGGTAAACATATGGTTAATTGCCGGTCGTTGCGCGGCCGTGGCGAGGGGGCGCCGTCCAAGCCGACACGCTCGAGCATGGTGGGCGAGGCAGTGAAACAGCGGAGCGAAAATGACGAGGATCTGGCTCGTAATAGCTCGCGTCGTTAGAAACCGAACCAGAGGCTGATACCCGGGCGCCAATAGGGATAGCCATAACCGCCATAATAGCCGTAGGGCCGATAGCCATAGCCGTAGGGCCGATAGCCATACCCTCCGTAGCCGTAGCGGCGGTAGCCGTATCCGTAGTTCCGATAGCCGTAGTTCCGGTATCCCCTATAGTGGCGATACCCTGTTTGTTGAACGATACTGGCGTTTGCTACGGCCGGTGCAACAGCACTCGTTGCCAAAGCGGGTTTGGGCGCTGCAAACACGAGCGCGGCGACGGCGATATATCCCGCAAGGATAGGGGTAAGACTTCTCTGCATCGTCGATCCTCCCAATACCAGTTAGCGGCTGATGACTAACAGCAAAGGCGTCAATCGGTTCCCAGGCCGCGTAGACTGGCGACGAACTCGGCCGATTTGCTTAGTCATGGCCGAATGGCGCACACCGAAAAGGACGCTGCTCGAACCCGACGCCAACCGCTTAACCGGCAAGCAACTGATTAGGGTCAGTGTCGAAGGCCGTCCGCGGACCCGAACATGCGTAAAGCTGTCGCCATTGTCGTTGCCTTGATGTCCGTTTTGGCTGGATGTTCCCGCCCTTGGCAGGCGTCTAGTGTTGACGCCGCGCCGCTATCGCCAGACCCCAGTTATGCACCGCCACCGCGAGCCGGCGCATACGGGGGTCCAGCGTGGGCGGTCACATCGGAGACCGCCCGATCTACAGAGCCGTTTGCAGGTGCACCTCCGCCCCCTCCACGGTACGCGGATCAATATGGAGAAGGCGCGCGCTCCTTAGAGCCGAATGGGCCCGACCCATACGCAGGGCGGCCACACCCGAACGAATATGATCAGGCATCGCCGTCGAACCCTTATGGACCGGTAATGCGGCCCGGGCCCCAATATCAATAAACGGCGTCGGCTTCTGATGCCCTGCTGTGTCGCGTGGTTGGGCGCGCTCTCTTCGCTCAAGTCGCGCGAAGCGCGGTAGCGAAAACCTGGAGAGAGTGCGCCGGGTGGGGTGAGACATCTCCTATGCGCCACCGCTTCGCTGCTTGCGCGCGAAAGCCCCGCACCCCGACTTCGCCGAAGGCGAAGTCGGACCTCCCCGCAAGGAGGAGGTATAAAATACATGGGGACGAAACGATGAAAACATGCCGCGCTTAAGCTCGCGCTCAGCGGCTCGAAAGTCGTTCGTATGTCAGCTCGCGGCGAGGCGGATCACCGCCAGCCCGAGATACATGACCATGAACACCGCGATCATCAGCAGCACCAGGAGATGCATCCGCCTGCGTGCGCGGTTGCAGACGGTCTCGGCGAACGGGTTCGGCAGGTGCTTGAAGCTGGCGGAGGCGAAGCTTCTGGCAAGATCGGCGTAGCGGCGTATGGTCGACCAGGCCAGTACCGCCATGCCGACCCATGCGGCGCTGATCAGCAGGCCGGCGCTCAGCATGGCGAGCGCCGCCCATTTGTTCTCCCACAACGCGGCGGGGCTGATGGCGAGCGCGCCGATGATCAGCGAGTTGGCGAGCAGCAGCGCGTTGTGGCGCGCCCAAAGCGTCTCGTGCTCCGAGGTGATCAGACTGGTATAGGCCTGGAAGACAGCGATCTCGTCGGAGGTCTGGCCCGCGTTTTTTCTCGTCCATTGTGCTCAAGCCCACCGGCCGCTAGTTGATCGTGATCGCGAGTCCGCTGAGGTCGGCATTGGCCATCAGCCCGACCTGCCGGCCTGAAAGCTCGAGCACCGCGCCCTTCTGATTGGTGAGCACGATCGCGCGGGCGCCGCCGCCGACGGCTAGGCCGGCGCCTGCCGCGGCATAGACGCCTTCGATGTCGGAGGCGCGCTTGATATTCTTTACGCTGCCGCGCAATACCGTCTTCGATCCGCCGAACACCAGGCCGTAGTCGATGCCGCCGACCGAGAGCGAATAGGTGCGGCCGCCGAACTTGAGTGTCCCGTGTCCGGCGGAGCCGCCGATGATCCAGCCGCCCTTGAAGACCGTCAGCACGACGCTGCCGCTGTCGGCGTGCGCGCCGTGCAATCCGACGCCGAACCAGACGATCAGCGCGAGCAGGACGCTTCGAAACATCGTCGGAATTCGCATGGAGTCCCTCCCCTCGTTTACGATGGCTGGGGCGCAAATGCGGCGCTTCCGGCTGCCCATCATGCCGGGCAAGCCAGCATAACCCGATGCGTCGGCCAATCCTATCGGCACTCGCGGTCATGCCGGCGGCCGGCGGCCCGCCTAACGCAACCGCGCGCCAATGGCCGACATCATGGGGCAGCCGAGCGTCTTCTCGAACGCCTTCACCAGATCGTCCCGGTTCTCCGCCGTGATGTAGAGGCCGCTGGTCTCCTCGGCGAGACACTTCACATCGAGGATGCTTTGCGCACCCGTCCAACTGAAACCCCTGAGCTGATAGCCTACGACATGGACAGTGAGCCGGCCGGTCGCGGTGGCTTTGATCGATTTGCCGAGTTCGCAGGGCGCGCCGCCGCAGGTCTCCTCGCCGTCGGTCAGCAAGACGATGGTGCCTTGGTAGGCGAGGACCTCCGCGGCCCGCTTCACCGCTTCCACAAGCGGTGTCTTCCCGGCCGGGTTGATCGCGTTCACCACGCTCATGATGGGCTCTGCCGCGTTCGGCATCGGCGTGAAGTTCAGCTCGACATTGCAGTGCGCGTAAGGCCCGGGACCGTAAGTGATGAGCCCGATCTTGCGAAACTTGGTGGCCGACGGCAGCACCTCCGCCAGCGCCTTGCGCACCTCGTCGATGCGCGTGATGTCGCTGAACAGGCCTTGGACCGTATTGCCGGCCATCGAGCCGGAGGCATCGAAGACGATCATCGCGTCGTCGGTGCA
>DATBSP010000091.1:0-26911 GCA_036559705.1 Hyphomicrobium sp.
CGCGAGCACATCGCGCTCCAGCATCTACAGCGACAAGATTTTCACGCCTACTGCCCGCTCATTCGCCGGCGGCTGTCGCACGCGCGTCGGGTGACCGAGGTGTTGCGGCCGTTCTTTCCAGGCTACTTGTTCGTCAAAATCATTCCCACCGCGCAGCGCTGGCAGCCCTTGATGTCGACCATCGGCGTGCGCAGCATTGTGCGTTGCGGCGATGAGCTGAGCCTTGTCGACGACGGCTTCGTGCAAAGCCTCATGGCGCGGGAAGTCGAGGGCGCGATCTGCCGGCCAGAAAGCCCCTACCATGTCGGACAGCAAATACGCCTCGCCGGTGGCGCCTTCGATGGGCTGGTCGCCACCATCATCGAAATGCACGAGCGCGATCGGCTGACCGTGCTGATGGACCTGCTCAACCGACCGGTAAAGGTGAAAGTCGAGGAGACGCAGGTGGCACCGATTTAGATTATCGTCGCATGCCACTTAGGGGGAGGGGGTCGCGCAGGGCCGAACTGAGAAATTCCTCAAACCAGTGAGAGATGCCTATGCGTATTTGCATGATCGGCGCCGGTTACGTCGGCCTCGTCTCTGCCGCCTGCTTCTCGGAGTTCGGCTGGACTGTCACTTGCGTCGACAAGGATCCGCGCCGCCTCGCTGAGCTGAAGGACGGCAAGTCGCCGATCTACGAGCCGGGCCTCGACGATCTTCTCCAGCGCAACATGCAAGCCGGCCGTCTGCTGTTCACCGATGACCTCGGACCGGCCGCCAAGGATGCCGACGTCATCCTCCTGGCGGTCGGCACGCCGATGCGCCGCGGCGATGGCTATGCGGACCTCTCGTATGTGTATGCGGCGGTCGAGGAGCTCGCGCCGCACCTCAAGGGCTTCACGGTCATCGTCACAAAGTCGACCGTGCCGGTGGGCACCAGCCGCGAGATCGAACGCCGCTTGCGCGCCGCGCGTCCCGACGGTGAGTTCGCCGTGTGCTCCAATCCCGAGTTCCTGCGCGAAGGTTCCGCCATTCAGGACTTCATGCACCCCGATCGCGTTTTGGTCGGCACCGATGATGAGCGCGCCCGCGAGCTGATGGGCCGGCTGTACAAGCCGCTCGCCCTGCGCAACGCACCGGTGATTTTCGTCGGACGCGAGTCCGCCGAACTCGCAAAGTACGCCGCCAACGCGTTCCTAGCGCTGAAGATCAGCTTCATCAACGAGATCGCCGACCTATGCGAGCAGGTCGGTGCCGACGTGCAGGAAGTCGCCGCCTCCATCGGCAAGGACCGCCGCATCGGCGACAAGTTCCTGCATCCGGGCCCGGGCTATGGCGGCTCGTGCTTCCCCAAGGATGTCTCGGCGCTCATCCGCACGGCGCGCGAGAACAAATCGCCCGTCTCCATCATCGAGCAGGTGCAGCGAGTCAACGACGAGCGCAAGATCTCCATGGCGCATCGCATCGAGGATGCGGCGGGCGGCTCCGTGCGCGGCAAGACCATTGCGATTCTCGGCGCTACGTTCAAGCCGAACACCGACGACATGCGCGACGCGCCCAGCTTGGTCATCATACCGATGTTGCAGGAGCGTGGCGCCACGGTGCGCGTGTGCGATCCGCAAGGGCGCCGGCAGGCCGATCAACTGCTCCCGGATGTCGTGTGGTGCGAGAATGCGCTCGAGACCGCAGCCGGTGCCGATGTCCTCGTCACCGTCACCGAGTGGAACGCGTTCCGCGCATTGGATCTCAAGGCCGCGAAGGCGAAGATGCGCGGCGACGTGCTCGTCGACCTGCGCAACGTGTTCTCTGCGGACTTGGCGCATGGCGCCGGCTTCCGCTACTCGGCGATCGGCCGAAAGCCCGATGTCGATCTGACGCTGGCACCCATAGCGCGACGCGCATAGGCATCTCCGGACCGCAGGACGATTTGTATGCGGCCGACGTAGCGGACGACGCGCGCGGTTTCGGCTTTTCCTGCGCAGGCTCGGGCGATGTCGAGAGCAGAGCATAGAGCTGTGCGGCGCTGTCCCGTGCCGCCGCCAGACAGCGCCATTGGGCCATTGACGTCTCCAAAGGCACCAAGGCCCGCGTCAGCATGATCGATACCGCAAGCATCTCGGCAGAATGGCAGGCGCCCGTCAGGACAAGATGGGCACCGAGCCCGAGCGTTGCCGATTGCAACGCCGAGGAGACGATCGTCGGCCGCGCTGCCGCATCCTGAGCGTCGCGCAGGCGCGCGTTGAGCATCAGCCACGAGCGGCACGCCCGAGCTGATGTCGGATCGAGGGAGGCGGCCAGCGCCCATCGCGCACTCAGCCCGTACAACAGCAACATGAGCAGCGTCAGCCAGAGGAGGTGGGCGCCCGCATGCGATGGCAGCACGCTGTCATACACCAGCAGCATGTAGGCGGGGCCGGTGAGTGCCAAGACATTGACCCCGGCGGAGTAGAAAACCGTCGCCAGCAGCGGTTGCCGGCCGCCTATCAGGCGCAACACAGTGGCCGCGAAATTTCGTTGCGCCTCCGCGCCTTGGCCTACCCGCATGCGCTCTCCTCATGCACGTGAGGCGCGAGGCATGAAGCCGGTCCTTCAATGCGCGGGTGCAGCTCTCGACGTTCTGCTTAAGGTTGAATAAGAGACATCCCTCGTGGTCAAGCTTTCTGCGGTTACTAGGGACCGCAAAACTTGCGTCGCCGGTAGTGGTTTGTCGGGGACACGGTAACTCCTGGGGCTGTAAGCAAAAAAGCACGACAACTCCTCGCTCATCGGCGCCGACTTGGCATAGAACAAGTTATGCGGCCGACAACGGCCCGGAATTCGCAGCGGCTGCGCATGCCGCGAGGGGACGCCCGAGAATGAACCAGCCGCAGCCGCTTGCCGCCTATTTCGCCGGCTGGGCAGCCAATCGCCCGGCGCGTCTCGCCGTAGCGGCGACGATAAGCGCTTTGGCGACGGTCTCGATCGAGCTTGCCGAGCTGGTCGGGCAGGGCGCGCTGGCAGGGCCGCTCGGTCGGTTGACAGGCAAGAAGGGCGAGGTCGACGAGCAGAAGGAGATCGATCTCCTCGCCAACAACCGCATCGTCGACGTGCTGCGCGGGGCGCCGGTCGCCGCCGTCGCCTCTGAGGAAATGGACGCGCCGCTGCTGCTCGACGCAAAGGCGCCGCTCATCGTTGCAGTCGACCCACTCGACGGCTCCTCGAACATCGATGCCAATGCTTCGATCGGCACGATCTTCACGGTGCTGCCGGCCCTGCAGTACAACGACGATCCATCGGCATTCATGCAGCCCGGCGTCAACCAGCTCGCCGGCGGTTTCTTCGTCTACGGGCCGCAAACCGTGCTCGTCGTAACGGTCGGCGCCGGCACGCAGATATTCACGCTCGACCGCCGCACGTCGACATTCTTGCTCACGCATCCGAAAGTCGAGATTCCCACGCGCACCAGCGAATATGCCATCAACGATTCCAATGCGCGCCACTGGGACGACCCCATCCGCACCTACGTCGAGGATTGCCGGCGCGGCAAGGAAGGCCCGCGCGGTCGCGACTTCAACATGCGCTGGACCGGTTCACCAGTGGCCGACATCTATCGCATCATGTCGCGCGGCGGCATCTATCTCTACCCTGGCGACAAGCGGCGTGAGTTCCGCGACGGTCGGCTACGGCTGATCTACGAGGCCAATCCCATCGCTTGGGTGGTCGAGCAGGCAGGTGGGGCGGCATCGACAGGCCGCGAGCGGCTACTTGAGATGAAGCCGACATCCCTGCACCAGCGGGTGCCGTTGATCGCCGGCTCGCGTATCGAAGTGGAGCATGCGGCGCGCCTGCACGACGGGTTGCAGATCCGCGGCGAGCGTTCACCCCTATTCAGCCGCCGCGGGTTGCTGCGGTTCTAAATTAATCAATAATTATAAGGCATTCTCGCCCCGCCATGTCAGCGAAGCATCCCATTATCTCGATCACAGGTTCCTCGGGCGCCGGCACCACCTCCGTGCGCCAAACGTTCGAGA
The DNA here is from genome assembly GCA_036559705.1 of Hyphomicrobium sp. Taxonomy (GTDB): domain Bacteria; phylum Pseudomonadota; class Alphaproteobacteria; order Rhizobiales; family Hyphomicrobiaceae; genus Hyphomicrobium_A. The sequence goes on from DATBSP010000091.1 coordinate 3,993, forward strand.
ACATCTTTCGACGCGAGCACATCACCGCCGCTTTCATCGAGGGCGATGCCTTCCATCGCTACGGTCGCGCCGAAATGGAGCAGATGACCGTAGAGTCGCACTTGCGCGGCAACAATCACTTCAGCCATTTCGGCGAGGAGGCAAATCTACTGGCCGAGTTGGAGGAAGTGTTCCGCAGTTACGGCGAGAGCGGCCGCGGCCGCACGCGCCACTACGTTCACGACGAGCATGAAGCTGAGCGGCACGGCGCTCCGGCCGGCACGTTCACGGCGTGGCAGGATCTGCCGCGCGGCACCGACCTGTTGTTCTACGAGGGGCTGCACGGCGCGGTGGTGACGCCGAAGGTGAACGTCGCCACGCACGCCGACCTCAAGATCGGCGTCGTGCCGGTGATCAACCTCGAGTGGATCCAGAAGCTCATTCGCGACAAGTCGGCACGGGGCTACTCGCACGACGACGCCGTCGACGCGATTTTGACGCGCATGCCCGACTACGTGAACTTCATCTGCCCACAGTTCACCGAGACGGACATCAATTTTCAACGCGTGCCAACGGTCGACACGTCCAATCCTTTTGTCGCGCGCTGGATCCCGACACCGGACGAGTCGATGGTCATCATCCGCTTCCGCGATCCGCGCGGGATCGATTTCCCGTATCTGTTATCGATGATTCCAACGAGCTTCATGTCGCGCGCCAACTCTATCGTCATCCCCGGCGGCAAGCTCGATCTCGCCATGCAACTCATCTTGACGCCGCACATTCTGACGCTGGTGGAACGCCGGCGCCGAACGTCGTAGGCGCGCTTTTTACACAGGCTGAGGCGGCGAGCAGACGCGCGCGGCCAATGCCGCTAGAATGCCCAGCCGCGCAAGCGGTGCTCCAAAGGACCGAAGTCGATGGCCCGCTCCGTGACGATCGCCCCCTCGATGCTGTCGGCCGACTTCAGCCGGCTGAAGGAGGAAATGGCGACGGTGGAGGCAGCCGGCGCCGATTGGATTCACCTCGATGTGATGGACGGCCACTTCGTGCCCAACATCACCTTTGGTCCGCCGGTCATCAAAGCCATTCGCCCGCATTCGGCGAAGGTGTTCGACGTGCACCTGATGATAGCGCCGGTAGACCCGTTCCTCGAAGCGTTCGTCGACGCCGGCGCGGACATCATCACCGTGCATCCAGAAGCTAACCCGCACCTCGACCGCACGCTGCAGAGGATCAAAGCGCTGGGCAAGAAGGCTGGCGTGGCGCTCAATCCCGCTACCCCCGAGGATGCCATCGCCTACGTGCTCGACCGCCTCGACCTCGTGCTGCTGATGACGGTCAATCCAGGCTTCGGTGGGCAGAGCTTCATCCCGGCGGTCGTTGAAAAGATTCGCCGCGTTAAGGCGATGATCGGCTCGCGACCGGTCGATATCGAGGTCGACGGCGGCATTGGCCCCGATACGGCGGGCCTTGTCGCCGCGGCGGGCGCCAACGTGCTCGTCGCCGGCTCGGCGGTGTTCGAGGGCGGCACGCGCGAATCCTACGCCGCCAATATCGCCGCGATCCGCTCCGCTGCCGATGTCGCACGCGGCAAAGCCGCGGCCTGATCGACCCGCGTCTTGGCGACTTATCCTCGGCGTCCGTCGCCGTGCCTATCCTCACGCAACGAGTTTTTAGTTGCGAGGATCGCGTGGACGAGACGCCCAACCTCGGCCTGCCGTACATCATGGCGGCCCAATCACAGAAGCGGTCACGCACAACGAGGCGATCCGCGCGCTCGATGCCATCGTGCAACTCGCGGTGCTCGATCGAGACCTTGCCGCGCCACCCGGCTCGCCGGGGGAAGGTGCCCGCTACATCGTGGCAACAGGCCCCACGCGCCTGGTCGGGCCACGCGGGAGACGTCGCCGCGTATCAGGACGGAGCCTGGGCCTTCTGCGACGAGGACGTCGCCGTCGTGTGGAGCGGCTCGGCGTGGACTGCGCTCACAACCGGAGGCGGTGGAGGCGGTGGCTCTGGTACCTTCACGACATTGGAAGCCATGTGATTTCCAGCGCGCTCACCGCAACCAACAACGCGGCGGTACGCTTCAAGGGCATAGACTTCACCTCGAGCGGCGACGGCCTGACCGCTCAGTCGGGCGCAACGATTTCATCCTCCGGGGTGTTCATCGGCGCCTGCCCGTCAGGCTCGCACATGGCGGCCTATCAGGGCGCCCGCATCATCATCGCCCACAACTACACGATCGACGGCGACACCAACTACCATATCCAAAGCCGCGAGGGAGCCTTCGTGTTCGCTGCCGCCGTCACCGTCACCATCAGCGGCTCGCGCTCGTTCAACTCGGCGCACAGCTCAATTCCAACACCTACGTCGGCAAGTCGGTCACCGGCCAGCGCTATAACGCGACGCTCGGCGGCTACGTGTTCGTCAACGGCGCCAGCACGACGTATTTGCCAGGCAGCGCGGGCGGGGTCACGGCCACCGGAGGGCAGTACGCATGACGATCCCAGAATTTCCGGGCTTCACGCCGGCGCAGTGGTAAAGCCAGGTTGGCGAGGACGTTCAGCGATAGTGGTGGGTGTCTCACCTGCGGCGATGGACCGACGCGGCGACATCAGATCGCGCTCTCTTTTTGGGAGGTAATGTGGCGGCCGGGCCTCGGCTTTCTTGACGAACAATCGGCTAGCCAGATCTGCGGCCATCAGTGCCGGCCCATCGCAGCGTTATACTCGGTGGGAGGACGGACCAAACGGTCTCATACCTTCCAGCCAGAATGGATGGCGGCGACGCCGCCCGTCAGGTTGCGGTAGCTGACGCGGTCGAAGCCCGCGTCGCGCACCATCGCTGCAAAGCGCTCCTGGTTGGGGAACTTGCGTATGCTCTCAACGAGATAGCGATAGGGCACGTCCTCGCCGGCGATGGCCTTGCCCAAGCGCGGGATCACCTCGAAGGAATGAAAATCGTAGAGCCGATCGAGGATCGGCACCTGCACCTCGGAGAATTCCAGGCACAGGAAGCGGCCGCCGATCTTCAACACGCGGAAAGCTTCGCGCAGCGCCGTATCGATGCGCGTCACGTTGCGGATGCCGAAGGCGATGGTGTAGGCGTCGAACGAGCGATCCGCGAACGGCAGCGCCTCGGCGTTGCCCTCGGTGAAGCTGATTCGCTCATCCAATCCGGCTTCGTGCACGCGGCGTTTGCCGACGGCGATCATCTCGGGGCTGATGTCGCACAGCGTGGCAGTCGTGTTGGGACCGCCGGCGCGTGCATAGCGCAGCGTCACATCCGCGGTGCCGCCGGCGACGTCGAGCAGGCGAAAGGACCGATCGTCACGCGGCGGGTTGAGCTGCGCGATCAAGTCGCCTTTCCAGAGGCGGTGCAGGCCCCCCGACATCAGGTCGTTCATCAGATCGTAGCGTTCGGCAACGGTGGCAAACACGCGATTGACGAGCCCCTGTCGCTCGCCCTCGTCGATGTTGCGGAAGCCGAAGCTGGTCGATGTGTCGGTCTGAGATTGGTCGGTCATGGGAGCTAGAATAGCTAAGGCCGGCGGCGCGCGCTATGCTGGCGTCCTCAGCGGCGATCGACGCGAAAAACCCCGATATGCCTGAGTTGCCCGAAGTCGAAATCGTGCGGCGCGGCCTCGAGCCTGCGCTCGACGGCCGCGTGTTCGCGCGTATCGATCAGCATCGGCCCGACCTCAGATTTCCGCTGCCCGATAACTTCGCCGCGCGCCTGCGCGGCCGCAAGGTCGAGCGTCTGGAGCGGCGGGGAAAATACCTGCTCGCCCACCTGTCGGGCGGACATGTACTGCTCATGCACCTCGGCATGACCGGGTGTTTTACCGTGCACGCTAAAAACGGAAGCGTTAGCGCTAACGCGGTGCCGCGCGCCTCCCACGACCATATCGTCTTCCACATGCAGGGCGGCGACACTGTCACCTACAACGATCCGCGTCGGTTCGGCTTCATGCTGCTCATCGACGAGAAGCATCTCGCCGAGCACCCGCTGCTGCACCACCTCGGCATCGAGCCGCTGAGCAAAGCGCTGACGGCGGAGTATCTCGCGCAGCATGCGCGCGGGAAGAAGGTGTCGCTGAAGCCGTTCCTCGCCGATCAGCGCATCATCGCCGGCCTCGGCAACATCTACGCGTGCGAAGCGCTCTATCGAGCGCGCCTATCGCCCAAGCGCGGCGCGGCGACGATCGCTAGCAAGACCGGCAAGCCGAATGAGCGCGCGCAAGCTCTGGTGCCGGCGATCCGCGAGGTGCTCGATGATGCCATCAAGGCGGGCGGCTCCTCCATGCGCGATTATCGCCAGGCCAACGGCGAGCTCGGGTCATTCCAGCACGCGTTCTGCGTCTACGGGCGCGAAGGCAAGCCGTGCCTGCGCAAGGGTTGCGGCGGTACCGTGCGCCGCATCGTGCAGGCCGGACGCTCGACGTTCTATTGCCCGCGCTGTCAACGCTAGTGTGATGATCGATGAATTCGCCGGTGCTTGCCGCCAGGTTGCGAGCAAATCTCCCTATGCGCTGACCTGGGGCGCGGCCGGCTGGCGTCGATGCGCCAGTAGCGAGACGATGGAAATCAGCACAATCGCGACGCCGCCGGCGATGAAGACGTGATTGGCGGCCCAGTCCGCCTTCGCCGTTTGCAGCTTCCCGGAACCGACGAGATAGGCGAGCGCGGCAGCGACGGCGGCGGCCTGCACCGCGGTTATTCCGATGAGGACGTTGCGAGCGGTGGTGTGCTCGAGAGAGCCGCGGCGCTTGGCCAGATAGTTGGCGCATAGCAGCGCCAGGCACGCGAGCAACGTCATGCCGGCGCCGTACTGCCACCAATGGCGCCAGGCGAGGCCGGAGAGCGAGTAGATGGCGAACATCGCTGTGGCGCCCCAGGCATAGACGAGCGCAGCCAGCACCGTATTGCTCCATGCCCAGTCGGCATCCGCGCTTCGCCCATTGGTCGCTCGCCACAGCGGCTCGTTGATGCGCACAAGCACGAAGAGCACTTGCACGGCGAAGAGGCCCGCCGCCAAGGCCAGCGGCACGCTGGCGCCGCGCGCTGCCGCCAGCACGCCGACGAGGATGCTCAGCGCGAAGGCGAGGAGGAGGGTCGGCAGCATCGATCTCAATGACATTCAGATTTCCGTTGCTCGCGTCATATGCACGCGCGTCACGCTCGGCGCGGCGCAGGACCCCATAGTGCGTTCATGCTGATCGCCGCCAGCGCGGCGGCACCGAAGAAGAAAATAGCGTTCGCCGCCCAATCGGGCTCCCTCGGATCGCGCGGCATCTTGTCGTCGATGATCATGCCAACCATGGCGATAACCATGCCGGCGAGCTGCCCGATAGTCAGATAGCGGGCGATGTTGAGGATGGCATCATCCTGACGTTCCGCGGCGGCGTCCTTCGACATCATCGAGGCGAAGAACAGGCAGAGCGCCGCAACGCCGGCGGCGGCGAGCACGTACTGCCACCACTCGTGCCAGCTGAGCACGAAGCGATAGGTGAGCAGCATGCTCAGCGCTGCCCAGGCCCACACGAGGCCCATGGAGTTGGCCGTCGCGCTGGCCAGCGCCGGTTCGCTGCTGCCGCTGTTCACCAACCGCCGGCGTTCCCACACGGCGAGCAGTACAAAGCCGAGGCAGACGAGCGCCGTCACCGCCATATGCAGGTCCTGGCCTGCGACAGCGGCGCTGAGGCAGACGGCTGCCGTGCCGATGGCCAGTGAAACGATCCAAAGCCAAGCCGAAGTCATCTCGCCCCAAGCCTCCCGAGCCTTATTATGCCGCCGCCAAGAGACCCCGGAGAGGCGGTTCTGGCAAGCCTGCGAGCCGTTTAACCTGCCGCGCAGCGCCGTTGACCCTACACTTTGCGGCGTCTATAGGATCGCGACTTCGGCCGCTCGGAACTCGCGTTTCGGGCGGCTAGTGTGATGATCGAGAAATTCGCCAAGTGCTCGCCGCCAAGTGGCGAGTGAATTTCTCGATCTGAATCACGCTAGCGAGCTTACGATTCTAGTGTCTCCTAGGATTTCCGAAGTTCGCTCGGGACACCGGCATCGACGTTCGGCGAAAGGGACACTGGCGCATTGGAAAATCACTGCCTGATGGCAGCGCCCACGTTCGGATCGATCGAGTGGCGGTTTAGAGAGGAAGCACGACATGGCCAACACGAAGTCTGCAAAGAAGGCGGCCCGCCAGGCGGTACGTCGTACGGAAGTCAACAAGTCGCGCACAACGCGCGCGCGCACCGTTGTGCGTCAGGTCGAGGAAGCCATCGCTTCCGGCAAGAAGGACGAAGCTGCGAAGGCGTTGAAAGCGGCGGCTCCGGTCCTCGCACGCAACGCGCAGAAGGGCGTGCTGCACAAGAAGACGGCGAGCCGCAAAGTTTCGCGCCTTTCAGCGCGCGTCAAAGCGATGGCGAATTGAGAGTGAGCCTAGGGCAGCCACTCCAAAACACCGGGTGCGATAAGTTCGCAACAGAGTCACCGCGCCGTCCACCGTCAGCGCACGAGTCTTAAACAGACCTAAGTGACGGATTCCGCGACGCTAGAGCGTCGCGGCGCGGGCGCCCCGCCCGATTTTCGCCCTGATGTTCCGGCGCTGAGCCCAAATGGAAAATGACGTTTTGGCGACGTACCAGAGGACAAGTTTCTCTGGTGGTCGTGACGTGTGGGGGACCCTTGGAAATCATGAACTTGCTCAGCCGGCTATCCACAGGTGCTGCATCGAATTCACAGGATTTCCACTGCTCTCACACGCGATCGCGACCCTCTGCAACCGAGCTCTGGGACGCCTGTTAGGCTTGCTTAAGGCAAAGTTAAGAGCTACGGTCCTGATGGTCGCCGCGCTAGGGTTTATCCAGCGTTCCAGCGCAGGTCGCCGCCAGGTTTTGTACAGTATCGCGTCCCTGGTTTCAGCGTAACTTCTGTGCGTGTTTGCGTACCTTTCCGGGCCCACTTGCCTGGCAAGCCGAGAGGTTGTTCTCTATCGCTTCTTTGATTTTGTGAGCGGGCTGTTCTGAAGCGTTTATTCAGCGCGGTCTGTGAGTTGGAGGACGAAGTGGAGTCGTTGGAAGTCGTCCACATCGATGACGTGCCTGTGGATGAGGTATGGGCACACCTCGCGAAGGATGCAGGGTCAGTTCTGATCGACGTACGTACGCGAGCAGAGTGGACCTTCGTGGGCCTTCCCGATCTCAACGAGATCGGTAAGCGGGTTCTCACGGTCGAATGGCAGACGTGCCCCGAGAGCAAAATCGATGCGGGCTTCTCGGAACGGATGACCAAAGCGCTCGATGCGGCGGGCGCCACTAAAGACAGCGAATTGTTTTTCATTTGTCGATCCGGCGCTCGCAGTCGCATGGCAGCGGAAGCCATGGCGAATGTCGGCTATCGACGATGCAGGAATGTGGCGGACGGTTTCGAGGGGCCTCTCGACACCGATCGCCATCGAGGGCAGGTCGCCGGTTGGAAGGCGGCCGGTCTAGCTTGGGCGCAAGGTTAGCGCGCCCGTTTCGGAAGACCTGAACAGAACCGATTGCGCAGCCGCGGCGGCGGAGGGCGTGGGTCGAACTTTGTCCGGGTGACTTTGATGGGCAAGTCGAAAAAGTTCATAAAGTGCGGGGGTTTCACACATGCAGACGATACAAAAAGCGGAACGTTCTGTTGCGGGCGGCGGCTTTGCGGGCGCAGCTCCCAGCGGATTAGAAGAGCGGACTACGACGACCACTGCCACTTCCTCTCCCACCCCGACCAATGCTGTCACGACCTCAGATGAGCCACGCGGCCAGAAGGTGCGGGCCATGCTGCGCGCGCAGCTCGGCGATGACATCTTCATGAGCTGGTTCCACACCCTCGAGTTCGAGAGCTTCGAGGGCGGCACGGTGAAGGTCTCGGTCCCGGTCAAGTTCCTCAGAACCTGGATCCAGTCGCACTACTCCGAGGCTCTCCTCGCCTGCTGCCGCGCCGAGTTCAAAGGGGCAGAGAAGGTCGAGGTGATGCTGCGCCAGCCGGGGAACAACGCCAACGCGCGTCCGGCGGTCGAGACGGCAGAAGATGGCGAACCGGCCAACGGCGGGCGCGGCGCACAGACCGACAACGGTCAGCGCGGGCCGATGTTCGTGGCTTCGATGCCGGCGGCAGGACGTACGAGTGTCGGTGGTTTCGAAGGCTCGCCTCTAGATCCACGCTACACGTTCGAAAGCTTCGTCGTCGGATCGTCGAACCGCATGGCACACGCTGGCGCAACGCAGGTCGCTGAAACGGCGCTCGGCGAGGCTCCCGGCTTCAATCCGCTCTACATCCACTCCGCGGTCGGCCTCGGCAAAACGCATCTCCTGCACGCCATCGCCTGGGAGGTGAAGCGCCGGGCGCCCAACGCGCAGGTGCTCTATCTCACGGCCGAGCGCTTCCGCTATCAGTTCGTCGAAGCCCTGCGCAGCCAAGACCCGCTGGCCTTCAAGGAGAAGTTCCGCGGCATCAACGTGCTGCTCATCGACGACCTGGAGTTCATGCACGGTGAGCGCACCGAGCAGGAGTTCGACCACATCATCAACTCGCTGCTCGACGGCGGCCGGCAGGTGGTGGTTGCTTCGGCGCGCGCGCCTAACCACGTCGAGCGGCTCAACGAGCGCATGCGCTCGCGCCTGCAGCGTGGCCTCGTCACCGAGATCGGTACGCTCGATCAGGAGCTGCGGCTGAAGGTTCTGGAGAAGCGTCTCGCCGAAAAGCGGGCCAACGATCCGTCCTTCACGCTCCACCGCGATATCCTGGTGCTGCTTGCCGAACGGCTGACGGAAAGCGGACGCGAGCTCGAGGGGGCGATCACCCGCCTTTACGCGACCTGGCAGTACATGCGCACCAGCATTACGCCCGACGTCGCCGAGACGGTGATCCGCGATCTCGTTCAGGGTCTCGAGCCGCGGCGCATCAAGATCGAGGACATTCTGCGCATCATCTCGCGTCACTTCGGGGTGTCGAAGGGCGACCTGCTCTCGCAGCGCCGCCATCGCTCGGTCGTGTGGCCACGTCAGATCGGCATGTATCTCGCCAAGCAGCTCACCGCGCGCTCGCTACCCGAGATCGGCCGCCGCTTTGGCAATCGCGATCATACGACCGTTTTGCACGCAATCCGCAAGATCGAAGGAGAACTGGCGGGCAATCCCCGGCTCAAGGAGGAGCTCGAGGAACTAAAGCGTATCCTAAGCCATTGAGGGACGCCCGACACTGAACGGCCTGCCGTACTGGGGCGAGTGCGACGGGCTTTAGCGGGGAGGGGCGGCGTCTTTTGGCGCCGCTCCTTTGCCGTAGAATGGCGCCGAAAGGCCCCCTCCGCCCCCGCCTCTTGAAAATGATCTCGGCATCAGGTCATGTTAACCGGGGGGGAATCCTTTAAAAGACCGCCAGTCTCTGGTCCTACCGCGCTCCCCTCTCTCAACAAGGGCCGCCTTACCGCCTCAATGCGAGGCTGGGGGGCTCTGAAATGGCCCTAACGAACCCCGCCGAGGATTCCTTCCATGCGGCTTGTGATCGAACGTGGTGAACTCTTGCGGGCACTCGGCCACGTGACGAGCGTCGTCGAGCGGCGCACGACGATCCCCATACTGTCGAACGTGCTGCTGCGCGTGCGCGATCAGGCGCTGGAATTCAAGGCGACCGATCTCGAGCGCGAGGTGATCGAAAGTGTCGCCGCCGACGTCAGCCAGACTGGGGCCGTCACCGTGCCGGCGCACATGCTGCACGACATCGTGCGCAAGCTGCCCGACGGCAGCCAGGTCGACATCCGCAAGGATGCCGAGAAGGAGCGCCTGACGCTCGCCGCTGGTCATGCGCGCTTCGCGCTGCAGACGCTGCCGGCGGAGGATTTTCCCGACATCGGCGTCGGCGAGATGGGCCAGGAGTTCGACCTCACGGCGCAGGACCTGAAGCGGTTGATCGATAAGACGCGCTTTGCCATCTCGACGGAGGAGACGCGCTACTACCTAAACGGCATCTACCTGCACACCGCTCAGTCGGGCAACAAGGCGACGTTGCGCGCCGTGGCGACGGACGGGCATCGCCTCGCCCAGGTCGAGCTACCGCTGCCGAAGGGTGCCGAGGGCATGCCGGGCGTCATCATCCCGCGCAAGACGGTGCACGAGCTCAATCGCCTGATCGAGGACAGCGCCGCCGGCGTGAAGGTGGCAGTGAGCCCTGCCAAGGTGCGCTTCGAGATCGGCAGCGTGACGCTGACCTCAAAGCTGATCGACGGCACGTTCCCCGACTACGGCCGCGTCATCCCGCAGGGCAACGACAAGGAGATGACCGTCTCCAACGCCGAGTTCATCGGCGCCGTCGACCGCGTCTCGACCATCGCCTCGGAGCGTGGCCGCGCCGTGAAGCTCAATATCAAGCCGGACAAGCTGGTGCTGTCGGTCAACAACCCCGAGGGCGGCAGCGCCACCGAGGAGATCGGCGTCGAGTATGCCTCAGCGCCCCTTGAGATCGGCTTCAACGCTAAATATTTGCTCGATATCGCCGGCCAGCTCGAAGGAGAGCGGGCGACATTCAAGCTCGCCGATCCGGGGTCGCCCACCATGGTCAACGATCCGGGCGACGCGACGGCGCTCTACGTGCTGATGCCGATGCGCGTGTAGCCGTGGCGTTGTTCGCCCGGCGCACCGCTACAGGACGCGCAACATAGCTCATGCTTTGGGTCGAGCGGCTGACGCTTTCCAATTTCCGCAATTACACGCACGCCGCGTTGCAGGCCGGGCCCGAGCCGCAGGTGCTGATCGGCGCCAACGGGGCCGGCAAGACCAATCTGCTCGAGGCCGTATCGCTACTGGCACCAGGCCAGGGTATGCGGCGCGCCGCCTATCCCGATCTTGCGCGCGGGACGGGTGACGGCGGCTGGGCGGTGGCCGCGCACACCCATACGCACATGGGGCCGGTCGATATCGGCACCGGGCTCATTGCCTCTGAGGACTCAGAGCGCACCGGCCGGCTCGTGCGCATCAACGGTGAGCCGGCGGCCGGTTCCGGTGCTCTTGCCGACTACGTCGAGGTCGTGTGGGTGACGCCGGCCATGGACGGCCTGTTCACTGGGCCGGGCGCCGAGCGGCGCCGCTTTCTCGACCGGCTGATCCTGTGTTTTGACCCCGGCTATCGCACCGGCGCCGGGCGCTTTGAGCGCGCCATGCAGCAGCGCAACCGGTTGCTCGCCGACGGTGTGCGCGACACTGCGCGCTTTGAGGGCCTCGAATTGCTGATGGCGGAGACGGCCACCGCCATTGCCGCGGCGCGCGCCGAAGCCGTTGCCGGCCTCGCGGCGATCATGGCCGAGCGCACGGCGCGTGATCCAACTTCGCCGTTTCCGGCGGCGGGCCTGGCCTTAGAGGGTGGCCTCGAAGCGGATCTTGAACGCATGCCGGCGGTCGAGGTCGAAGACAGCTACGCCCAGCGGCTGCGGGAGGGCCGCGAGCGCGACCGCGCGGCGGGGCGCACGCTCGATGGCCCGCACCGCTCCGATCTGCTCGTCGCGCACGCGCCGAAAGCCATGCCAGCGCGGTTGTGCTCGACGGGCGAGCAGAAGGCGCTGCTGATCGGCCTCGTCCTCGCCCACGCCGAGCTCGTTGCCCGCCGCCGCGAGGGCGCGCCGATCTTGTTGCTCGACGAGGTGACGGCGCATTTGGACGCCGAGCGCCGCGCCGCGCTGTTCGAGGAAATCCTGCGCTTGGGCGCTCAAGCATGGATGACTGGAACCGACGCCCAGGCCTTCTCCTGGCTGGCCGGCAAGGCGCGATTTTGGCGCGTCGAGGACGGCCTTTTGAGCACTTTCGACGGGCAGCCTGAGCAAGGTGCCGCAGCGCCTTCTAACTAGCGGAAAATATTACTATTTATGTTGGGTCCGGCACTGCCGAAAAGGTGCTTCCCGCGGGCTTATGTGGTATACATCCAATGAAGGCCGAACGACCCCTGGGACAATCTGGAAATGAGCGCTTCGCCCGCGAAGAAATTGACGGGCGCCGAGGAATACGGCGCCGACTCGATCAAGATGCTGAAGGGCCTCGACGCCGTCCGCAAGCGCCCTGGCATGTACATCGGCGACACCGACGACGGGTCGGGCCTGCACCACATGATCTACGAGGTCGTCGACAATGCCGTCGATGAGGTTCTGGCCGGCCACGCCAAGGCGTGCACGGTGACGCTGAATCCCGACGGCTCATGCAGCGTGCGCGACGACGGCCGCGGCATCCCCACCGGCATCAAATCCGACGACGATCAAGATCCGAAACGCTCGGCGGCCGAAATCGTGTTCACCGAGCTGCACGCCGGCGGCAAGTTCGACCAGAATTCCTACAAGGTTTCGGGCGGCCTACACGGCGTCGGCGTCTCGGTCGTCAACGCACTGTCGAGCTGGCTGCGCGCGCGCATCTGGCGCGAGGGCAAAGAGCACTTCATCGAATTCAACGACGGCGTGCCGGTGGCGCCGCTCAAGGTCGTCGGCGACGGCAAGGGCGAGCGCGGCACCGAGGTGTCGTTCCTGCCGAGCACGAAGACGTTCACGCGGACGGAGTTCGACTTCTCAACGCTCGAGCACCGCCTGCGCGAGCTCGCGTTCCTCAACTCCGGCGCCAAGATCGTGCTGACCGACGCGCGCCACGCCGACATCAAGCGCGAGGAGATGATGTACGACGGCGGCACTGCGGCGTTCGTGCGCTACCTCGACCGCTCCAAGCAGTCTCTGATCTCAGAGCCGATCATGCTGACGGGCGAGCGCGACAAGGTCATCGTCGAGGCGGCCCTGTGGTGGAACGACAGCTACCACGAGAACGTGCTGCTGTTCACCAACAACATCCCGCAGCGCGACGGCGGCACGCATCTCGCCGGCTTCCGCGCTGCGCTGACGCGCGTCATCAACAAGTACGCGGGCGAGAGCGGCCTCGCCAAGAAAGAGAAGGTCGATCTTTCCGGCGAGGACGCGCGCGAGGGTCTCACCTGCGTGCTGTCGGTGAAGGTGCCGGACCCTAAGTTCTCCAGCCAGACCAAAGACAAGCTCGTCTCCTCCGAAGTGAAGCCGGTCGTCGAAAGCATCATCGGCGATCAGCTCATGGCCTGGTTCGAGGAGCACCCCAAGGAAGCCAAGACCATCGTCGGCAAGATCGTCGAGGCGGCGCTCGCCCGCGAGGCGGCGCGCAAGGCGCGCGAGCTGACGCGGCGTAAGGGCGCGCTCGACAATCTGCGGCTTCCGGGCGGTCTCGCCGAGTGCCAGGACCGCGACGCGGCCAACACCGAGCTTTTCATCGTCGAAGGCGACTCGGCCGGCGGCTCCGCCAAGCAGGGCCGCAAGCGCGAGTTCCAGGCGGTGCTGCCAATCCGCGGCAAGATCCTCAACGTCGAGCGCGCGCGCATCGACAAGATGCTGTCGTCCGAGCAGGTGACCAACATCATCGCCGCGCTCGGCACCGGCATCCGCGACGACTTCGATGTCTCGAAGCTGCGCTACCACAAGATCATCATCATGACGGACGCCGACGTCGACGGCGCCCACATTCGCACGCTGCTCCTGACGTTCTTCTACCGGCAGATGGTGGAGCTGGTGGAGAAGGGGCACGTGTTCATCGCCCAGCCGCCACTCTACAAGGTGGCGCGTGGCAAGTCGGAAACGTACCTCAAGGACCAGCCGGCGCTGGAGGACTTCCTGATCAACTCCGGCCTCGAAGAGACGGTGCTGGTCACCGGCGCGGGCGAGGAGAGGGCAGGCAAGGATCTGCGCACCATCGCCGACCAGGCGCGCGGCGTTGTCTCGCTCATCGACGGCTTGCATTCGCGCTATTCGCACCGCGTCGTCGAGCAGGCCGCCATCGCCGGGGCGTTCGACACACGCCTCGTGCAATCGGCCCAGCAGGCCAACGCCACCGCCGACCTCATCGCCGCGCGGCTCGATGCCATCGCCGAGGAGACCGAGAAGGGCTGGCAAGGACGCTACGGCAACGACGGCTTCCACTTCAAGCGCGAGGTGCGCGGCGTCACGGAGGCGCACGCGCTCGATCTCGCGCTGCTCGGCTCGCTCGATGCGCGGCGTCTGAACGAGCGGCACAAGTATCTGGCCGAGGTCTACGCGACGCCGGCCAAGCTGCGCCGCAAGGCGGAGTCGATCCCCGTGCACGGGCCGCGCACGCTGCTCGAAGCCATCTACGAGGCCGGCAAGAAGGGCATCTCGATGCAGCGCTACAAAGGTCTGGGGGAGATGAACCCGGACCAGCTGTGGGAGACGACGCTCAACCCGGATGTGCGCACCCTGCTGCAGGTGAAGGTGGGCGAAGTCGGCGAGGCCGACGAGATCTTCTCCAAGCTGATGGGCGACGTGGTCGAGCCGCGCCGCGAGTTCATCCAGGAGAACGCGCTCTCCGTCGCCAACCTCGACGTGTAGTTTCGCCGCCGGGAGCGTCGTTAAGCGACGCGGCGGTAGTCGCCTTGGATGACGGGGCCCTTGCCGGCTGCAGGCGCGGCGGTCTGATACCCCTGCTTCTCGATCTGCCGTTGCAGGAGGCGCAGGTTCTTCATGTTGGCGCGGAATGCGATGTCGAAGGCGTCGCCGACCAGCGGCACAACGCCGACGACGGTGTCGAGCAGCGAGTTGCCGACCATGCGCCACAGCGTGAACTTCGAGACGCCGAGCTGGCGCGCCTCCCAGATAAGGTACGCGGACACCACTTGTGCCGCGATGTCTCCCACCACCGGTACTAGGCCGAGCAGGGAATCGACGCCGAGGCGGATGCGCGTGCCGGGGATGGCGAATAGCGAATCCATCAACTTGGCGACGGCGGTGATGCGCGCCATGGCGGCTTCGACCTCGGCGCGCTCGAGCCGCTCGATGCGCTCGTAGGTACCGGGGGCGTTGGCTTTGGCGTAGGCCATTAATTCAAGCTCCAATTCGGGATCCGCAAGGGCTGCTGCCAAACCGGCAGCGGGCGGGCCGAGTTCCATATAGGTACGCACTTCCCCATAGTGTTAGGGTTGTTTCGTGGCGAACGAGGGGGTGCTAGGCTTGAGGCCTCGCCTGCCGTCCGTTGAGGGGATTTCCCGTGCTGCGCATTCTGCTGTCCGTCGGCAACATCGTCTTTTCGCTCATCCTCGGCGCGCTGTTGATGGCCGTCGTCGCCATCTACTCGCCGGAGACGCTGTCGATGATGCTCGGCTGGGCGCGCTCGTTCAAAGCGCTGATCACCTCGACCGGCCTCAATCCGAAATACAATATCTGGCTCGAGCTGCTGCTCGAGGAGCGCCAGCTTTTGCTGATGTTCTTCACGGTGATAGCGCGCGTCATTCTGGCGATCCTCGCCTACCCAATCGTTCTGCTGCGCGAGAGGACCTGACGTGTCCGGCACCTAGGCTGGTGCGACGGCAAGGTTTACTGCGCCTTAGCGGCGCCCGGGTTAGGGTGCCGTCCGGCGCGCCGCGCGCCAAGCAATCCATCGGGACCGGGAGCAGGCCTGCCAATGGGCCTCTTTTCGTCACCACCGCCGAAGCGCAAGCGCTCGTCGCTGAAGCGCCTGTTCCTGCTGCCCTTCTACGTCTTGGGGGCGGGCGGCTTCGGCGTCGCGGCGTTGATGATCTATTACTCGGTGATCTATCCCGATCCGCTGTCGCTGCGGCCGAAAGAGAACGCGCCGTTCGTGCGCATTCTGGCGCGCGACGGCTCCGTCATCACCGAGCGCGGCGGCGGCGATGACTACGTGCCGCTCGACCTCTTGCCGCGTTACGTTTCCGACGCCGTGATCGCCACCGAGGACCAGCGCTTCTACGACCACCACGGTGTCGATCCCTTCGGCATGGTGCGTGCGGCGTTTATCAATCTGCGCGAGGGCCGCACCGTGCAGGGCGGCTCGACGCTGACTCAGCAGCTGGCGAAGAACCTCTATCTCAGCTCCGACCGCACCTTCGCGCGCAAGCTCGAGGAGTTCACGCTGGCGCTGTGGCTAGAGTCGCGGCTGACGAAGTCGGACATACTCGAACTCTACCTCAACCGCGTCTACCTCGGCAGCGGCGCCTATGGCATCGACGCGGCGTCGCGGCGCTATTTCCGCAAGCCGGCGCGTAACCTGACGCTCGGCGAGGCGGCGATGATCGCCGGCCTCCTGAAGGCGCCATCGAAATATTCGCCGCTGTCCAATCCCGGCAGCGCGCGGGCGCGGGCGCGCATCGTGCTGTCGCAGATGCAGGAGGCTGGCTTCATCAGCGAGGACGACGAGCGCAAGGCGGCCGACGAGGTGTCGCGCTCGTTCGATCACTCGGAGCGCGCGGAGCCCGCCGGAGCCGACTACGCCGTCGACTATGTCATGGAGCAGCTGGCGCCGGCCTACGTGATGGGCGTTGCGGCCGGTGCCGAAGGGATCATCGTCGAGACGACGCTCGACCGCACCGTGCAGGCGAACGCTTCGGCCGTCGTCGAGCGGTTCATCGCCGCGCGTGGCCCGGCGCTCGCTACGAGCGAGGCGGCGGCGGTGGTGCTCGATCGCGATGGCGCCTTGCTGGCGCTCGTCGGGGGGCACAGTTACGCCGCGACGCAGTTCAACCGTGCCGTCAAAGCAGCGCGCCAGCCCGGCTCGGCGTTCAAGCCGTTCGTCTATCTCGCGGCGCTCGAGGCCGGCTACACGCCCGACAGCGTCGTTGAGGATCTGCCGCTGAGTGTCGGCGGCTGGGCGCCGCGCAACGACAACGGCGAATATCTCGGGCAGATGCCGATGCGCACGGCGCTGGCCAAGTCGGTCAATGCGGTGGCGGCGCGGCTGACGCTGACGGTGGGACCGGCGCGCGTGGCGCAAGCCGCCAAGCGGCTCGGCATCCGCTCGCCCCTGGCGAAGGACGCAACGCTGTCGCTCGGCACCTCGGAGGTGTCGCTGCTAGAGCTGACTGCCGCCTATAACGTGCTGGCCAACGGCGGCCGCACGGCCGAGCCTTACGTCGTGCGGCAGGTGCGCGCCCTCAACGGCGAAGTGCTGTTCACGCGCCAGGCGCCGACGGCCGTACAGGTCGTCGCGTCCGCGCAAGTCACCGCCATGAACGACATGCTCAACGAGGCGCTGGTCAGCGGCACCGGCAAACGCGCGATGCTTCCCTTGCATGCGGCGGCCGGCAAGACCGGCACCTCGCAGAGTTTCCGTGACGCTTGGTTCATCGGCTACACGGCGTACCTGACGACGGGCGTGTGGGCCGGCAACGACGACGGCCGCGCCATGAACCGCGTGGTCGGTGGCAGCCTGCCGGCGGAGATCTGGCGCGAGATCATGCTGGGCGCGCATGCCGGCAAGCCACCGCTGCCGCTGCCTGGCGCCGAGCCGACGGGGGCCGACGTGGCGGCGGAGCCGGTCTATCCGCAGGAGCGCATCGCCGACGACTTCATCGCCCGCGCACTTGGCGGCGGGGCCGGCGACACCGGCTCTATAGATCAATTGATGGCGCGATAGCTGCGCTCAGTCGGCGCGGTCGGACGGGCCGTAGCGGTGCAGGTCGAGGCCGTAGAGCTGCAGCCAGCGTTTGTCCTCTTTCATCGTCGGCAGCAGCCGTTCGACGTGCGCCCAGAAGCCGGGGCCGTGATTCATCTCGGCAAGATGGGCAACCTCGTGCGCGGCGACGTAATCGAGGATGCGCGGCGGGGCGAGGATGAGGCGCCAGGAGAACGATAGAACCCCCGTCGTCGAGCACGAGCCCCAACGGGTCGCCTGATCGCGAACGGCGATGCGCTTGGCTTTGACGCCGAGGGCGCGCGCATGCACGACGACGCGGGCGTCGAGGTCGCGGCGCGCTTCTTCGGTGAGCCAATCGCGCAGGCGTCGCGGGGCATGCTCGGTGCGGCCGCTGACGCGCAGCTCGGGCAGGCTCTTCGTTGCTTGCGCGCGCACGACGCCGCCTGCGGCACGCTTGCCGGTGAACGCGAGGCTGTGGAATTCGCCGCGCAGCGGCATCAACGCGCCATCGGTGAACGGCACCGGCTGCGGAATGCTGCTGAGGCGCTCGCGCACCCACTCGATGTTGCGATGGAGGAAGGAGCCGGCTTCGCCGAGATCGCATTGCACTGGAAGTGTGACGATCACCGCGCGCCGTGTGCGGCTGACGCGCAGCGTCAACCGACGCGCGCCAGGGTGTCGTCTCACCTCAACCGGGCAATCGAGCTCTTCGATGCGCGGACGCTTCAATGTCTGCCCCCGACCCGTATGCCGCAACCGACCATCCCCCTCGTGCGTAACACGACGTTGGTCGGAACAGCCCACTGAAGCCGATGCGCAACACGCTGCATTGGTGGGCGCCTTCTGACCTAATCGAAATTTAAGCGCGTCGCCAGTAACAAACCTCAAGTGCGCGGACGATGAGGCAACACTGTGTCCTCGTGGCCGCGCGGGCGTTGCGCATTGTTACAAGAGCTTATTCAGCTTCTCCACCATCGCATCGAGCGTGGTCGTTGGCGTGAAGTGCGTGACGTATGCCCCGTCTGGTCCCATCAGATAGATGATCGACGTATGGTTCATCCCGTATTCGGTGGGTGCTGCTTCGTTCGGCGTCTTCTCGTAGAACACCTTGTACGCCTTGGCGACGGCGGCGATCTCTTCCGGCGTGCCACTGAGGCCGACGATGCGGCCGTTGAAGTTCTTCACGAAGGCGTCGAGCTTCTCCGGCGTGTCGCGCGCGGGATCGACACTGATGAAGATCGGAGTGACGTTGCCCGCCTTGGCGCCGACCTTATCGAGCGCTGCGGAGATGAGCTGCAGGCCGGCGGGGCAGATGTCGGGGCAGGCGGTGAAGCCGAAGAACACCAGCATATAGCGGCCGCGGTAGTCCTCGTCGGTGACTTGTTTGCCGCTCTGGTCGGTGAGCGTGAACGGGCCGCCGATCAGCGCCTTGCCGGTCGTTTGCGAGCCCTGCTGCGGGAGCAGTCGCTCGCGCGCCTCGGGGAAGATGGCGATGGCCGCCACTCCGCCGAGCAGCAGGCCGGCGACGACACTCAGAATTAGCTTTGCACGCATGCGGCCGTTTTCCTTTTGCTCCTGGGCAATTAAGCCGTAAGCGACCGGCGCGCAACGTGGGCCTCGGCGCCCTAACGTCGCGTTGGCCGTGTTAAGCTCCCGCGAGCGTCCAGAGTTGAGGGTTTAGACGTTGCTGCAGACGTTCCTGCGACCGAGGAAAAAGAAAAACCAGCGCGTGCTCGCCGATCCGGTCAACAGCCGGCTGCGTCTGCACACCATCATCCGGCTGCGCTGGATCGCCGTGCTTGGCCAGTTCGCGGCACTGTGCACCGTCGCCTTCGGGCTGGGCTTTTACGTGCCGCTCGGCGCCTGCCTCACGGTGATCGCGCTGTCGGCTTGGCTCAATGTGTTCCTCGCCGTCTGGTACCCCTCGCGCCATAGATTGAGCATCCCCTACGCGACGGGATTGCTCGCCTGGGACATTCTGCAGCTCGCCATGCTGCTGTTCCTGACGGGCGGCATGGATAACCCGTTTACCATGCTGATGGTGGCGCCGGTGACGGTGTCGGCGGCGACGCTGCCCTTGCGCAACACGGTGGCCCTAGGTCTGTTGGCGCTCGGCGCCGCGGCACTGCTTGTCCTCGCCCACGAGCCGCTGCCCTGGTATCCGGGCGTCGCCCTCGAGCTGCCGTTGATCTACCGCATCGGCGCTTTCGCGGCGCTGTGCGTGTCGACGACATTCATCGCTCTCTACGCGTGGCGGCTGACGAAGGAGTCGCGGCAGATGTCGGCGGCGCTGACTGCCACCGACATCGTGCTGGCGCGCGAGCAGAAACTGCACGCGCTCGACGGTCTTGCGGCGGCGGCGGCGCACGAGCTTGGCACTCCGCTGTCGACGATCGTGCTGGTGACCAAAGAGCTGGAGCACACCGTTAAAGCCGACAGCCCGCTTTACGACGACGTCGAGCTTCTCAAGACGCAGGCCCTGCGCTGCCGCGAGATCCTGCAGAAGCTGACGCGCCACCCGGGCGAAGAGGATCCGATGCACGCGCGGGTCAGCGTGCGCGCCATGCTCGAGGAAGCCGCCGAGCCCTATTTCTCCGAGAAAATCGGCATCAACATTACGGCCGCGCCGGCCACCGAGACGACCGTCCCCGGCCGGCGCCAAGCCGAGATCCAGCGGCGCCCCGGCGTCATCTACGGCCTCGGCAACATCATCGAGAACGCCACGGAGTTCGCCAAAGCGCAGGTTGATGTGAAAGCCGAATGGAACTCTACCGGCCTGGTCATTTCCATCGCCGACGATGGTCCGGGCTTCCCAGTCGAGGTGATGGACAACATCGGCGAGCCATACGTCACCACGCGGCCGGCGGAGATTGACAGCGGCCTGGATGAGGATTCAACCGGATTGGGGCTTGGATTCTTCATCGCCAAGACGCTGCTGGAGCGTTCCGGCGCCACGGTCAGCCTCGCCAACCGCACCGGCGGGCGCTCCGGCGCCATCGTCACGGTAAGCTGGCCGCGCTCCTTTATTCTCTCCCAGTAGCTGCTAACCACCTTTAATCTATGTGGTTTTTCTTAGCGTCGAAAAGGCCTAGGGCTAATTCCGCATTGACAAATAAGCTATCTTCAGGCTGACAGACCTGCGACAAGGTGCGAACTTGAGCGGGTGCAACCCGGAAAAAGCTCGCCACGGGCCGGCTGTCATCGCCAAGCCGGTCTTTAGAGCAGCTCTCTTTTTGAGGTAGGAGGCGTTCGTGGAGGCGAAAAACGCTGCGGCCGATTCTAGTCTGGCCGGAGGAAAAATGAACAACGAGCCAGAAGACCTTTCCTTCCGACAGGACGAGCTTCCAGAGGATCGCTCCCTCATCGTCGTCGATGACGACCGCGCCTTTGCGCAGCGCCTGGTGCGCGCCATGGAGCTGCGTGGCTTCGAAGTGCGCGGCGCGCATTCGGTCGCCGAAGGCGTCGATCTCATTCGCGAGCGTGCGCCCGCCTTCGCCGTCGTCGACATGCGTCTCGAAGACGGCAACGGCCTCGACGTCATCGCCGAGCTGTCGCGCGCGCGTCCTGATGCACGCGCTATTGTGCTGACCGGCTACGGCAACATCGCTACCGCGGTGACGGCCGTGAAGCTGGGCGCTGTCGACTATCTGGCGAAGCCCGCCGACGCCGACGACGTGACGGACGCGCTGCTTGCCCCATCGGACGACAAGGCGCCGCCACCGGAAAACCCGATGTCGGCCGATCGCGTACGCTGGGAGCACATTCAGCGCGTGTACGAGCTGTGCAATCGCAACGTGTCGGAGACGGCGCGCCGCCTCAACATGCACCGCCGCACGTTGCAGCGCATTCTCGCCAAGCGCGCGCCGAAATAATCGGTGCGTACTTTTTCCTCGTCAGGAATTTTCCAAGCCCGGATCGGTCAGCGCTTGCAGGCTGAAGGCGGCGGCGCGCGCAAAACGCAGGGTCATCGCCTTGCGGCGGGCGGCGGCAAGGCGCATTTCCGGCGCTGGGCGCACGATCTCCCCGCCGAAGCGGTCGGCGAGGATCAGTCCGGTGTCGGCGGGCAGGATTTCCACCGGGAAGCCAGGCGCCACGGCGAAGAACAGCGCGTCGGAAAAATCACGGTACTCCGGCCACTTGCCATCAACGCGCAGGTCTTCCAGGCACGACTTTACCTCGACGATCCAGATGTCGCCGGCGGGCGACAGCCCGACCACATCGGCGCGGCGGCCATTGGCCAGCGACAACTCATTGATGACGGCAAAGCCGAGAGAACGTAAAAGGCGGCCGACGCCGCGGCAGACCTCCCGCGTGACAGCGTCGCGGCCCGAGGCGTTCGCCGTCTCGCGGCATGTCGCCTCCGCCATATCGATGCCAGTTTCCCCGGCTTTATCCTTTACTGCCGTCATTTGACCACCATAAGCCGGTGACACTTGCCGGCGACGTATCGAGGGGGCGGGTCGCTTGGCGCGCATGCGCCGATCCGACTGCCAATCGAGCTGGCTGAGAGGTGCTCGAATCCGTTTCTGGTTGCGGGCAACTCATCGAGGGGACGAGCGCCTGACTCCATGTTCTTCAAACGCTCCAAGGTAGACAAGAGCAAGGCCGCCGAAACCGCGGCCGGGCCGACATCATCGCCGTCGGGAACCGCCGAGGTCGCGCAAGCGCCGGCGCCGGCCGCGCATGCGCCGACTGAGCACGTCGAGCCGTCGCTGCCGCGCGGCGCGCACATGACGTCGTCCGGGGCCACCGACCCTGCGAGCCTAGGGTTCAAAACGACCGCCGACCTCGAGCCGGCGCATGGTCCCGTCGGCCAGGATAAGGCTATGGAGGCCCTGGCATTCGGCGCCGGTATCAGAGGCCCCGGCTATCACATGCTGGTGATCGGGCGCGAAGGCACCGGCCGCCGCACGGCGGCGCGCGCCAAGTTGCAGGAGGTCGCCGAAAAGGCCGAGCGTCCCGCCGACTGGATCTACGTCAGCTCGTTCGATCCGACCGGCGGGTTTCGCGCCCTGAAACTGCCGGCCGGAACGGCCAAGCCATTCGCCGAGAAGGTGGCGCTCGCCATAGATCAGCTGGCCGACGCGTTGCCGGCAGCGTTCGCCGCTGACGACTACGACCTCAAGCGGCGCACCATCGAGGAGGAATTCCGCTTCAGTCGTGAAGACGCGTTGGAGGCATTACGCCGTGAGGCCGAAGGGCAGAACATCGCGCTGATTCGCACGCCGGCCGGCATCGCGGTCGCGCCTGTGCTGGAGGGCAAGGTCGTAAAAACGGACGTATTCAATTCGGTGCCCGAGGCGCTGCGCCGCGAGGTGGAGACCAAGATCGCCGCCCTGGAAGCGGAGATCGAGGCGATCCTCGCCGAGCGCCCCGACGCCGAGAAAGAACGCCGCGCGCGTCTCGTTGCGCTCAACGAGCAGATGGCGGGGCGCCACGTGCGTGCCGCGCTCGACGACATCAAGGCGGAGTTCGCCGAGGT
>DATBSP010000092.1:0-25805 GCA_036559705.1 Hyphomicrobium sp.
TTGGTGACTGCTGTGGGCGAGCAGGTCGCGGGTCGGCTTGTCGTGCGCGCAGTGATCTAATCCGCTCCGCCCGTGGCTTTGAACGCCGCCAGGGCGTCTGCGTCCTCCTTCGCGCGCTGCCTATGCGAGTTGCGTATCGCCAATAGGCGCCAGGATCGATCCGAATAGCTCGTTGAGTTTTAGCGGATTCGGTCCTGGCGGTTCTTTTGGGGAACGCCAAGTCATGACCGCGCATGAGGTCGGGGGTTCCCCCTAGACAAGAGCCCTCCGACCTTCCAGTTGCGCGGCCGTTTCCCTGGCGCGGGTTTGCGCGAAAGCTCGAAGCCTAGCCATCCCCGATTTGGGGGAGACCAACGGGATTAGCCTGCGGCAATTACGCGGCGCTGAGCAAGTCCTCACGCTTCGATCCCGACTGCACGATGCGCATCTGATCGGCTGCGTAGCTGCGCGCCAGCTTGAACGCCTCCTCCGTCGAGCCAGAGGGTGGCGGCCAACAAATAAAACTAATCAAATAATTTCAATAGTATATGGCGGAGAGGGTGGGATTTGAACCCACGATACCCTTGCGAGTATGCCGCATTTCGAGTGCGGTGCTTTCAGCCACTCAGCCACCTCTCCAAACCTGTGCGCGGCCGCGGCGCCAGGCGGCCAATGCTGGCCGCGGAAGTTCGGAACGGTGCTCTTAAGAGAAACGCGTTGGCCTGACAAGGGCGCTCCTCGTGGCGTTCCTCAGGCCGCCTTTAAGGGGCCGGCGGGGTGTCGGGCAGCGGGATCGCCGCGCGGGTATGCATTTTCCTGACGTCAAGGCAGGGCCGATCGGGGGATTGCGGGGATAAGTCCGGGGTGCAACTGGAACCTCCCGCTGACGCGACAGCAGAATGCCGCAATCACAGTGGGTGGCGCAGTGAGTGGAGGGTATTCGATGCTAGATTCGCAAACTCTCGCGTGGCTGATGGCTTGCGAGCGCCTCAAGGACGAGGTGAGCACTGTCGAGAAGCAGTGCGAAAGCATTCTCGGCAGTTTCCAACACCTGGAGCGCGAGCCAACCACGGCTGAGCGGGACGCGCGCCGCGAGGCTTATCTCGAGAACCGGGCGCGGCTGCACGAGCTGAATGACGGCATCGCCGCCATCAGTGTGCGGGTCCGGGAGTGGGCCCACTAGCGGGCCTTCTGTCGTAAAACTTTCCGGGTTGGACTGGCGCGCGGCGATCATTGAACGCCGCGCCTTCTATTTTTTGCCAGCGGAGAAATGCGCATTTACGCGCATTCCGGCAATCAGGCCATTGGCGTGCCCAACAGGCGCCAGATCTCGCCCATCACGTTGCCGAATAGAAAAGCGGTCCACAAATATAGACCGACCCCGGCCCACCAATGACGGTCGCGCGAGCGCGCCACGCTTTCCATCTTGCCCATGCAGGCGGCCGCATACTCTGTCGCAACCAGTTTCAGTGTCTCGGTCATGACCCATCCCTCACGATGTAGAGCAAAGCGAAGTCTCAACCAATGTGGTTAACGCCTTGCAAATACGTGATTTGTTTGACGATAGAAACCGTTTCTCGAGGTGCAGATGCGCCTTTTTCCGAGAAATAGCGGCGCAAGCCCTTTTTCGCTTCGAACGCGAAATTCTCGGGCCCCATGTGCATAGCGTGCAAAACGCGGTGGGCTGCGTTGGTCGCGCATGACGGCCGTGTTAGCAAAAATGCCGTCGCCGCTTGAAAAGTAAAGAGGTGGTAAATTGAAAGCGTTTTGTCTCGCTTTTGCATTAGTGCTGGTGGCATTTCCCGCCGGTGCCGATGATTTGCCGCAGACTGGTAATGCGTGGCGTGCAAACGAGCCCGATCTTGCCGAGCCGGGCAATTTCCGTTGGACCGTACTCGACGATGCTGCGGGCCGGGCTCAAGCTCCGGCCGCGGTGACCTGGCAAGATGCCCGGCGCAAAGATGCTCCGGCGCGGGCCGCGCTGGCGCAAATCCGTGCCGAAACCGCGCGCGTCTTCGCGGAGGCGCGCCGTGCCTCCGCCAAGATCCAGCGCATGCGCTATGACCTGCGCGTCAGCTGCGTGGTCGACGTGGTTGCCTACGAGCCCGACCCGCTGGCGACCGTCTCGGTGCCGTGGATATGGGACTCGATGAACGAGGAAGATCGAAAGGTGGAGGGGACGGTCGAAAGGTGCGACGTCGATTACTCGCACAAGGTGCGGTCGCAGGTGGACCCAAAGCCGCAAATGCTCGACTACACGGTGTCGTTTCCCGTGAGTGACTAATCGCCGTCCCTGTGGTCGATCGGGACTGCGAATTGAGAAAGCGCGCCGGGGCCCGCGGGGTGTCCCGGCGCGTTGCGTTTCGGGGGGCCTTCAGGGCCGCGGGCGACGGCGTGCCCAGTAGATGGCGAAGATGCCCATCCATAGCAGCAGCGCCAGCACGTCGAGCAACGTCGACAGCTCCTGCACGGCATGCTGCCAGGGCTGATCGGGCGCACCCAGCCAGATGGCGGCACTGGCCACCACCCCGGCGATGAGGCAAAGCCCGGTCAGAACCCAGATAATGCGCACGGTGCGGCGAGTCATGACGCGATCATAGCGTCCCGCTGCGCCCTGCGCGAGCACGCATCAGACGTCGCGGAAGATGGCGAGTTGATGCACGAGCCGGCCGAACAGCGGGTGCCATATCTCCAGGGAGAAGGCGAAGCTGCCGTTACCTTCATCGCGATGCTCGATCTGCATACGTCCGGGGTGTAGCGCACGCGGCATCAACAGGCGCCAGCGGCCGAGCGCGAGGAAGTAGGCGGCCGAGCGGAAGATGAGCGCACCGCTTTCGACCGTGACGCGCAGCGACATGCCGATCCCGCAACCGACGTACTCCTCGAGCCCGGTCGGGCCGCGGAAGCGCTTCGCTGAGTGGATCGCTTGCGGGAAGCGTCCGGGCCGCGTGTAGATGCGCAACCAACTTTGGCCGCCGAGTCCCGCATCCTCGGTGACGATGACCAGCGCCGGCCCGGTGGCGCCGTCTGTCAGCGGCAGCGGCGCGCCGATGGCGCGGGTGAGGAACGACAAGACACGGCCGGCGCGCGACAGCTCGGTCGCAACCACGTTGCCGCGGTAGATGAGAGACTCGTCGGGGGCGAGACACTTGGAGAAGCGACAGCGGACGGCTTCAGGCAGCTCAGCCCAAGCCGCTTCGCCGACGAGCGCGCGGAAGCGCAGATCGCTGACCGACGGCGCAAGCGGCGGAGTAACTACAGGCGCTGGCTCGCCG
The DNA here is from genome assembly GCA_036559705.1 of Hyphomicrobium sp. Lineage (GTDB taxonomy): Bacteria > Pseudomonadota > Alphaproteobacteria > Rhizobiales > Hyphomicrobiaceae > Hyphomicrobium_A. The sequence continues at coordinate 3,255 of DATBSP010000092.1, forward strand.
GTAGGCTCGTAGACCTCAAGGGCTGACACGGCACGTTTCCCCGTTCATGTGGACCGCGAGCTGCGCGGCGGCTTCTTGTGGCTCTTGCGTCCGGCAAAGCGCGCAATGGCGCCGCCCATGCGGATGAGGCCCATCAGCGTCGGCGCCGGCAGCCGCATGATCTCGCCGAAGCTGCGGTTGACGGTTTCGGTGAAATCAAGCATGGCGTTGAGCCGCTTGCGCACGCTCGCCGGCACCGCTGCGTCGGCCTTTGCCTCGGCGACGCAACTGCGCAGCACGGCCAGCGCCGGGTCGATCTCGCGCGCCTTGCGCCCCTGCGCGATGCGCAGGACCATCTCGAACATATCGGCTTCGGCATCGTAGTAGTCGCGACGATCGCCCATGGCGTGCACCCGGCGGATGAGGCTCCACGACAAAAGCTCGCGCAGGCTGGTCGATACGTTGGAGCGCGCCATGCCGAGGCGGTCGGCGATGTCCTCGGCCGTGAGCGGCGTTTCGCTGAGGTAGAGTAGGGCGTGGATTTGCGCGACGGAGCGGTTGACCCCCCACGCAGTGCCCATCTCCCCCCAGTGCAGAACGAAGCGTTCCACCGTACCGGGTAAAGTGTCAGTCTGTACGTTAATTTCTGTCATGACAGAAATTTGCGACATACGGCGCTTGCTGTCAAGCGCGACCACGTGCCCGCTGGCGAATTTTTAGGCAGTGTTCGGCCGCTATTCTACGCGCCCCGAAAGCGTGTTGCCGATTTCGCCGCCTACGGAGCGGTGCTACGATCAAACCGAATGCATTGCGAATTTTTCGCGGACGACCAGTGACGTAAGTCGTCACGCCGGCGCCCCGGGAGGGAACCGCGCAGACCCGCGCGCGTTACTTCATCGCCAAGAGGAATTCCCCAGATGCTCATCAACTACGGCTGCGAGATCGCTATTACGGTCCCCAGAGCCACGCCGATGATCTGCCTGCTCGACGTCCACCCCGAGCGGCGCAAGGACATCAGTGCGGAAGCCCCGTTCCACACTCTGCCGACAGCACCATCGATGATGTACCTCGATGGTTTCGGCAATCAGTGCCGGCGGCTAATGGCGCCGGCGGGGGACATCGCGCTGCGTCTCGACGGTACCATCCTCGACAGCGGCAAGCCGGACGAGGTGGCGCCCAACGCGCGCGAGGTGCCGGTGGAGCTGCTGCCGCACTACCTGCTGAGTTTCCTCCTCGGCAGCCGCTACTGCGAAACTGATCGGCTAGGCCAGGTCGCCTGGCAGCTGTTCGGCAGCGTCAAGCCGGGCTGGACGCGCGTCCAGGCGGTGTGCGACTTCGTCCACAATCACCTGACCTTCGGCTACTCGCACGCGCGCGCCACGCGCACGGCGTTGGAAGCCTACGAGGAAAAGAAGGGCGTGTGCCGCGACTTCGCGCACTTAATGATCTCCCTGTGTCGCTGCCTCAACATTCCGGCGCGCTATGTAAATGGCTATCTGGGCGATATCGGCGTCCCGAAAGACCCGGCGCCCATGGATTTCAGCGCCTGGGTCGAGGTGTACCTAGAGAACCGCTGGTACACGTTCGATGCACGCCACAATAAGCAGCGTATCGGCCGCATCGTCGTGGCCCGCGGGCGGGACGCCACTGACGTGCCGCTGATCAACACGTTCGGCTCGCACGTCCTCAAGACATTCAAGGTGTGGACCGACGAGCGCCTGCCCGAGCTACAGGCTGCCACCGGCTAAACGCCGCGAAAATTCCGAAACTTCCATGATTTCCCGCCAACTTGCTGACTTGTTCGCGCCATCGGCCTGATATTCCCTCCGCAGCGATATTCCTCGCTGTGGAGACTTTCGTGGAAAGCCTGACCGCTGCCATCGGGCGTATGCTCGGCAGCCCCGCCTTCAAATTCTTCCTCATCTGCGGATTGATACTGGTCCTCACCATTCCTCTCCTACTCGTCTGGGGTTTGATCGGCGAACGCGAGCAGCGCGCTGCCGGCGTGACCCAGAGTGTGGCTCAGGAGTGGGGCGGCTCGCAGTATATCGATGGGCCGTTGCTCATCGTGCCCTACACGGTGAAACGCGTAACCGGCGAAGCTGACAAGCGCGTCGAGGAGCTGATCGAGAAGCGCGCCGTGTTCCTGCCGAAGATGCTGAAGATCAGCGGCAAGGCGACGACCAAGGTGCTGCACCGCTCGATCTACGACGTGGCCGTCTACACGAGCTTTCTCGATTTCGAAGGCAGCTTCGCCGCCCCCGACATCGGCGAGGTCGTGGCCGATGCTCAGGCCGTGCGCTGGCGCGATGCGGTCTTGGCCGTGGCGGTCAGCGACGTCTCCGGATTGAAGGAGGCGGCGTCACTCAATATCGATGGCAGCGAAGCGCTCTCGTTCGAGCCGAGCATCGGCGTGCCCGCAACGCGTGTCGACGGCATTCACGTACGGCTCGCCTCGGCAGCAAAGTTGTTCGCGGGTGCAGCACCGGATGCGGCGCCCGCCGAGCTAAACGGCTTCGACTTCAAATTCTCGTTGACGCTCAACGGCTCGTCCGAGCTCACATTCGCGCCTGTTGCCCAGCAGACGACCGTCGCGTTGACGTCGGACTGGCGCGATCCTAGTTTCATGGGCGCCTTCCTGCCCAACGACCGCGTGCTCAACCCTGCATCGTTCGCCGCCCGCTGGCAGATCCCGCACCTCGCTCGCAGCGTTCCGCAATCGTGGAGCCTCAGCGATCAGGAGCTGGAGCGCATGCACCCCTATGCCTTCGGCGTGCGTTTCATCGTGCCGGTCGATTTCTACCAGCTCGTCAGCCGCGCCGCGAAATACGCAATGATGTTCCTCGCCACGGCGTTCATGGCCGTGTTCCTGCTGGAGATCGGCTCGCCGCGCCACGTGCACCCGGTGCAGTACCTGTTCGTCGGCCTAACCATGATCTTCTTTTACGTGCTGCTGCTCTCCCTCGCCGAGCAGATCGGCTTCCTATGGTCCTACCTGATTGCTGCCGTGGCAACCGGCGGGCTTCTATCGCTTTACGTCTGGCGGGCGCAGCAGAGTCTCAACAAGGGGCTCGTCATGGCCGGCGTCTTCTTCGTGCTGTACGGGCTCCTCTATCTGATCCTGCAGATGGAGGACTACGCCCTGCTCGCCGGTGCCATCGCCGGCTTCGTTATGCTAGCGGTCGTCATGTTCTCGACGCTTCACGTTGACTGGTCCGGACAGAAGCGCACCGCCTTATAGGCTCTCCAAAGCGGGCGAGATCGACGTCTCGCCCGCTGCCTGTTCCGGCTGGAACAGCGCACACCCTCCAAGTCTCCTAAACCCTCTCCGCAAGGAGAGGTGTCTTGAGTCATTCGTCAGGGCCGCTTGGCTCGCAAGAGCAAGCCCCGTTTGCCGGCCATCCGTTCGGTGGCCTCGCACGCGAGGATCGCTTCGGCGTTCTCGTGGGCTTCGAAGATCATTCGCCGCAGGTTCCGAACGACGGTGTCGCCGCTAACGGCCAAGCGGAAAGCGCCGACGAATGGACCGGCGGCTTCGACTTTCACCTCGGTGTCTATGCGAGATTTTGATCGGTCAGCGCACCGAAGCCGGTCGCGCGTCGCTAGGGAGAGATTGTCATGAACATCATGGCACAGACATTGAACAGGCTGCGCGCCAAGCTCGACCGCGACATGGTCGCCAACTGCTTTTCGTCGCTGCCGGCCTATAAGTCGATCTCCTATCACCAGAACCTCGGCAAATTGCTCGGCATCGAGAACCCATTCTTCCGCTCGACCGAGGGCCCGCAAGGCCGCCGCACGCTGATCGACGGCAAGCCCGTCCTCAACTTCGCCTGGTGCGACTACCTCGGTCTCAGCCAGCACCCCGACCTGATCAAGGCTTCCAAGGCCGCCATCGATACTTATGGCACCTCGGTGTCGGCGAGCCGTATGGTTTCCGGCGATACGCCGCTGCACCGCGAGTTGGAGCAGGAGATCGCCGAGACAATTGGCGTTGAAGCTTCGCTGGTGTTCGTCAGCGGTCATGCCGCCAACGTGTCGACCATCGGCACCGTCATGGGCCCGGAGGATCTCATCGTGCATGACGAGTTCGTGCACAACAGCGCCGTTGTCGGCATGCGCCTGTCGGGCGCCAAGACGCTCACCTACAAGCACAACAATCTCGAGGCGCTGGAGAAAATCCTGCGCGAGGAGCGCACCAAGTACAAAAACGCGCTCGTCGTCATCGAGGGCCTCTATTCCACCGAAGGCGACATTCCGGATCTTGCCCGCGTGATCGAGCTCAAGGAGCGCTATGGCGCCTGGCTGATGGTCGATGACGCGCACGGCTGCGGCGTCCTCGGGAAGACGGGTGCCGGCCTCGCCGAGCACTGCGGCATCCCGGGCAACAAGGTCGACATCTGGATGGGCACGCTGAGCAAGGCTTACGCCTCGTGCGGCGGCTACATTGCCGGCAACCAAAAGCTCATCGATGCGCTGCGCTATTCCGCCCCCGGCTTCGTGTTCTCCGTCGGCCTGCCGCCGAGCATGACCGCGGCGGCGCTGGCCGCCCTGCGCGTCGTCAAGCGCGAGCCACATCGCGTTGCGCGGCTGCACGCCAACGGCGCGCTGTTTCTCAAGGAGGCGAAACTGCGCGGTCTCGACACCGGCCGCTCGATCGGCATCGGCATGCTGCCGGTAATGGTCGGCGCTACGACACGGGCGGCGAAGGCTGTCTCGAAGGTGCTCGAGCGGGGCATCAACACCTCGCTGATCATGTCGCCGGGGGTACCGGTGAACGCGGCGCGGCTACGTTTCTTCCTCACCTGCGAGTCCACGCCCGAAGAGATCAAGCACGCTCTCGACGTGACGAAGGAGGTTCTCGCGCGTTAGCTAGACGAGGCGCGGCGCCGCTCAGGCCGTCAGCTCGAGCGGCGCCGTCGCCGGACCCGTTGTCCGGCCGATGACCTCATAGCCCTGCGCGACGAGGCGGCCTTCGCGCGCATCGGCGACCATGACCAGCCGCGTGTTCCAGTTGCGGATAGGTGGCTTCAGCCAAGGAAAATTCGGGTCGAGCGCGGTCGACACGCAATACATCTGCCGTGCGCGGCCGGCGCTGTCACTGCCGCGCGACAATCCCCACCAGCCAGGCGTCCGCCAATGATTGGCAGCGGCGTTGTCGCCGTCGTACACGCGAGCTTCCGTTTCGGTGCGCTCGATCAAAGCCGTCTCGTCCGGCTTGACGCCGGCGAGTGAAAAGATGCCGGGTGTCGAGATGGGCCGTTCTGCAAGAGTGCGCTTGGCTTCGATAAATGAGCCAGCCGTCTCGAACACCTCGCGCAAGAGATGCGCCGGCGTGACGTGCGGCATGCGCCACACGCGCCCGCGATTGACGGCCCAGTCGAGATAGAAGCTGCCGAGCGGGCGGCGCATCGGCGCCTGATTGAGCGCGGCGGAGAAACGCCCGGGCGCCATCGCCTGCAGCACGCCGGTGTAGCCGGGCCAGGTGAGCGTCACGAATGGGCCGGACGCACCGGCGACGCGTGCGGCGATGACGTGGCGGCCGAGGCCATGCGTCACCCAGTCGAGCACTCGCATCAGGCGCGCGCTGCCGCCATCGGGCGAGGGACCGACACGGCAGGTGCAGCCCCACTCGTAGTTGACCGAAAGGAAATAGGCGCCGGGGCGGCCGAGGCGGTCGGCGATGGAGTCGATCTCGTCGAGGCGGGCGCTGTCCTGCTTGGCGAGCCAGCGGCGCGAGGCGGCGTCGAGGGCGCGCAGGGCGGAGCGCGGCACGCCGTGGGTGGCGCCGTCGATCAGGGCATTGGCCCTGGCCTGCTCCAGCTCCAATGTCTCGAGCGGATAAGCCGTCCCGACGTCATGGACGGGGATGGGCTTGAGGAGCTCACTACTAGCGGGGCGGTCAAGCATGTACGGAAGGATCTCGATAGGTTGCGATCAACGGAAAGAAAGCGACTGCTGCAAGGAGGGACGCAACGTTTCTTCTATGCTCTTGTGTGCCTGTGCCGGTTCACCGTTATTCCTGGAGAGCGCATGGTTGTCATAGACGGCCAGGCGGTATGTCTCCTCAACTGGTCCAGAAGGGAAGGCGGTAGCCAAGAGTTGGTGCGTTCTGGCGTCCCGCCGGATTCTCCCACAGCCGAACGTCGGCACCAGTTTGGCACCAGAACGCCCGCCCCGATTGACATTTTACAGGGGTTCGACGATAAACCGGCCCTCTCGCGCCCCCTTCAACCGGGGCGCGCAATGCGCTGCCCGAGGCTCGTTCGCCCATCGAGGCGATCTCATAAAGCCCGCAGGAGACTGCGGCGCCATAGGGCGCGGATAACGTTGAAGGAATAGCCATGTACGCTGTCATAAAGACGGGCGGCAAGCAGTACCGTGTTGCTGCTGACGACGTCATCACCATCGAGAAGATCGCCGGCGACGCCGGCTCCAAGGTCGAGTTCGCCGAAGTACTCATGATCGGCGGCGACACTCCAAAGATCGGCAGCCCGTTCATCTCAGGCGCCAAGGTCGTCGGTGAGTTCGTCGAGTCAACGCGCGGCCCGAAGGTCATCTCCTTCAAGAAGCGCCGTCGCAAGAATTCGCGCCGCAAGCGCGGCCACCGCCAGGACCTCGTCAAGGTCCGCATCACCAGCATTCTCGGCGCCTAAGCGCCGCCCGAACCTTTCAAGGAACTGATCGATGGCACAAAAGAAAGCAGGCGGCTCGACCCGCAACGGCCGCGACTCGCACTCCAAGCGGCTCGGCGTGAAGCGCTACGGCGGTGAGAAGGTCATCCCCGGCAACATTCTCGTGCGCCAGCGCGGCACGCAGTGGCACCCAGGCACGGGCGTCGGCATGGGCTCCGATCACACGATCTTCGCCGTGGTCGAGGGCGCGGTAGCGTTCGCGACCAAGCGCAACGGCCGCGTCTACGTGTCGGTTGTCGCAGGCGAAACCGAGAGCGCCAAGTAGTCGTTAAGCGGCAGCCCGCCCAACGATGTCGCAACGTCCCCCTTTTCACTGACCGGCCGGACCACCAAGCGCGGCCGGCGCCTTTAGTCGGAGCGCGGTGCGTATGCGCTCGCCACGTTTGACGTATCGCCCAATCGATGCCCGCGACGCCGGCCGCATTGCGGTGCTGGCTGGCGACTGGGACGTCGCGCGCATGACGTCTCGTATTCCACACCCCTATTCGCTGATCGACGCTGACTTGTGGATCGCGTCCATTGGCGATGATGAGTTCGTGCGCGGCGTCGAGCGGGACGGCAACTTGATCGGCGCCATAGGCTACATCGCCGGCGAGCAGGAGCAGGCCGAGATCGGTTATTGGATCGGCAAGCCGTGGTGGGGCAACGGCTACGCCACCGAGGCGGCCGGCACGCTGATGAATTACTGCTTCGACGAAGCCGGCTTCCGTCGGCTCACCTGCGGACATTTCGTCGATAACCCGGCCTCGGCCCGCGTTATCGCCAAGTTGGGCTTTCGCCGTGTCGGCAAGGGCTCGCAGTGGTGCGAGGCACGCAAAGGTAATGTCGGGACAGTAAGGTACGCGCGCCGGCGACCGCTGCTCGCCAGCTGGCGGAGGCCCGCGCAATGAAGTTTCTCGACCAGGCGAAGATTTACATCATGTCGGGTGCGGGCGGGAACGGCTCGCTCAGCTTCCGGCGCGAGAAGTTCATCGAGTTCGGGGGCCCGGACGGCGGCGACGGCGGCAAGGGCGGCGACGTGTGGGCCGAGTGCGTCGACAATCTCAACACGCTGATCGACTACCGTTATCAGCAGCACTTCAAGGCCAAGAAGGGCGGCAACGGCGCGGGCAAGAACCGGGCGGGCGCCAACGGCGAGGACTGCATCATCAAGGTGCCGCCCGGCACGCAGATCTATGCCGAGGACCAAGAGACACTGCTCGCCGACCTCTCCAAGGTCGGTGATCGCGCGCTGCTGGCCAAAGGCGGCAAGGGCGGCTTCGGCAACGCCCACTTCAAGTCTTCGACCAACCAAGCGCCACGGCGTGTCAACCCCGGCCTGCCCGCCGAGGAGTTGACTATCTGGCTGCGGCTGAAGCTGATCGCCGATGCCGGCGTTATCGGAATGCCTAACGCCGGCAAGTCGACGTTCCTTGCCGCGGTGAGCGCGGCGAAACCGAAGATCGCCCCCTATCCGTTCACCACGCTGCATCCCAACCTCGGCGTCGTGCGCGCCGGCGATGTCGATTTCGTGCTCGCTGACATCCCTGGACTCATCGAAGGCGCCAGCGAAGGCGCCGGCATCGGCACGCGCTTCCTCGGCCACGTGGAGCGCACCAAGGTGCTCCTCCACCTCGTCGACGCGACCGAAGAGGACGTCGCCACCGCTTATCGCACCGTGCGCCGCGAGCTGAAGGCCTACGGCGAGGGGCTCGACACGAAGAAGGAGATCGTGGCGCTGTCGAAGTGCGATGCTATCGACAAGGCCACGCTCGAAGAGCGCGCCGAGGCCCTAAAGAAGGCGGCGAAGAAAAAGCCGATGATATTGTCGGCGGTGTCGGGCGAAGGTGTACGCGAGGCGCTATTCGCTATCGTCCGCGAGATCGTCCGCGGTAAGAAGCAGGACACGGCGGCGTTGGAAGCACCGAAGGCCCGCTGGCGACCGTAGTGGAACTTGCGGGCAACCCATAAGGTTGTGCCGTTTGGAGCCGGTTTCGAGGCTGCGTTAACGAAACGCTCACCGCACCCACACGCGGTTTCCTACGAATTACCGCTTGTTCAACTCGGCGCCCGAAAGTCCTCCACGTAAATGTGATGACCGGGCGGTGAGCCACCCCAGGTGGGCCGATTGCAGAACCGCACCACTGCTGCTCACCGACGAGAACCGCGCCAACGAGCAGATGCGCGGGTTACAGGGGCTTGGCGTGAAAGTGGCGCTCGACGACTTCGGCACCCGCTATTCGAGCCTGCAGTACCTGCGCCGGTTTGGCTTTGACAAGCTGAAGATCGACCGCAGCTTCATCGACGGCGCCGGCGCACCGCAGGACAGCTCGATCATCCTCGCCTCCATCATTAAGCTCGGCCACGACCTCGATCTAACGATCGCCGCCGAAGGCGTTGAGACGGAAGAGCAGCAGCGCTGGCTGCAGGCGTCAGGCTGCCACCACCAACTGCAAGGATACCTCTTCTCGCGTCCGATCCGCGCAGATGACGCGGTTCATCGCCGCGCATTCGGTGCCGGCCGCGGCGGTTGGCTGAGTGCGATCGAATGGCGCCCGCGGTTACGGAAAAATTGCACGGGCCGTGCACACTGCCACCAAACGAAACCAGCCTGAGAGTGGACGCCATGCCCGACCTGCGCGCAAAGCTGCATCAAAGCTGGGGCTGGCTTGTCGCCCTCGGCCTCGTTCTCATCCTGTTTGGCGGCCTCATCCTGACGACGCCACTCGGCGTCGTGACGGCCTCGCTGACGACCGAGATATGGATCGCTGCGGCGCTGGTCGCTGCCGGCGTTCTGCAGCTGATGCACGGCATGAAGGCCGGCGACTGGAGCCACGCATCCTGGCAAATGCTCGGCGGCGGCATCTTCATCATCGGCGGCGTGCTGATCTTCGTTTATCCGACCCTTGGCCTGCTCTCCCTGACCATGATCATCGCCGTGACGCTGGTCGGCCAGGGGATCACCTCGCTGATGGTCAGTGGCGGCGTGCCCGACTGGGGCGGCCGCCGCTGGCTGATCCTATCGGCGGTCATCTCGATCGTCGCCGGGTTGCTGATCCTGTTCGACCTGCCCTCGTCGGCCGGCTGGACGCTCGGCACCATCGTCGGCGCCGCTTTGTTCTTGCAGGGCGTGAGCCTGACGCTGCTCGCACTGGAAGTGCGCCGCCAAGCCAATTGACGCCCGATCGCGCCGCCTGGGCAAGCCACACGGTGTGACGGCCGCAGTCCGGATCCTCGACGCTCGTGGCGTAAGAACGTGAAATCCGTTGGCGTTGAGGAGCCGCCGGTACTCCTCCGCGTCGAGGCTGGCCTGATAGAGCGGCTGTCCATACAGGTTGCCGATTTTCTCGCCGTGTGCCGGACCGGAGGTGAACAGCAGCAGCCCACGCGGCGCCGTGTGCGCCCGGAAAATCGGGACCATGGCGCGCTGCTCCGCGGCGCGCAGGTGAAAAGAAGCTGTCCCATGCGACGATGGCGGCGAACCGCTGGCCGAGTTCTAAGGTGCGCATATCGGCGATGCCCCAGGCCATGGCCGGAAAGCTTCGGCACACAGCGCCACCATGGCCGGTGCAGCATCGACGCCGGTGACGCGGCAACCGGCATCGATCAGGTAGCGGGCAATCGGTTCGCCGGCGCCGCACCCGAGGTCGAGGACACGGCGATGTGCCGGATCGAGCCGCGCTAGCACATCATCCAGATAGGTGCGCTCCATCAGCGAGCGGCCACGATCGCGATCGAACGCTGCGGCATGCGTCTCGTAGATATGCGCCACCTCGGACATTTGGCTCCTGATCAGCGCGGCTGGTAGGAGCTGACATCCCAGATGCGGGCGACACCGTCAAAGGTCGCGGTGAGGATGCGCTCCCCATCCGGGCTGAAGCCGGCGTTCCGCACCGCTTCCTCGTATCCCTTGAGGCTGACGAGCACCGAGCCGTTCGCGGCATCCCAGATGCGCGCGTGCCGTCGCTCGAGGCCGTCACTACCTTGCTGCCGTCGGGGCTGAGTTCGGCACCGGCGAGGCCGGCCGTGTGCCCCTTGAGCAAGACGGTTGGCGGAGGGCCTTCGGGCATGCGCACATACCCACCCGACCGGAGCAACCGCCTGTTCATGAGCGGCACGCTATGAGGGATTGATGTTCCCTTGTTTCTGGGAAGGCTACCGCTTTTGGCGCCAGTGAGCTATCAGGCGTGCCTTAGCCAACTGTGGATCGCCGGCGCGAAGCGCAAGCCATGACAGCACAAGCAAAAACGGCCCCGGGCAGCGCGCTGCGTGCCGAGTGGACCAACGCCCGGCGCATCGTGGTGAAAATCGGCTCTGCGCTGCTGACCGACCACGCCACCGGTACCCTGAAGGCCGAATGGCTGGCATCACTGCTCGACGACGTGGCGGCGCTGGCGGCGCAGGACAAGCAGCTGCTGCTCGTGTCCTCAGGCGCCATCGCGCTCGGCCGCCACACCTTGAAGCTGCCGAAGGGCGCGCTGGAGCTGGAACAGAGCCAGGCGGCGGCCGCCGTCGGACAGATCAGCCTGGCACATGCCTACCAGGACATGGCGCGCGCCCGCGGCCTCGTCGCCGCGCAGATCCTGCTGACGCTCGGCGACACGGAAGAGCGCCGCCGCTATCTCAACGCTCGCCACACCATCGAGACGCTGCTCGAACTCAAAGCCGTGCCGGTCGTCAACGAGAACGACACGGTGGCGACAACCGAAATCCGTTACGGCGACAACGACCGCCTGTCGGCACGCGTCGCCTCCATGGTTTCGGCCGACTGCCTCGTGCTGCTGTCGGACATCGACGGTCTCTATACGGCGCCGCCCAACTCCAACACCAACGCGACGCGCCTCGACGTCGTCACCGCCATCACGCCGGAGATCGAAGCCATGGCGGGCGACGCCGGCACCGAGCTGTCGAAGGGCGGCATGCGCACCAAGGTGGAGGCGGCAAAAGTGGCGCTCGGCGGCGGCACGCACATGGTGATCGCCAGCGGCAAGGTGCTCAATCCGCTGCGCTCGATCGGCGAGGGCGCGCCCTGCACCTGGTTCCTCGCTCACTCCGACCCGCTGACGGCGCGCAAGCGCTGGATCGCCGGGCAGCTCGAGCCCAAGGGGCAGGTGCACATCGATGCCGGAGCGGAGAAGGCACTGGCGGCGGGCAAGAGCCTGCTGCCTGCCGGGGTTGCACGCGTCGAGGGCAACTTCGACCGCGGCGACGCAGTGATTATCCGGGCGCCCGATGGCCACGAGCTGGGGCGGGGACTGATTGCCTATGCCCGCTTTGACGCCGAGCGTATCATCGGCAGGAAAAGCGCGGAGATCGCCACTATATTGGGGGTATCGCGCTGCGACGAGCTGATCCATCGCGACGACATGGCCCTGCACCGGAAGTGACGACCGCATGAACAAACCCGAGCGCATCGACCAAGGCGCCTCCACCGAGGAGACGATGTTCGCCCTCGGTCGGCGCGCGCGCGCCGCAGCACATGGCTTGGCGCTCGCGTCACCCGAAGCAAAGACAAAGGCGCTGCGCGCCGCGGCCAAGACATTGCGTGAAGCGACGCCGGCGATCCTCGCCGCCAACGCCAAGGATCTCGAAGCCGCGCGTGCTGCCGGGCGGCCGTCGGCATTCATCGACCGGCTGCTGCTCGACGAGGCGCGCATCGAAGGGATCGCCAACGGCGTCGGGGAGATCGCCGAGCTGGCCGATCCGGTCGGTACGGTGCTGGCCGAATGGGTACGGCCCAACGGTTTGCGCTTTGAGCGCGTGCGCGTGCCGCTCGGCGTCATCGGCATCATCTACGAAAGCCGCCCGAACGTGACGGCCGACGCCGGCGCGCTGGCCGTCAAAGCCGGCAACGCGGCGATATTGCGCGCTGGCTCGGAAAGCCTCAACTCGGCGCTCGCCATCCATGCCGCCCTCGTCGCCGGCTTACAGAGCGCCGGACTGCCCGAGGCCGCCATCCAACTCGTGCCGACGCCCGATCGCGCCGCCGTCGGTCACATGCTTGCCGGTCTCGACGGCGCCATTGACGTTATCGTGCCGCGCGGCGGCAAGAGTCTGGTCGAGCGCGTACAGAAGGAGGCGCGCGTACCCGTGTTCGCGCACCTCGAAGGCCTGTGCCACACATACGTCGATCGCGACGCCGACCTCGCGATGGCGGTGAATATCGTGCTCAACGCCAAAATGCGGCGCACCGGCGTGTGCGGGGCGACGGAAACGCTGCTGGTCGACGCCGCGGCCGCCGCCGACGTCCTGCCGACGCTGGTCAAGGCGCTGCTCGAGGCAGGTTGCGAGGTGCGCGGCGATGCGGCGGCGCAGAAGGCCGACGCGCGCGTCAAGCCGGCAACCGATGCCGACTGGGCAACCGAGTACCTCGATGCCATTATCGCCGTGAAGACGGTCGACGGCGTTGCCGGCGCCATCGATCACATTGCGCGCTACGGCACGCAGCACACCGACGCCATCGTGACGGGCAACGAAGGCACTGCCGTGCGCTTCCTGCGCGAAGTCGATTCCGCCATCGTGCTGCACAACGCCTCGACGCAGTTCGCCGACGGCGGTGAGTTCGGCTTTGGCGGCGAGATCGGTATAGCCACGGGCAAGCTGCACGCGCGCGGCCCGGTCGGCGTCGACCAGCTGACAAGCTTCAAGTATATCGTGCGCGGCGACGGCCAGATCCGGCCGAAGTAGTGCCGCCAAGAACGGGAGTAAGCCGATGCTGCGTTCTGTAACTTGTATCGCCCTCTTGCTGGCTGCGACCGCAATCCTTGCCGTGCCGGCCGAAAGCGGCAGCCGCGCCAAAGCCCGCAACTGGAATGCGCCGCCCGTGAAGGACTGCACGCGGATTAATGGCCGCTGGGGCTATTACGGCAATCCGTGGTGCAGTCCCGCCGAGCAGCAGGCATGGGATCGCGCCGAAGCGCGCCGCCTCGGTATCCGTTAGGGCCGGCACCCCAATATGTGATCGCGGCGCCGCGATGTTGCCCGATTGCCGTGGCGCTGTCCCGGCAACAATGACAACGGGAGCAACGCCATGATCAAGAAGATCCTCATCGCCCTGGTCGTGCTCATCGCCGCATTCGCCGGCTATGTCGCCATGCAGCCGGACGAACTGCACATCCAGCGCCAGGCCACCATCGCAGCGCCGCCGGCCGCCGTGTTCGAGCAGGTCAATGATCTGAAGAGCTGGGATGCCTGGTCGCCATGGGCGAAGATGGACCCCAACGCCAAGCTCGGCTTCGAGGGTCCGGCAGCCGGCAAGGATGCCGCGTTCACGTGGTCGGGCAATGACAAGATCGGCGAAGGCCGCATGACCATCGTCGACAGCCGTCCTGCCGAGCTGGTCGATATCAAGGTCGACTTCACCAAGCCGTTCGAGAACACCAGCAGCTCGAAGTTCGAGTTCAAGCCTGAAGCCAATCAGACAGTCGTCACCTGGAGCATGGGCGGGCGCCAGAACTTCATCGAGAAGGCGATGTGCATCGTGTTCAACGGCAAAAAGATGATCGGCGAGGAGATGGAGAAGGGTCTTTCCAACCTGAAGACCGTCGCCGAGAAGAACGCGCCGACGCCTTGAGCCCGTTGGCGCCCGGCTTTGTGAATTCGACCGCAAGGATCGGAGTGTAGGGCCGGGCGCGCGCCCCTATGTTTCGGGCATGGAACCCGCCAGAATACACCCCATGCCCCGTAGGCTCACCAAGTCACCCACCAAGGTTGAGCCGCTTGGCGAGCACCGCTGGGCGGCCGTGGTCGCGCGCGACAAGGCCGCCGACGGAACGTTCGTCACCGCGGTCAGAACCACCGGCGTCTATTGTCGACCCTCGTGCACGGCACGCCGGCCGTTGCGCGAGAACGTGAGCTTCTACGAAACGAACGCCGAAGCTGAGGCTGCCGGTTACCGGCCCTGCAAACGCTGCAAGCCGAATGCGGCTCCGAACGTGAACGAGCAGGCGCGAACGATCGCAGCGACCTGCCGGCTGATCGAGACGGCTGAGGCCGTTCCGACCCTCGATGAACTCGCCGCGCATGCTGGTCTCAGCCCCTACCACTTCCACCGCGTGTTCAAGGCCGCGACCGGCGTGACGCCTAAGGCGTACGCTGTCGCACACAGAAACAAACGCGTCCGCGAGGCGCTGCAAGGAGACAAGTCTGTGACCGAAGCCATTTACGAGGCAGGATTCAATTCGAGCGGCCGCTTCTACGCCGATGCCGCGCAGTCGCTGGGCATGAAGCCCGGCGAGTTCCGCGCCGGCGGCGTCAATGCCGAAATCCGCCACGCGACGGCATCGTGCTCGCTGGGACTGGTGCTCGTTGCTGCAACTAACAAGGGCGTATGCGGCATATTCTTTGGCGACGATCCCGAGGCGCTCGAGCAGGAACTGCATAGCCGCTTCCCGCGCGCCAAGCTGGTCGCCGGCAATCGGGCATTCGCCAGGCTTGTCGCCAAAGTCGTCGCCTACGTCGAGGCACCGCACACGGACCTCGACCTGCCACTCGACATACGCGGCACCGCCTTCCAGCACCAGGTTTGGGCTGCGCTGCGCGAGATACCTCCCGGCGAGACCGTGACCTATGGCGACATCGCACGCCGCATCGGCAAACCGGCCGCTGTGCGGGCAGTCGGCACGGCCTGCGGGGCCAACCACATCGCCGTCGCCATTCCTTGCCATCGCGTGCTTGGCAGCAACGGCAAGCTGACCGGCTATCGCTGGGGCACGGCGCGCAAGCGAGCGCTGCTCGATCGCGAGAAGAAGTAGGCAAAGCTAGGCGACGCGCCGGCGCTGCTCCGCCAGCAGCTTCAAGACCTCGTCCTGCGGTCTGGCCTCGGAGAAGAAGAAGCCCTGCCCTTCCTTGCAGCCTTCGGCGGCGAGGCAGGCGAGATCGGCTTGCGTCTCGATGCCCTCGGCGACAACCTTCATATCGAGACCCGAGGCAAGGCCGAGGATGGCGCGTACGATCGCGAGCGTGTGCCGGTTGCCCGGCAGGTCGCGCACGAACGACCTGTCGATCTTGATCTTGTCAAACGGGAAAGCGCGCAGGTAGCTGAGCGACGAATAGCCGGTGCCGAAATCGTCCATAGAGATACGCACGCCGAGCGCCCGCAGGGCGTGCAAGTGCGCGATGACATGATCGGTGCGGTCGAGCAGCACGCTTTCGGTGATTTCCAGGTCGAGGCGCTCGGGCGCCAGTCCCGTCGCGCTCAGCGCCTCCTTCACGTTCGTGAACACGTTGCCGACGCGGAACTGCATCGGCGACAGGTTGACGGCGAGCTTGACGTGCTCCGGCCATTCGCTGGCGTCAGCGCAGGCGCGCGCCAGGACGAAATTACCGAGCGGCGTGATGAGCCCCGTTTCCTCGGCCAGCGGGATGAACTCGGACGGCGAAATATAACCACGCGTCGCGTGCGGCCAACGCAACAGCGCCTCGAAGCCAATGACGTCCCTGCTGACGAGATCGACGAGCGGCTGGTAGTGCACTTCCAATTCCTCGGCGGCGAGCGCCGAACGCAGGTCGATCTCGAGCTGGCGGCGCGCCTGGGCCTGCGCATCCATTTCCTGCTCGAAGAAACGGAAAGTCGACTTGCCGTCGGCCTTGGCGCGGTAGAGGGCGAGGTCGGCATTGCGCAGGAGACGGTCGGCGTCACCGCCGTCGGTGGGCGCGACGGCGATGCCGATCGTCGTGCCGACCGTCACCAGATGTCCCTCGACGAGGTACGGCTCGCTGACGACGTCGATCACCCGCTGCGCCAGTACCGCCAACTCCTGCGGCGATTTCAGTTCCGGTACCAGCACGGCGAACTCATCGCCGCCGAGTCGGGCGGCCGTATCGCGCTGGCGGATGACGCGTTCGATGCGCTCGGCCACATCCTGCAACAGCCGGTCGCCGATCGGGTGACCCAACGTGTCGTTGACCAGTTTGAAGTTGTCGAGGTCGATACACAGCGCACCAGTGAGGCTGCCGGTACGGCTGCGCTGCGCCAGGGCGTCGGCCATGCGCTGACGGAACAGAACGCGGTTGGGCAAGTCGGTGAGCGCGTCATGGTGCGCCATATGCGCGATGCGCGCCTCGGCCGCCTTGCGCTCAGTGATGTCGATGACGGCGATGAGCACAGCCGGCGCGCCCTCGTAGTCGAGCTGGCGCGAGAAAACGACGACCTCGATGACGCGACCATCGCGCATGCGGTGCTTCGACGTGATAACGCTCGTTACGAAGGGCTCGGCTTCTTCGCCCGCCGGCTCGTCGCCCTCGGCGCGCAAGCCGTGCAGGCTCATGGCCAAAAGTTCTTCGCGGCTGAAGCCGTAGTGCGACAGCGCCGCAGCGTTGGCGGCGAGGAAAGCTTGCGTGTCGCGCCGCAACACGAACATCGGCACCGGGTTATCGTCGAACAGCAGGCGGAATGAGGCTTCCCGCTGCTTAAGGTCGGTGATGTCCATGCGCAGGCCGATGATGCCGCCGTCGCTGGTCTGGCGCTCCTCGATTAGGATGCAGCGGCCGTCGGCGAGGACCTGCTCATGCTGCTTGCCGGGCTTGTAGAGAAGCTGAAGCCGTTCGGCGATCCACGCCTCCTCGCGGCCCAAGGCGGCGGGATAGTCGCCGCGGGCGACGCCGACGCGCAGTGTGTCTTCGAGGCGGGCCCCGACTTTGAACAGGTCGGCGCTGCGCTTGTAGATGTCGGCGTATTTCTGGTTCCACAGGATGTAGCGCCCCTCGTTGTCGAGGAACACGATGCCCTGTGGCAGGATCTCGAGCGCCTCGCGCAACCGTGCATGGGCGGCGGCCGCAGTGGCTACAGCGGCGTCGGCAACGGCGCGAGCGCTCGTCAACTTTGCGCGGCTGCTGTCGAGGGCATCCCACACTGCCGCGCAACGTGACACGGCGCTACTCACCACACGGCGCGCAAACTCGCGCGCACTCTCACGGCGCTCCTCGCGCGTCTCCGACCCCGATGTTTCCGACATGGCTCCGCCGCTCGATATCCCGCGAGCAAGGCTGCCTGCACGCGCCTAATAAAAGCTTGTGCGACAACAGGCGGCAGAAACTGATCTGCATGCGCTTCGATTAGTAGTTGAGCACAAAATCGCGTGCTAAGCTGGCGTGCAGCGGCGCGAGAGGAGCTCGGTGCCTTCCGGTCTCGCTCGCTTCAGTGGCATCTGCCCAGCGGTTGAGCGCAGCTGCTCAATCGCGCGCCAATTAGGTGTTTGGCTAACAAGTGGTTGCCGTCAATGCACAACAGCGCGCGACGCCGACGGCGCCACGCGCTGCAATTTGCGTCAGAAGAACCGGTTACTGGTCCCAGGCCGGAAGCGTCGGGAGCTGCTCCTCGGTGAGCTCGGTTACAAGGTTGCCGTCCTTCGTCTTCAGCTGGTCCAAAGTGACGATCGCACCCTTCTCGCCGAAGCCGAGAAAGCCGCCGTACTCGATGGCCACACCCTTGACCTCGCCGTTCGAGTCTTCGAGGACCGAGTCTACCTCGGCGATCTTCTTGCCGTTGGCGTCATAGATGTCCATGGCCTCGACCTTGTCGACGGAAGCGTTCAACGCCGGGACCATCTTGGCGTCGTCCTCGGATTTCTTGAGGGCGCTCGCGGCTACGTCGCTGGAGCCGGAAGGTGCGGGTGCCGCGGCTTCCTTGTCAGGAGCCGGGGCGGGAGCGGGAGCCGGCGTCGGTTCCGGGGTTGCAGCCGGTGCCTCGGTGGCTGGGGCCGGCGTTGTGCTCGGTGCCATCTGGTCGTTCTGCATGCTCGGCGCCTGCTCGGTCGTCGAGGGAGCCGCCGGCGGCTCCTGGGCGAAGGCTGAACCCGCCATCACGGCGAGCACTGCAACAAGACTAATTCTAGCGGTCATTGGACTCCTCCTTGCGACCTAATCATCAACCTCAACCATAACTCCCAGCATGCCCTGCGGGTTCTCTCACCCGCCGTCTATTGGACGCTCCGGCGCCTCGTAGGCGACGTAGCGAATGATTTTCCATTGGCCGTCCGGGCCCTTACGCAATACGTCCATGCCCGGTTCCACCGACTTCACAACCTGGCCGGTAGGCAGCGTCACGGTCAGCGTCCAGGCCAAGCGCACCACCGCGAGGTCGCCGGAAACGATGATCTCGCGGAGGTCGAGACTGTAGACGTAGCGCTTGCTCGAATCGGCCAATGAGCGGTGCAACAGCGTGCACACGTCATTGTAGTCACGCTCCGGATAACCGCGAAAATCGTAGCGCAGCTCCGGCGAGAACAGCTGGCAGACTGCGTCCGCATTGCCGGCGTTGAAGTCTTTGGTCCACTGCGCGAGCGTGGCGCGGATCGTATCTTCGGCGGTCTCGGCAACGACGCGCCCCGACGGCGCGGCCATCAGCAGCAGCGCAAGAGCGGTCGACGCGATGACGTTGTCGCTCGGCATGGCTTTATGCCCGCACCTCTAACAGCCGCTTGTGAACTTTGCCGAGGACGTCGGCGACGGCATCCTTGAAAGCGCCGGTGACCTGCTTGGCGTCGCCATCGCTATCGGTCCAATTGAGCGTCAGCGCGAAGGTGACCGGCGTTGGGCGCACGATCATCTGCCCCGCGACGGCAAGGCAGTGGAAGCCGTTCCAGTCGATCGAGCCGCCCTTGGCGTAGGCGACGGTATCCGCCGGCACGACCACCGCGATGACGTCGGCCATCGCCTGGATTCGCTTGAACTCGGTCAGCGTTTCCGGCTTCTGGAAGAAGCCACCGGTCAGCGCCCGCTTGTAGTAGGCGACGAATTCAGACGCTGGCACGGCCATCGTCTCGACGTCGTTGAGCGCCGGCCGGTACTTCGAGACGTCCGGCTTGTCGCTATCGATGACGGCCTTCATCCCCTTCCAGCCCAAGTCCTCGCCCCGCGGCGCGCCGGCGACATACGAAAAGAAGGTGCGCGTCGAATCTGGGATCCGAGCCTTCTTCAGGCCGGCGTCGCTGATGAACTGGCGCACGCGCGCCGGCGTCACGCGTTTGAGCGCCATGTCGGTGCCGGTGTTGTCGCTGTGAGCGATCATCGCCTCCAGCGCGCTGCGCGCTTGGGTCGTGCCGGTGAGGTGCTCGAACACGGGGCTGCTGAACGAACGCACGCCGTCGTCGACGGCGAGTTGCTCGGTCTCGTCGAGGCGCCCGGCTTCGACCTCTTGCAAGTAGGTCGCGAGCACGAACGTCTTGAAGCAGCTGCCGACGAAGAGCTCGGCGTCGGGATCGGAGGTTACACGCCACGGGCTCGTCGGCTCGTCGACGTCGACTTGCGCGCTCTTCGTCCCGGGGAGCTTGAGGAAGCCGTCAAGCAGATGCGGTATGGCATGCCCGTCGGCCGCCTTGCCACCGTCGTCGGCTGCCAATGCCCATGCGCGCGGTAGGACCGCCGACCCAACCAACAACGCAGCCGAAGTCAGGAACTGCCGTCTTCGCATGTCGTGCCTCCTGGCCGCGTTGGGCCGCATCAGGAATGGCAGAGCAACAATGACTGGCTCGTTACCGTGGTTGCATGTCGAATGCGGACGTTTTGCAAATTCAATTGCTTGGCGGCTTACAATCGAGACGAACGCCGCCCATAACGAGCCATGCCCGGATCCCAGCGTAGCATTGCCAGCCATCGCGCCCTAATGCCGCTCGCCCTTCCCGGCCAGCGCATCGGGCTGATGGGCGGTACCTTCAACCCCCCGCACGATGGACACAGGATCTGCGCCGTCACGGCCCTGCACCGGCTGCAACTCGATCAGTTGTGGTGGATGGTGACGCCCGGCAATCCGTTGAAAAGCGGCGAGGACCTGCCGTCGCTGGAGGCACGCATGGCGGCCAGCCGCCGGCTGGTCACCGATCCGCGCATCAGGGTGACAGGTTTCGAGGCCGCTCTCGGCAGCCCATACACCTACGAGACGCTGCGCTACGTGACACGCCGACTCCCCGGTGTGCACTTCGTCTGGGTGATGGGTGCCGACAACCTCGCCGGGTTCGACCGCTGGCAGCGCTGGCGGGACATCGCCCGCCTGGTGCCCATGGCGGTCGTCGACCGCCCCGGCTGGCGGCTCAAGGCGCTGGCCTCGCCGGCGGCGGGAAGCCTCGCTCGTTTCCGGGTGCCGGAAACCCTGGCGGCGGGCCTTGCGCTCATGGCGCCGCCGGCCTGGAGCCTGCTCAGCACGCGATTGTCGGAGGCCTCCTCGACCGCCCTGCGGGCCGAGCACGGCAGGTAACCTTAGGGAATACATTAGATTTTTTACACAGCGGTGTGGCCTGAACCTAACTATGGCATGCATTAACTATTGCTGGCGGGTGGGGTGAAGCCTTATCTTTGCTTCGGCGACACGGCTGCACGCCGTCCGCTGAAGAGCGCCGCGGGTGCCAACTGCCCACGGCGCAGGGCCCCAAGGGGTGCATGAGGAAGGGACAACCAGCACACGATGCGAACCGCACTTGAGGGTGCCCGTACGGGCGCGCCTCACGCCGATCTTTTGTCAGAAGGACAAAAGCCGGCTGCCCTGCTCCAGCAAATCGTCCGTTGGCTCGACGACGCCAAGGCCGAGCACATCGTGACGATCGATCTGGCAGGCAAGTCTTCCATCGGTGACTTCATGGTGATCGCCACCGGCCGGTCCGACCGGCACGTCGGAGCGATAGCCGAGCAGATCGGACGCAAGCTGAAAGACCTGGGCCTCGGTCGCGTGCGCATCGAGGGTCTCGAGGCTTGCGACTGGGTGCTGCTCGACACCGGCGACATCATCGTGCACGTGTTCCGCGACGAGGTGCGTGAGTTCTATAACCTCGAGAAGATGTGGTCGGCGGACAGACCGGGCGAGACCACGACCGCCCACTGACACCGTTCTGACCGGACGGCGCGCGACGTGCGGCGACCGCGTTCCCGGCGGGAGAAGCGGGCATGCGCCTTATCGTTGCCGCCGTCGGCCGGCTCAAGAACGCCGAGCGTGAGTTGTGTGAGCGCTATCAGAAGCGCTTCGATGCAGCCGGACGGGGGCTTGGCCTCGGCCCCCTTTCGATCTCCGAACTGACCGAAAGCCGCGCAGACACCTCCGAAGCGCGCAAGGCCGACGAGGCGGCGCGCCTGATGAAAGCCGCCGCGGCGGCAGCAGCGCGCGTAGTGCTCGATGAGGGCGGCAAGCCGCTATCGAGCGAAGCATTCGCCAAATGGATGGCGCACACGCGCGATGGCGGCTGTAAAGGCTTGGCGTTTCTCATCGGCGGCCCAGACGGGCACGGGCCGCAGGCGGTGCAAGGCGCCGTCCTCAAGCTTTCCCTTGGCGCCATGACGCTGCCGCACGGGCTCGCCCGCACCGTACTCATCGAGCAGCTCTATCGCACCACGACCATCCTCTCCGGCCACCCCTACCACCGCGCCTGAAGCTTCGCGCCTTAATGCAAGTTAGCCACGCTACCGCGAGGCGCGCGGGCAATTTTATCGAGTTTTCATGGCTTCAAGCCGAAGTAGTGCAGCATGGGCACGACAACTGATATCTGACGGTGGAGCGCGCATCGATGACGAAGTTGCAGCCGGCACTGGCCGCGAGCTTGAGCGTTCTTTTGGGCCTACAACGACCTTCTCCAAACTCCTCCCAATAACTCCGGCTCCTCGCTGCCCTTCTTCTCCGCGCTTCTTCTCGGCTTCCCTCGCCGCCGCCGCCGTCCTCACCTTCTCCCTCCTGGCGTAACACCGGGCGCTAACACGCAGCCGGAAAGCGTCGAGCCTCTTCATCACCGCGCCCAGCCTGGAGCAGCGCTGCCGTTCGTCGCATTGATGCGAAGTCCGCTAGAATGCGCGAAGTGATTCGTTGCTGGTGCGCGGGCGGACTGGGGAACGGACATGCTTTTGAACTTCATAATTCTGGTGATCATCGGCGCGGCTGTCGGTTGGGCGATGCTTCACCACGGCAGCACGTGGCTGCGTC
>DATBSP010000093.1:0-3149 GCA_036559705.1 Hyphomicrobium sp.
CACCACGCTGGACCCCGCCTTGGCGAGATCAGCGGCGCCCTGATAGACGTGATCGTTGTTTGTGAGGATCAGCGCGCGCCGGCCGACGGCGACCGCATAGCGGTTGAGATAGGTCGTAATCGCCGCAGCCGTGAAGATTCCCGGAAGGTCGTTGTTGCCGAACACGAGCGGGCGGTCGATCGCACCCGTCGCCAGCACGACGCGCTCGGCGCGTATGCGGTGCAGGCGCTGGCGGCGCTTGCCGGCGACCCGCTCAGAGGGGGGCAAGTGATCTGCCACCTGCTCGACGGCCTGCACGAGGTTCATGTCCTGGAGCGCGAAGGCGCTCGTGCGCGTGAGGATGCGCACATTCGGCAGGCTCTGAAGCTCGGCCAGGATGCCGTCGATCCAGTCTCGCGCTGACTTTCCGCCAATCTCGGCGTGCGGTGTCGAGAGCAGCCAGCAGCCGGGCTCGCTCTGCTCGTCGAGCAGGATGACATCGAGGCCGGCGCGGCCGGCGCCGAGAGCCGCAAGCAATCCTGCCGCGCCGGCGCCTATCACCAGAACCTCGGCATGACGATGGGCGTAGTCGTAGCTCTCGGGATCGGGCTCGAGCGGCGAGCTGCCGTAGCCCGCCGCGTGGCGAATCACCTGCTCGTAGCGGGGCCACAGCATCCCGGGGGCCTTGAACGTCTTGTAGTAGAACCCCGCCGGCATGAACTGCGAAAAACGCCCGCCGAGGCTCTTTAAATCGAACGCGAGCGAGGGCCACCCTGTCGTTCGGCGGGCAACGAGGCCCTGGTAGAGCTCGACCTGCGTCGCCTTGAGATTGGGGATGGTGAGCGCGCCGGTCTCGACTTGCACGAGGGCGTTCGGCTCCTCGGGGCCGGCGCCGACGATGCCGCGCGGCCGGCCGTACTTGAAGCTGCGCGCCAGCATCCTGACCCCATGCGCGAGGAGCGCCGAGGCGAGCGTATCGCCGGCGTAGCCGCTGAAGCCCTTCCCATCGAAAGTAAAGGAGAGCGGGCGGCTCCTATCGATGCGCGCGGTGGCCAGGTCTACGCGGTGGCCCCTCATGGCGCGCTTTCCTCCGCGTCATAGGCCTTGCGCCCTTCGGCGAGCGTCCAAGTGCCTTGAACGGCGTGGGTCGCAGTGTTGCGCCTCACGACGAAGAACTTCCGGCAGCCGGTGGCGTGCTGCCACATCTCCCAATGCCATCCCTTGGGGTTCTTGCGCATGAAGAGATAGTCGCCCCATGCCTCGTCGCCAATCGCCTCGGGCTTCTCGGGCCGCGCGATAAAGGCTTCTCCGCCGTAGGCGAACTCCTCCTCCTCGCGCTTCTCGCCGCAGTGCGGGCAATAGAAAACGAACATCGAAAGGCTCTCTTGGTCAGTGAGCGACGCCCGCGGCGCCATGCTCGTCGATGAGATGTCCGGTATAGAAACGATCGAGCGCAAAGGCCCGATTGAGGGCATGAGGCTCGTCGTTGGCCATCGTGTAGGCAAAGACGTTGCCGGAACCGGGCGTCGCCTTGAACCCGCCGGTCCCCCAGCCGCAGTTGAAGTAAAGCCCCTTGACCTTAGTCTTGCCGATGATCGGGCAGGCGTCGGGCGTCGTGTCGACGATGCCGCCCCATTGGCGGTTGAGCCGCACGCGCGAGAACATCGGGAAGAGCTCGATGATTGCCGCCGCCGTGTGCTCAATCACGTGCGGGCTGCCTCGCTGCGTGTAACTATTGTAGTGATCGATGCCGGCGCCGATGACGAGTTCGCCCTTGTCGGACTGGCTCAAGTAGCCGTGGACCGCGTTCGACATGACGACGGTGTCGAGCACCGGCTTCATCGACTCGGACACGAACGCCTGGAGCGGATGGCTCTCGATCGGCATGCGGATGCCGGCCATGCGCGCCAGAACCGACGAATGGCCGGCGGCCACGCAGCCGACGCGCTCGGCGCCAATGTAGCCCCGGCTCGTCTCGAGCCCCTTGATGCGGCCATCGCCGATATCGAGGCCGGTCACCTCGCAGTTCTCGACGATGTCGACGCCGAGCTTGCTCGCCCCGCGCGCAAATCCCCAGGCCACAGCGTCGTGGCGCGCGACGCCGCCGCGCGGCTGAAAGCTCGCGCCAAGGATCGGATAGCGCTTGTTGGGAGAAATATCGATCAGGGGAATGCGCCGTTTCACTTCCTGAGCGTCGAGCACCAGCGCATCGATGCCGTTGAGGTTGTTGGCATTGACCCGGCGCTCGATGTCGCGCATGTCTTGCAGCGTGTGGCCCAGATTGAAGACACCACGCTGGCTGAACATGACGTTGAAGTTCAAGTCGTGAGTCAGCCCCTCCCAGAGCTTGAGCGAGTGCTCGTAGAGAAGGGCGGCCTCGTCCCAGAGATAGTTCGAGCGGACGATGGTGGTGTTGCGCGCCGTGTTGCCGCCGCCGAGGTAGCCCTTCTCTATGACGGCGACGTTGCGTGCACCGTGGGCCTTGGCGAGATAGTAGGCCGTCGCAAGACCATGCCCGCCCGCACCGACGATGACGAAGTCATAGGACGGCTTCGGCTCTGGACTGCGCCACGCCGGCCCCCACCCTTCGTTGTGCTGGAGGCCTTGCTTGAAAAGCGACCAGAATGAGTACTCCCGCTTCACGTGCGGCCCTCGGGCTGATTGGCGATTTTCAAGGATAACGATACGTCATCGCTTGGCTGACGGAAGTGCAATACGCGAGCCTCGCGGTCGCGATTAGACCGGACGAGACGGAAACTTATCCATTTGCGACACGAAGTAAATTGCCCGCGACGCACGGGGCTTCGGGCTGGTGAAGGGGCTGGATTCGAAGCAGCGTAGGCGGAGCCAACGGACCGGGAAGCCTGGTCACGCTAGCTTACTGAGTTCACGAGAGAATTCCGCTGAACGCGCCTGCATTCGACCGAAATTTCAGGATTCGCTGTTATCTCAAGCCAGCAGGGAAGGCGAGACGCGTTCGTTGGAGACTCCCAGCACAGCCACCAAGTTTCCGCAGGCGAAAGCCGAAACCTCACATGGCTTTCCTGTACTAAAGGATGGTCCATTTATATTGGACGGAACGATCGGTGAGCGCCTATCGTCGTGACCCTCAGCCAGGATATTGCACGAGTTGTTGCCACGGCGACCTTAGGCTTCGACGGAAATGAGGA
>DATBSP010000094.1:0-58315 GCA_036559705.1 Hyphomicrobium sp.
GCGATCTCGCCGTCGCCGCGAGCGAAGCCAAGTTCTGCACCCCCGGCGTCAACATCGGCCTCTTCTGTTCGACGCCGATGGTGGCGCTGTCCCGCAATGTTTCGCGCAAGCGCGCGATGGAGATGCTGCTCACGGGCGACATGCTGTCGGCCGCCGATGCCGTCGACTACGGCCTCATCAACAAGGCCGTGCCGGCGGCGCAAGTGCTGCCGGAGGCGCTGAGCCTTGCCGCCAAGATTGCCGCCAAGTCGCCGCTCACCGTCGCCATGGGCAAGGCCGCCTTCTACGCGCAGTCCGAGATGCCGCTGAAAGACGCCTACGCCTTTGCGGCCAAGGTGATGGTCGACAACATGATGGCACGCGACGCGGAGGAGGGGATCAGTGCCTTCCTCGACAAGCGCAAGCCGGAGTGGAAGGGTAGCTAGCGTCTCGACCACGACCTGGCGCGACACGCAGCAGCCGATAACGGAGCCGCCGATGCAGCCGCGCCTGTCGCTCATCACCCTCGGCGTCGCCGATGTCGCCCGCGCCCGCGCCTTCTACGAAGCGCTGGGCTTCAAAGCCGGCCGCGCCTCGCAGGATAGCGTCACCTTCCTCGACGCCGGCGGCATCGTGCTCGCCTTGTTCGGCCGCGCCTCCCTCGCCGAGGATGCCGGCGTCGCCGACAGCACGCCCGACGTGATGCCAAGCTTCGTCGGCATCGCGCTTGCCCATAATGCCCGCAGCGAAGCCGACGTGGATAAGGCGCTCTCCGAGGCCGTCGGCGCCGGCGCCAAGCTGATCAAAGCAGCGGAGAAAACCTCCTGGGGCGGCTACTCCGGCTACTTCGCCGACCCCGACGGCCACTTGTGGGAGGTGGCGCACAATCCCTATTTCACGCTACTGCCCGACGGCCGCGTCGCCCTCGACATGTGAGCTCTGCCCAGCATGAAGCCCAAAAAGCCCGCGCCCCAGAAGCCCGTGCCCAAGAAGCCCGCATCCCAGAAGCAAGTGCTCACCAACCACGACCGCTACAGCGACGACACCATCGCCGACATCTTGCGCGAGGCGCGCGTCTTCGCCTTCGTCGGCGCCTCCGCCAACACCTCGCGCCCGAGCTACTTCGCCATGAAGTATCTGCTCGGCAAGGGCTACACCGTCCACCCGGTTAATCCCGGCGTTGCGGGACAGAAGATCCTCGGCCAGACCGTGTACGGCACGCTTGCCGACGTGCCGGCGCCGGTCGACGTCATCGACATCTTTCGCGCCTCCGACGCGGCCCTCGAGGTGACGCGCGAGGCGATCGCGCTGAAAGACAAGCTCGGCCTCAAGGTGCTGTGGATGCAGCTCGGCGTGCGCAACGACGAGGCCGCCGCCGAGGCCGAGGCCGCTGGCCTCAAGGTGATCATGAACCGCTGCCCGAAAATCGAGTACGGGCGCCTGTCGGGCGAGATCGGCTGGGCCGGCGTCAACACCGGCACCATCTCCAGCGTGCGCCCCAAGCTCGCCGCCCTCGGCGTGCAGAGTCTCAGCCTCGGCAAGCGCTGAACGCATCCTCACTCCATCTTCCAGCCCAGCACCTTGAGGGCGATGGCAAAGCGCGCTCTCGCGAGCCCTTTGTGCTGGCGCTTGCAAGGCAGATCGCCGTCGAAGTGGCCGAAGCAGCGCTTGCGCCGACGGCACTTCTTGAGGACGCACACGCGCGGCAGTCCCGCCGCCGAGGCGATCATGCGGTCGAAGACTCGGCCTCGAATCGAAAAAGGAGTTATCGGCAGTAGCCCTAGCTTCGGAATGTCGAGCAGGTTTGGTGTCCGCGGAGCATTCACGCCGGAAGTACGCGAGGGACGTAGTGTCTTGCAAGCAGTCGGGGAAGGCGGACTGTTGCTTGACCTATGATTCATTGGGTCCAGCTCTGGAGATAGATGACATCGCCGAAGAGCTAGGACTGTAGCGTTCGAGCGCGCCTCCGACGGCTCATGTTGCTAGGTTCAAGTCCACGCTAGATCACCACGGCGTCGAACGTGCCGGGCACCATACGGGACGGGCGCAGCTAGACGCGTTTTCGGTCATCAGGCTGGAGAACGTGCACGTCCGCCACCTCATATCCGCACCACGACCGTCGCCGCCGCGTGCCTGCTCGCGTTCCTCGTCGCTGCTCTCGTGGTCCTCGGGGCGCCGTCGGCGCCCGGAGCCGATGTGGTCGACGCTCGCTTTCCTCAGCACCTTCTTGCAAAACAACGACGAGGACCTGGAGCCGACCTCCGACGCGGAGCGCGCGCGACTCGGACGCGCGAATCCGTTAGGCCGGCCGAGCAGGAAGTGTTACATCGTAACGATGACAGGACAACCGATCGCTCAGATATTGCCGCGCAAGCGGCGCCCGCAATGGATGGTGCCGCTGGTGACCGCTTTGGTCTTTGTGGCCGTCATCATGGTCCTCTACCAACCCGCCTAGTCGCGCACCGCAACGGCTCGTCGCGCCGGCGGCGCTAAACCAGCACCACGGCGTCCATGACGGCGGCGAAGTGGCAGGCCGAGGCGATGAGCACGATCCCGTGCCAGATGGCGTTGTGGTAGGGCAGCCGCTCGGCGAGGTGGAAGGCGACGCCCACCGTATAGAGCAGGCCGCCGACGATCAGCAGCGTCATCGCCATCGGCGACAGCGCCGCCAGCAGCGGCTGCACGGTGAACACGCACGCCCACCCCTGCGCCAGGTACAAGAGGTATGAGGTGGCACCCAGCCGCTGCGGGGCGATGAGCTTTGCCGCGGCGCCGATGAGGGCGATGCCCCACACCGTGCCGAGCAGCCCGAAGCCGATGGCGCCGCCCATCTTCACGGCG
Source organism: Hyphomicrobium sp. (assembly GCA_036559705.1). Classification (GTDB taxonomy): domain Bacteria; phylum Pseudomonadota; class Alphaproteobacteria; order Rhizobiales; family Hyphomicrobiaceae; genus Hyphomicrobium_A. Next base: position 2,821 of record DATBSP010000094.1, read on the forward strand.
GCGAACGGCGTGTAGGTGGCGGCGATCTTGACGAAGATGGCGGCGTGGTCGCAGCGCCTTAAGAGCCAGCGGCGCGGGCCGCGCGACAGGTTATAGGCGGCCGAGAAGCAGAACACGGCGAGCATGCCGAGCGCATAGACGACGACGGCGGTGGCGGCGCCGGTGGGAAGGTGGGCGAGGGCTGCGGCGACAAGGATGATGGCGGCGATAAGCCCGACGGTGACGCCGATGGCGTGCACGCAGGCGTCGGCGATCACCTCGGCCCTGGTGTAGCTGGGGAAGGCATCATCGCTCATGCGGCGCGCCTTTCGTTACGCAATGAACTCGGTCACGCAAAACTATGGGTCAGGCGTGACCGGAGGCGATCGAGCTGGATGGGCGCGATCGCTCAGGACCGATAGTGAGAACGTGGATATTAAAGACGGGCAAACAAGATGTTGCCTGTTACTTAAGGCACGTGGCCAATCGCCCGGGCGCGCCGCTTGGGGTTTGGTGCGCTGCATCCACAACCTGAGGCTTGCCGGGGGCGCCCGCCCGCGCTAGCCCAATCCCTATGAGCGACAAACCGATTCTGCCCGGCCCCGACGGCATCGAGCCGATCAACCTCAGGGACGCGCTGGAGCAGCGCTACCTTGCGTACGCGCTGTCGACCATCATGCACCGGGCGCTGCCCGACGTGCGCGATGGGTTAAAGCCCGTGCACCGGCGCATTCTGTACGCCATGCACCAATTGCGCCTGACGCCGGACGGCGGCTTTCTGAAGTGCGCCAAGATCGTCGGCGACACCATGGGCGACTATCACCCGCACGGCAACCAGGCGATTTATGACGCGCTGGCGCGCCTCGCCCAGGATTTTGCCGTGCGCTACCCGCTGATCGACGGGCAGGGCAACTTCGGCAACGTCGACGGCGATAACCCGGCGGCCGAACGCTATACCGAAGCGCGCATCACGACGACGGCGGCGGATCTGCTCGAGGGCCTCGAGGAGGAGACGGTCGAGTTCCGTCCCAACTACGACGGGCGCAAGCTGGAGCCGGGCGTGCTGCCGGCGGCGTTCCCCAATCTGCTGGCCAACGGCTCGTCCGGCATCGCCGTCGGCATGGCGACCAACATTCCTCCGCACAACGCCGATGAGCTGTGCGCGGCGCTGCTGCATCTGATCAAGCACCCGAACGCGACCATCGAGAAGCTGGTGGAGATGATCCCCGGCCCGGACTTTCCCGGCGGCGGCGTGCTGGTCGAGCCGAAGGAGCAGATCCTCGAAGCCTACAGGACCGGGCGCGGCGGCTTCCGCCTGCGCGCCAAGTGGACGAAGGAGGACACCGGGCGCGGCACCTACCAGATCGTCGTTACCGAGGTCCCCTATCAGGTGCAGAAGGCCAAGCTCGTGGAACGCATCGCCGAGCTGTTGACCGAGAAGAAATTATCGCTGCTCGGCGATGTGCGCGATGAGAGCGCCGAGGAGATCCGCCTCGTCCTCGAGCCGAAGAGCCGCACCGTCGATCCCGTCTTGCTGATGGAGAGCCTCTTCCGCCTGACCGAGCTCGAGGTGCGCTTCGGCCTCAACATGAACGTGCTGTCGGCCGGGCAGATCCCCAACGTGCTGTCGTTGCGCGACGTGCTGCGCCAGTGGCTCGAGCACCGCGTCGACGTGCTGGTGAAGCGCTCGCAGTTCCGCTTGAAGAAGATCGAGCATCGCCTCGAGGTGCTGGACGGCTACCTCATCGCCTACCTCAACATCGACGAGGTGATCCGCATCGTCCGCTTCGAGGACGACCCCAAGGCCAAGCTGATCGCCCGCTTCAAGCTGACCGAGGTACAGGCCGAAGCCATCCTCAACCTGCGTTTGAAATCGCTGTCGCGGCTCGAGGAAATGGAGATCAAGGCCGAGCACGACAAGCTGTCGAAGGAAAAGCGCGGGCTCAACCAGCTCCTGAAGTCGGACGATCTGCAATGGGAGCGCATCGCCGACGAGGTGAAGGCGACGCGCGAGCGCTATTCGAAGTCGACGCCGCTGGGCCGCCGCCGCACCTCGTTCGCCGAGGCGCCGACCATCGACGTCGACCTCGATCAGGCGCTGATCGAGAAGGAGCCGATCACCGTCGTCCTCTCCGACAAGGGCTGGATGCGCGCCCTAAAAGGGCACGTCGACGATCTCGGCAAGCTCGAGTTCAAGCAGGGCGACAAGCTCAAGCGCGCGTTAAAGGCGCACACCACCGACAAGATCCTGCTGCTCGCCACCAACGGCAAGATCTTCACGCTCGACGGCTCGCTGCTGCCGGGCGGGCGCGGGCAGGGCGAGCCGGTGCGCCTCATGATCGACCTGGAAGAGAACCACGACATCGCCGACGCCTTCCCCTATCAGCCGGGGCGCAAGCTGCTCATCGCCTCGACCGGCGGCTACGGCTTCATCGTGCCGGAGGACGAGGTCGTCGCCTCGACCCGCAAGGGCAAGCAGGTGCTCAACGTATCGGAGCCCGAGGAAGCCAAGCTCATCGTGCCGGTCGACGGCGACCACGTGGCCGTGCTCGGCGACAACCGCAAGATGCTCGTCTTCAAGCTCGACGAGATCAACGAGATGACGCGCGGCAAGGGCGTCATCCTGCAGCGCTTCAAGGATGGGCACCTTGCCGATGCGCGCGTCTTCAAGAAGGCCGACGGCTTGTCGTGGATCGACTCGGCCGGGCGCACCTTCACGCTGTCATGGGCGGAGTTGCGCGACTGGGTCGGCGTGCGGGCGCAGTCAGGGCGCCTCGTTCCCAAAGGCTTCCCGCGGTCCAACTCCTTCGGGCCTGCGTTTTAGGGACCTGGCAGCGGCTCGGTGACACCGCTCAAAACAAAAAGGCGCCGGGATCAGCCGGCGCCCTTCAGTTGCGTGGAGTCCGTCTCGAGGGGGTCACTTCCAGAGCAAGGTGCCCGGCTGAATGACGAGGGTCTTGGCCTTGCAGTAGTCGACCGGCGCGTCGAAGTAGCCGCCGTCGGTCAGATGGATCTGCGTGCGCACCTCGCACTGGCCTTCATCCGTCTCGAAGTCGAGCTTGATCTTGTCGCCGGGCTCGATGCGGTTGGAAAGCCAGTTCTCGCTCCACTCGCCGTCTTCCTGCGTGCGGAGTTCGATCACGGTGTCGTTGGATTCGTTCTCGACGTCGAAGTACCAGTGCTTGTCGTCTTCCGCGTTAGCCATGCCGGCGCTGAACATGCCGACTGCCAAGGCCGTTCCGACTATTGCTGCCGCAATCGCGGCGGTCGCGCGCGGCATTTCTGTCTCCCCCAAATTCCAGGTGAGACGGGCTAGCGATATCGGGCAGAGGATGTCAATGGCCACGCACGTTATCGATCCATAACCACGTGGATGGTGGTGTGCGTATTGGAGCTCGGCGCCGGCCGTTCCAACCGGAGTAGAACCGTCAGGTCCGTCGATGGCGTGCCGAAGCACTAAGGCGCCCAAAGTTCACCTCCGTTGGCGCGCCCGCTCCATGCGATTGCCGGCTTCAATGACCGCGAGCAGCGCAGCCTCAACCTCCTTCTCTACGGCTTCACCGCGCATTTCCCGATTAAGGACGTCCTGAAGGATGCGCGAGGCTTTTTCAAATTCACGGCGCGCCTTCTGCCGCGCTTTTAGGGCTTTGCGCAGCTGCCCCGTCATCCGTAACCTTCCCACAACGATGCCGCGGGCACCGAGGCGCCTTACGCAGCTTTGATGGGTTGGTCGAAGGTTGCTATCCCCGATTTGGGGGAGATTTCGCGGCTCGGCACCCCTGGTTTGGGTGCCGGCACTGGTATCAGCTAAGTTTCGGCCGCGGCTTCGAGCACACGCGGAGATCACCTATGAAGCAAAGTGTGGAAACTGATTGACTGGCACAATGTCTAAATCAAACACCTCAAGCCTTTCAGCACCCCGCTCGACGGTTGCTCTGGCTTCTTCGAGGGTCGGCGCGCTGAGCACCGCAAAAAAACCCGGCTCCTCGCCTATCTTGTAAAGGACGTGTGATAGCACGCCGTGCCGGATCAAATCCCACGTGGAAGGGTGCAGTCGACGGGTAAGGTGTTCAACCAGTTGTTCCCGCGTCACCCCCGCCTTGGGTCGAGTGGTTAGCATGAACAGCATGGCCGCGTACTCCGAGTGGCTAGTCGGGTCATTTCGGTCGCGCTTCTACGACAGACACATGCCATGAAAGTGGTTGATGCGCCTAGTCCACGCCCGCTATTGCGCAAGCCATCCGCTTTCACTTGATCCCGCAAATCTCCCCCGCTTCGGGGATGGGCAATTCTCGGGCTCTCCCGCAATCTGCGCCTGAGGGGATGACCCGGCGCGATGGACGAAGCCTTCGGATGCATTCCGTTTCTGGACGGGTGGTACTTCAGACCGCAAAAGGACGTTCCAGGGATTTGCGAGTTGTGCCGTCCAAATGCGGAGGTGGTTTGCGTTGTGCCGACCGAGCTGGCGCATCGGGTCGCTGCAGCTTTGGCACCTCGTGATCGCGCCAGCGACTCTCCACTTCCTGCAAAGGCCGCTCGATCGAAAGAGAAAGGACGCTGATCCGGGGGGAGGATCAGCGTCCTGCCGCCACAGAACCCAGAGGGAGGAGGGCATTCCCCAGGGAGGAGGAATGGTGGCGCGGCGCGGAAAATATTCACTTTGGTGAAAATCGGAAGGTCAGACGCCGGGGTAACCCTAAATACCGGCCCGGGACCAGGCCCTGCGCGACGCTCATTCCAGCTCATCTACGTTGACGCCCAGCTCCGCCAACTCGGCCTCGACTTGGGCAAGCTCCCTTGCTTGGTGACGCGGAAAGGTGTCAATGCGGGGCCCATTGCGGGGAATTGCCCTCCCGTCTTTGATGAGCACGCGCAGAGTCATCAGGTCGGTGATTTCTCTGGCGATGAGCTGTTCGAGCCGGTTCATGGGGTGCCTCCTGCATCCCGACTACTCCATCTTGATTCGGCGCCACGGGACAACAAAGAGGGCGGGGGCTCTCGGGGGATATGCGGCAGAGAAGACGGCGCCCGGCGAGCAGCGCTCGCCAACAGTAAGGCCGATGATCCCAGTACAGCGATGTGGCAGGCCGGCAGCGTGACATGATGGAGCGCGTCGAGCTCCGCTTCCGGTGAATCGAAAGATTCGACGGCAGTTTCGACGGCAGTAGTGAAATGCAGCAGCTCAGACGCGTGGGCTTGGGAGGCGGCCATGGGTCGGCTTCTCGCGAGAGAAAAGGACGCTGATCCGGGGGGAGGATCAGCGTCCCCAACAGGCGCCACGTGGCCCGGAGGGAGGGGGCCATTCCACGGGCACGAGGAATGGTGGCGCAGGGCAAAGATATTCATTCGGACAAAAAAGCAATAGCAGGAATACGGGGTAACCCGCAAAACGGTGCCCCAAAAAACAGTCGTCATCAACGAGTGGTCCGGCCTGAAGCCGGGGTTGACCGCGCCTAGGCGGCGGCGCGACGCAGCGAGCTGGCCACAAGATTGACGAACGTCCGAGAGCCCTAGTAGAGCACGAGGATGGCGGCCACAAAGACCAAGGCGGTCACCAGCGGAACGATCCACTGAGGGCGCGGCTTGCTCGGCAGAAGTTGAGCGATCGGTTTTCCTGTCATGATTGACCCGTACCAGTCGCCGGTAAGGGGGTCCAGTCATTCCGTCGCGGACGAGGCGCCGATCGGGCACCAAAGCTCACCCTTTGCGCTACTGCCGCGACCGCCGCTGGCGCCAATTAGCGAGAGTTAGGTCCGTGGGTGGAGCTGTGGTACTCTGAATACCTCACGCAGCATCGAGCCCGTCCCAGCCCAGCGGGCATTGCCTCCCCCAGTCGATGCACATCTCGTGCGTTGAGGATCAATGCACGCACCGAGAAAGGCACTCTACACATGGAAATCGGACCTCTACTCGTCGAGCAGCGCCGGATCGGTGACGAATTTCGCGTAGCTGAAAAGGCCATTCAAGACGTGCAGAGATTGCTCGCGCGCCGCGACACTGACCCAGCCTCACGTGCACAAATGGAAGCAGGAGTAGCGTCGAGCATCGCTGAGTTAATGCGTCTTGGGCAGCGGATGCTTGAGCTCGATGAATCGGTAAGTATTGCGGCCGCCCTGACCGAGCCCACATTCGCTTTACCTATCGCCCATCGCTATTCGGCTTGATTGCCACCCGAGTGAGCAGCGGTGAGTTCGCATCATCTGAAGCCCTTCTCTGTGCGCTTCATCGCCGAAACCTCATCCCTCGCAGTCCAATGGACTTCACTGAGTCCGACAATGGAGACGGCATAATGAATGGACGGACAGCATCCAATCAGAAGTTCAGGATCGGCCAGATGGTCGACTTTGTGCCCTCGAAGACCGGCGTTCCGGCCTCGGCGCGTTCTTACAAGATCATGCGGGTGCTTCCGTTGGAAGGCGGCGAGCAGCTTTACCGTATCAAGACAATCACAGAAGCATTTGAGCGGATTGCTCGAGAGAGCGAGTTATTGCACAGTTAGGCGCAACCAATGCGTGAGGCACAAGACTTCAGAACCAAAGTGGAGCAAATGGCAAACAACCAGCCCTTCGATATCCCGCAGCAGTTCCGCGATATCGCCGAGAAAAATGTCGAGCAGGCTAGCGCAGCGTACGGGCAGTTTATGAACGCCATGACGCAGGCCATGGGGATGTGGTGGGGCGCGCTACCTCCGAACGAGATGACTTCTGGGTTCAAGTCCGTCCAAGACCGCGCCGTGCGTTTTGCCAAGCAGAACGCCGACGCTGGATTTGCTCTGGCGAGCTCACTCACCAACGCCAAGGACATCCAGGACGTGATTGCCTTACAGACCCACTACACCCAGAGCCAGATGCAAACGTATGCTCTCCAGGCCCAGGAGTTGGGGCGACTGATGGCAGAGGCCATTCAGAAGCAAGCTCGGTAAGTGTTGGACTAGGCATCTCAAGGCGACGATAGTGGCGGCTGCGGTGAGGGGTTATGCTGCCTTCACCTGTCCCGGCTTCAAGCCAAGTCCGTCGATCTCTTTGCGCGACAATGACCGTCGCGCAGTCAGGGGGGCATCCTTGCCGGCCTCGGCGTGCGCTCGAATGGCCGTCATGGCGCGGCGCTCATCTGGCTCCGCAACGTAATAACTCTCAACCACGAATACGGTCTTCACGAACCCGGCTTTCGCGGCCCCAACCCTCCGCGAAACCGTCAAATCTGCGAGCCAGCCATGGACCCCGCCGAACGGGACGAATGATTTGCTGATCATTTGCACACGCTGACACCCTTCGCCGCCCGGTACAATGGGGTTCGCGGCCGCTTCCTGCCCTCGTAGTCGGTTGCGGCTTAGGTCAGTTTAGCTGGCGTTCTAGTATTGAGCGCGTTGCGTGCAGTAGCGGAGACATCGCACGCTAGAACGCTGCATGCGGCCCCTCGCGGCTCAAGAGGCTGCGGAACCCGGCGTTCCAGTCGTGCTAGCTGCCAGGCCCTCGGGGGAACTGTCTGGACCGGAAGCCGTCGCCCCACCAGCAGTCGGAGCTACTTCGCGTATGGACGCCACTCTGCGGGAGAGAACATAGAATATCGGTGTGAAGACGAGGCCGAACAGCGTCACGCCCAGCATGCCGAAGAACACCGCAGTGCCCAATGACTGGCGCATCTCGGCGCCGGCACCCACCGCCACGGCCAACGGCAGCACGCCGAGAATGAACGCCAGCGACGTCATCACGATCGGTCGTAAGCGAGTGCGTGCGGCGGCGACGGCCGCATCGAAGCGCGACATGCCCTGCTCTTCTGCTTGCTTGGCGAACTCGACGATCAAGATTGCGTTTTTGGCCGCAAGCCCGACGAGCACGACGAGTCCGATCTCGACAAGAATATTGCGATCGAGTCCGCGGAGGTTGACGCCGATCATGGCGGCCAGAATGCACATCGGGACGATGAGGATAACCGCCAGCGGCAAGAGCCAGCTTTCATAGAGAGCGGCCAGAAGAAGAAAGACGAAGACGACGGCCAAGACGAATGCCGTCATCGCCGTGTTGCCGGCGAGCTTTTCCTGCAGCGCAATTTCCGTCCATTCGAAACCGAAGCCGGAGGGCAATTTCTCTGCGGCGATTTTTTCGACTGCTGCGAGCCCCTGACCCGACGAGAAGCCCCGCGCCAGCGACATCTGCACTTCGGCTGCGGGGTACAAGTTATAGCGCGGCACGCGATAGGGGCCCGTAGTGTCGGAGAACGTGGCCACGGAGCCGATAGGCACCATCTCGCCGGTGACATTGCGCGTTTTCAGGTTAGCGACGTCACGCAAGGTCAGGCGGAAAGCGTTATCGGCCTGCGCCGTCACACGATACGTGCGACCCAGAATATTGAAATCGTTGACAAACGCCGAGCCCATGTAGACCGACAGCGTGTCGAACACGCGCGAGATCGGCACGCCGAGCTGCTCGGCTTTGGTTCGATCGATGTCGGCGTAGATCTGTGGGGTCCGCGTATTGAAGAGCGTGAATGCCTGCGTGAAGCCGGGCGTGTGTCCGGCCGTGCCGGCGACAGCCCATGCGGCCTGCTCGAGTGCCGGCAAGCCACGCCCGGCGCGATCCTGCACGTAGCCTTGCAACCCTCCACCCGTACCGATGCCGGGGACCGACGGCGGCTCGAGAACGAAGACGAAGGCTTGGCGCAGCTTTCCCATCTCTCGGCGCAGGTCGGCCAGGATGCCGTCCTTGGTAAGGCCCTGGTGTCCGCGCTCCTCGAAGGACTTCAAGCGAACGAAGATGACGCCCGTGTTGGGGGCGTTGGTGAAGGTTGCGCCGTCGAAGCCGACAAACGCTACCGCTGCCTCCACGCCTGGGCGGGTGAGCATGATGTCGCCCGCCTTGCGCACGACCTCGTCGGTGCGGGTTAGTGTCGAACCGGGCGGCAACTGAAAGGCGGCGATGAAGTAGGTGCGGTCGAGCTGAGGAATGAGTCCCGTCGGCGTGGTGGCGAGGCGATAGTAGGTGAGGCCAAGCAGGCCGCCATAGATGATGAGGAAGATTGCACCGAGGCGGACGAAACGCGCGGTCATCGCTCCGTAAGCGTTGGACAGGCGCTCGAACGCCCAGTTGAAGCCGGCAAAGAACCAGCGCACGGGCGCCATGAGGGTTGTCAGAACACCCTTCTTTTCCCCAGCGTGCTCGTCGTGCGGCTTCAGCAGCAGCGCCGCCAGTGCTGGTGAAAGTGTGAGAGAAACGATCGCTGAAATTGCTGTTGATGCGGCAATCGTGATCGCGAACTGACGATAGAACGAGCCCTGCAGGCCGGCGATGAATGCAGTCGGCAAAAATACTGCGATGAGTACCAACGAGATGGCGACGAGCGCGCTGCCGACGTCGTCCATCGTCTTGTGCGCAGCCTCGCGCGGGGTCATGCCCTGGCGCAGATAGCGCTCGACGTTCTCGACCACGACGATGGCATCGTCGACGACGATACCGATGGCCAACACGAGGCCGAACAGCGAAAGCGTGTTGAACGAGATGCCCACCGCCGCCATGACCGCGAAGGTTCCGATCAGCGACACGGGAATTGCGACGATAGGAATGATTGCGGCGCGCCAGGTCTGCAGGAAGAGGATGACGACCACGACCACCAGCAGCACGGCTTCAAAAAGCGTGTGCACCACGGCGTCGACGGACGACTGGATGAAGTCGGTGGGATTGTAAACAACCGAGTAGGCGATGCCCGGCGGGAAATCCTTCGCCAGCCGATCCATCTCGCCGCGGATCGCGCTGGCAGTCGCCAGGGCGTTCGATCCCGGCCGCTGGAAGATGACCAGCGCCGTGGCGATCTTGTTGTTGAGGTAGGCGTTGACCGTATAGTCCTGCGAGCCGAGCTCGACGCGTGCGATGTCGCGCACGCGCACCACCGACCCGTCCTCGCCGGCCTTGACGACGATGTCCTCGAATTGGGCGGGAGAGGTGAGCCGACCCAGGGTTTGCACCGACAGCTCGAATGCGCCTGGCGATGTCGCTGGCGGCTGGTTGATCGATCCCGCCGCCACCTGCAGGTTGGCCGCGCGCAAGGCGGCGACAACCTCGCCCGCCGTGAGGCCCACGTTCGCCACTTTCGCGGGGTCGAGCCAGGCGCGCATCGAATAGTCGCGCGCGCCGAAGATATTGATGTTGCCTACGCCGTCGAGGCGCAACAGCACGTCGCGCACATAGAGCGTCGCGTAGTTGGAGATGTATTGCTGATCACGGCTGCCGTCCGGCGACGTCATATGCACGACCATCATCAGGTCGGGCGAGGCCTTGCGCACCGAGATACCGAGTCGGCGCACGTCCTCGGGAAGCCGCGGCTCGGCGACGGAGACGCGATTTTGCACCAGCACCTGCGCCTGATCGATGTTGACGCCCGGCTTGAACACGACGTTGATGGAGAGCCGACCGTCGCCGGTCGATTGCGAGACGATATAGAGCATGTCGTCGACGCCGTTGACCTCCTGCTCGATGGGCGTCGCCACCGTTTCGGAGATGATCTGCGCCGAGGCGCCCGGATAGGTCGCCGCGATGTTTACGGTCGGAGGTGCAATCTCTGGATATTCGGCAATCGGCAGGGTGCGCTGTGCGATGGCGCCGATGATGAGGATGATGATCGACACGACCGCTGCAAAGATCGGCCGGTCGATGAAGAAGTGGGGAAAACGCATTACGCTCGACCGCCCTGGCTCAGTTGCTTGCAGCTTTAGGGTCGGCCGGTTCCGGTTTGACCTTCACGCCTGGCCGCACAGACGGATTGGCGATCCCGTCGACGACGATACGATCGCTCGCATTGAGCCCGCTTAGGACCACACGCATGCCCTCGTGCATCGGTCCGAGCACGACAGGCTTTGGTACGACCGTGTCATTGGCGTCGATTGTAAAGACGATCTTGCGCGTCTGGTCGGCGATCACCGCGCGATCGGGAATGAGTATGGCGTCGACCTCGCCTGCAAATAGATGGATGCGCCCGAACACCCCCGGCGTGAACAATAGCTGCTTGTTGTCGATGACGGCCCGGCCGCGGATCGTACCCGTCCGCGCATCGAGCTGGTTGTCGACAAAATCCATTTTGCCGACGTGCGTCCACTCCGTCTCATCGGCGAGCCGTATGCGCACGGGATTGCTGACATCGCGCGAAGACTGACGCGCCCCGGAAAGACTGGCGCGCGTGTAGCGCAGATAGTCGCCCTCCGACACCTCGAATAGGAACTGGATGGGATCGAGCGAGACGATCGTCGCCATCAACGTCGTGGTGCCCGAGCCGCCGTTGACGAGGTTGCCCTCATTGACCTTTTTGTCCGAGATACGGCCGGCGATCGGCGCCCTGACTTCGGTCCATTCGAAGTTGAGCTGGGCCGACTTTTCTGCGGCCTGCGCAACCTGCAGCTGCGCCTGCGCAACGGCAAGATTGGCCGCCCGCTGATCATAGTCGCGCCCAGAGATAGCGTTCGTTCCGACAAGTGGCTTGGCACGCTCGACATCGGCGGCCGTCACCTTTACCTGAGCGGCGGCGCGAGCAACCTCGGCCTTTGCGCTCTCCACGGCGATGGCGAACGGGCGCTGGTCGATCGTGAAAAGGAGATCACCCTGTTTGACGGTAGCCCCGTCAACGAAGTTCACCTTGTCGATGAAGCCCGACACACGTGGGCGAACCTCGACCGACTTCACGGCGACGAAACGACCCGAATATTCGTCCCACGTGGTGATGTGTTCGGTCAGCGGGTGGGTAACCGAGACGGGCAGGAGCGGCGCATCCTCGGCCAGCGCCATGCTTTGGCAAGCGCCCGCAGCGAGGATGGCGACCACAAAAGGCAAAAAAGGTCGGACCACCTGGTTCACGTGTTGCTCCCCAACGCCGTTTTATACTAGCGATTTTCGGCGTGGTCGCCAGCGCTCTCGCTCGACGCAGGAATGTCGCGGAAACCTAGTGACCGCAAGATGGCTCCTCGGCATGGGCATCAGCATGCCGGCTTCCGGCCTTCGTTAACGTTTTGGCTCTGCCTGGTAGATCCGGCGTCAAGTCGATCTGCTATCGTTGCGTGCTCACGCTGGGGCGATGCATTCTGGCTCCAAAGAATGACGCCGCAGCGCGACGTGGAGATGGCGGAACATGTCTAAGGACTGGCCCGACATTCCGTTCGAACCCTGGAAAGAGTCCTGCGCCACGCTGCATCTCTGGACGCAGATTGTTGGCAAGTATCGCCTTCGGCGCACGCCATGGATCAACCATGGATGGCATGCCACGCTTTATGTGACCGCGCGCGGGCTGACCACGTCCCTGATCCCGGTCGGCAACCGAGGCGCCCAGTTCGACTTTGATTTCGTAAGTCAGGAACTGATCGGGACCGTGACGGACGGTTCCCGACGGACGTTCGCATTGGCGCCTATGACGGTTGCGGAGTTCTACAACCGCTTCCTCGCATTGACGGGCGAGCTGGGCGTTCGAACGAAGATCAACGGCATGCCGAACGAAGTTGCCGATGCGGTCCCCTTCGAAAGGGACCTTACGCATGGGTCTTATGATGCGGACGCAGTGACCCGGTTTTGGCGGGCGCTGGTGCAGATAGACCGGGTGCTCAAGTATTTTCGCACGGCGTATCTGGGCAAGGTCAGCCCGGTTCATCTCTTCTGGGGCAGCTTCGATCTTGCAGTAACGCGATTTTCGGGGCGCCCCGCGCCGAGGCACCCGGGCGGGATACCGGGTTTGCCGGATGCGGTAACGCGCGAAGCCTATTCTCACGAAGTCAGCTCCGCAGGCTTCTGGCCAGGGGGCGGACCGGTCGACTACCCCGCCTTCTATTCGTATGCCTATCCAACGCCAGAGGGGTTTTCAGCTCAGCCGGTCGCGCCGTCGGAGGCCTTTTTTGATCCGAAGGCGGGAGAGTTCCTCCTGCCCTACAGTGTTGTGAGAAACGCCCCCGACCCCGACCAGGCTCTCCTCAGCTTCCTCGATACGACTTACGACGCGGCGGCACGACTTGCTCATTGGAACCGGTCAGCGTTGGAATGCCGTCGCGGCGCCATAGGGGTTCCTAGAACACTCTGATCTAGCGCAGCATCTTTGCGGCTCAGAGAGTCGGCTCGCACCCACGCCAGAAGGGGAGTCGATGTGCTTGCGGATTTGTGTACGTCTGCTTGAACGGGAACCAAGCCTCGATCACCATCGCCTCCCCCCTCAGCTGCGGTTCATAATCGCCGGGTTATGCCAAGTGGGTTCGGCCTTCGATAGTTTGTATGGTGAAGCCCATGAGTGCTGGCATACGTCAAGCGTCCGAGACGGTTCTTCTATTTGCCCTGCTAACGTTTTGCCTTTTAGGAGTCGGTGCCGCGATTGCACGGTGGCTGACGTAGCTCCGAGTGACTGCCCCGAATACACAGTTGCAAACAGCATGCGCTGCAATGCGTTCGCTGGCGCACGTTGCGGCACTATGTTCGTGCGCGCGAGCACGCTGAAATCGATTGCGCGGGTTCATACTGGAACTCCCGGGAAAAATTCCCGGTACGATTAACCACAGCTTCCCCCTCGCCTGCGCGTGTAAAGGTGCCCCCGTGCGCATGATCGATGCGCGTGTTGGAGGATGTGAAGATGAGATACTCGCGCCCGCTCGTTGCTGCCCTTCTTCTGGGACTGTCCGCTTCGATGGCAATAGCTGACACGGCCGCCGCGTTGAAGGCATTGGATCCCGACAACGATGGCACCATAGACTTGGCCGAGGCGCAGGCCGGAGCGACGAAGGTGTTTGGGACTCTTGATCCCGACAAAGACGGCACGCTCGACGCCAAAGAGCTATCCGGTCGTCTCGACGAAGCTGCGCTCAAGGCCGCGGATCCCGATGCCGATGCCACGCTCGATCCGAAGGAGTATGCAGCCGTAGTGGAAGCCAAGTTCAAAGCCGCAAACCCGGACGACGACGGCACTATCGATGAAAAGGAGCTCAGCTCGCCCGCGGGAGCGGAGCTGCTGAAGTTGATCAACTGAGCGGTAAAGGCCGGTCGCTGCCGCGCCCGGCCTTCAATATCGCGGCCGCGCATTCAGTCTGCGCTTATGGTTCTCGTTCGTCCGTTTTCAGCATCCTCGATGCGCGACGCGCCGCAAGTGCCTCGCGGACAAGCTGTTTCACCATGGCGGATCGAGTGACCAGAGGCTTCTGCAGGGAGCGTGCATCATCGATATCGTGGGCCTCTTCCCTGGTAAGTCGGATGTTCACGGAGATGATCTTCGCGGGTCGGCGCATACTCGGTCCTGGTTCGCGGTCAGCGAACACTCTAGCGGCGCGCGACGGAGTTGCGAGCGTCGAGAGACGCAAATCGACCAGGGATCAAATGCGCGGGAATTTCTCCCGGCCAAATGTATGAACATTTTGAAACGTCGGCCGGGAATACTTCCCGCGTACGGATCACTCGCTAGGACGAACGTCCGCTTCTGGCACGGAGCGCACCCCGCGCGGCCACTGAGAGATAGTTAGCTTCTGACCCCAAAGCTGACGCTTGTATCCGATCCGGTCGTACGGCTGCGCACAAGATTGATCGCTTTTCTGTCAGCTACCGCGTTGCTCCGCCCTCCCCGACAACGACGAAGGGAGCCCAGACCGAAGGGTGGGCGGCTGGCGTCCAACGCGCCGGACGAGATGTGTCGTTCATGACGGTCAGCATGGCGCGGCGCATGGCTTCGGCGCGACCGATAGCCGGATGGCGTCTCAGCTCGGCGAAGGCTTGCGTCACGAGTTTGACCGCCGCGTCGCTGTCGACATACCAGTGAGAGACGAGCAACGCACGGGCGCCTGCGTAGAAGAACGCGCGGGCGAGACCAGAGAGCGCTTCCGCGCCGCCCTTCTCACCGCCCGCCGTATTGCATGCCGAGAGCACGATCCAGTCCGCGTCTAGTTTCAATTGCGCGATCTCACTCGCGGTCAAGAGGCCGTCGTCCGCACTTGTCGGGGCGTCGGGTGGCGTTAGCAGGAGTGACGGCTCCGCCCCGCCTCCCACGCTTTCCGTCTCCCCCGCGAGCAGTCCGTGAGTTGCAAAGTGGACAGTCTTGTAGGTTGCGAGCGCGCCTTTCTCGTTCAGAGCCTTCACGGCGCTTTCAGTCGCCCGTGAGCCGAGATTGACGTCGCGCTCCTCGGCCGCGAGTTCGCCCGCCACTGCGCACAGCTCGTCGGCGGTCTCAGGCAGGGGATCTTGCCGGCGGAGCACTTGGGTGTCGGCGAGGTTGCCCCTGAACAGCTTCGCGAGGCCGTCCGGCAACCCGGCCACGTGCAGGGGCTCCTTTGCGATATCCTTGGGGCAGCTTTCCTTGTCCCAGGCCCTGCGATCGGCATCGTCGCGACCTGAGAGGAGCGGGTTTCCGAAGCCGATGAACGGCTTCGCCGCGAGGCTTGGCTTGGCGGCGAGACGCAGCGAGGAGAGACTCGCAACCGACGGAAGCGTCGTTACCGCATGACCCCTCGAGAGCCAGGCCGCTTCGGCGTAGCGGTTTGCGGCGTGCGGGATGGGGGCCGCCGGCCGTTCGGTCACGAGCACGGAAAACGGCAAAGTGGCGAGCGGACCTACGGCCGCAATCAAGAGCTGTTTGCCTTCGATCATGTCCTTCAGCGGCGCGAGGAGCGCGCTGTAGAGGGCGTGCGCTCGCGAGAGATCGAAGGGAAGCGGCCCGGGTGCTTTCCAGGAAATTCCCAATAAGGATTTACAGCTTAGGCTGCCCGTGATCT
This sequence comes from Hyphomicrobium sp., assembly GCA_036559705.1. GTDB lineage: Bacteria > Pseudomonadota > Alphaproteobacteria > Rhizobiales > Hyphomicrobiaceae > Hyphomicrobium_A. The sequence goes on from DATBSP010000094.1 coordinate 18,506, forward strand.
CCCAGGCCGCTTCGTCGAGTCCGCAGCGCAGCGCCGCGACGTCGCGCGCCAACTCGTCCGTGCCCACGGGTACGAGAACCAGGTGCGCGGTATCCCTGCCAATGACCCAAACCAAGCTCTGTTTAGCGAGGCTCGCCACGAAGATCAGGACCTCATTCGGGGCAAGCACGTTCTGTGTCGCCTCTATGGACAGAGGCTTGGGACTGGTGAGGGCGGCATATTCGGGAAACTCCTTGGCGAGGCGCCCATCGAGCAAATCGATGCGGCGCGCGACCTCTGCGAGACGCGCGCGCAAAGCCTTCTGGCTCACGGCATCCCTCTGGTCCGGCGGCGTGGTGAGCGCGGCCGTGAGGTGCGCATCCACAGCACGCCACTCGCCAACGAGATCTTGACGCTCGCGCATGAGGGCGGAAAGGGCGCCCGTGCCGGAGGCAAAGCGCGCAGCCATCTGGCTGAGCGCCGCGGCCGCTTGCGAGCTTTGCGTCCGTTGCGCCAGCTCGAATGCCTCCTCACCTAGGGCGTCCGCGTGCTCGGTGTCGATTGCCGCCAATCGATACGCGGCGACGGCCTGTGACAGAAAGAACTCCTCATACTCAACCGGCCGGCTAGCATCCTCCCGGACGCCAGCCGTGGCCCCTCCGTCGCCGCGCTGTTCGAGCGCGATGAAGATCGCCGTGGCGGACTGCATAGCGGCGTGCGCCTTTCCCCAATCCTGCCGCTTGAAATGAAGCATGCCCAGACCGGCAAGGTTGTTGGCGTGGCCGCGACCGTTTCGATCGGCCTTCTCGCTGAGGGGCAGGGCGCGCTCGAAATGTTTCTCGGCCTCGTCGAGATGGTCCTGGGCCAACGCGTGCGCAGCGAGCGCGCTCAAGGTTTCGGCGGTCGCCTCGTGATCGGGGCCGAGGACCCGCTCGCTGGTCGCGAGCGCGCGCTCGAGGTACCGCCGGGCATCCTCCTGACGGCCTTGCAGAGCGTGCAAATAGCCGAGGTCTCGGAGAATCCGAATCGTCTGAACACCGGAGTCGATGGGGTCGAGACCCTGCGCCTTGTCCAGGTTGGACAGAGCACGCGTCATCAAAGGCTCAGCGGCACCCCAATTCTTCACGGTCACGTAGAGCTCGCCCAGGCTGGCGAGATGATCGAAGAGGGCTGGGTGCTCTGGCCCAAGGGTCGACTCTGCGATTGTCAAACCCCTCTGCATTAGCTGCATCGCGTCGTCGAAGCGGTACTGCTGGGCGTAAAGCTTGCCAAGCCTCTGCAGCGAAAGCGCGATATCGATATGATCCTTGCCATAAGCCCGCTCGTAGATGTCGATCGCCCGCTTGCGCCTCGCTTCGGCCTCTACGAGGCGGCCCTGACGTTCATAGGAATTCGCGACGGCTTCGAGTGCGCCCGCGACGACGGGATGGTCAGGGCCGAGCATCTTCTCGCTCAAGACGGCGATCCGCTCCGCCATCTCGTCCGCAACATCCAAGTGGTTCATCTCCAGCGCAAGCGCAGCCATCTGCGCCAGAGCCTGGATGTGTGCTGCTTGCTCCAGAATTCCGGCGTCTTTCGCTTGAATGGCCATCTCATGCAGGGCGATCGCACGCTGCAAGGTTGACGCCGCCTCCTCGAGGCTCCCTTGCCTGCGCTCGATTTGCGCGAGCACGCCAAGGAGCTCGGCGACTTGGGTGGGGTTCGCTCCGGGTGTCTCGAACAGGGCGAGCGCACGGCGGATATGCGCCTCGGCCTCGCCATAGCGTTTCAAGTCAGCGTCGACTTCGGCGAGCCCTTGCAAAGTCGCGGCGATCGACGCTTGATCAGGCTCCGCCGCCTGCTCCTGTTCGGCGAGTATCCGTTTGAGGAGCGGCTCGGCCAGATGCGGTCGGCGCGTCGAGCGATAGACGTTGCTGAGCATGCCGAGCGTCGAGAGCACATCTTCATGTCGTTGACCCAGAACCTTTTCGCGGATTACCAGGACTCGCAGATAGATCGGCTCGGCAGCATCAAAGCTCGACTGGGCGAAATAGGTCTGAGCCAACCTGTCGAGAGCTGCCGCATGCTCCAAGCTCGCCTCGCCGAACCGAGCCTTGCTCTCCGCCACATAGCGCTCTGCGAGCGGGAGGACGTCGGCGTATTTGCCCGCGAGCTGGAGCTCACTGATCTTAGCGTCTAGCGCATCTAGATCATCCGCTGCTTGAGCTTCGAGACCAACGCTCCACGCCAGCAAAGCGAGCGTCAGGCAGACGCCAGCGAACGGCATGCCGCGCCAAGTTCGCACCCGCGCCATAACCACCCCTTATCGGCAAACCCACTCCAGACAGGGTGCCGTCCGCAGATGACCGCACCAAGGCGGCAAGAGACGCGGGCCGAAGCTGACAAAATTCAAGGACTTCCGCAGAGTCCGCTGCTGGCCCAAAGCGGACCTGTAGGGCCGGCCTCAGCGGGCAAGGTCGTCGCCAGGCGCACCTTTGCGCTGTCGTGGTCGGAGCTGCGCGATTGGGTCGGCGTGCAAACGCTGAGTATTGATTTGTAATGAGGTTGGAATTGAGCGCTGCCGATCGGCAATCGGGGTGCCATCGGGGTTCCTGCCGTCAGCATTCCAAGCCTTCAAGCATGGCTGTGAGCACAGCGTCGATCGGCTTCGCGCCGACCTTTTCGGGCAGCAGCTGACCGTCGATCGCAAGCAGCGTGAAACCGTGCACGAGTGACCATGCGGCTGCAGCCTGGCTGCGCACCGGTTGCTTTTTGAACGCGCCGCTCTGCTGGCCGCGCTCGAGGATGCCGAGCAGCTCCGCGAACGCAGCAGCGCCAGCCTCATTCAGATTTGGGAAGGCTCTCTTGTCAACGTCGGCACTGAACATCAGCCTGTAGAGGGAGGGATTGGTCGTGCCAAAGTGAATGTAGGCCTTGGCCGCCGCTATGAATTCCGCTCGTGCGGATCGAAGCGGCCGCTCGGTCGCGCCAGAGAACTGCTCGCGAAGCTCATTGAAGCCGAGCATTGCGAGTTCGGCCAGCAGCGCGCTCTTGTCCGGAAAATGCTTGTAGGGCGCGGCATGGCTGACGCCGGCCCGGCGCGCCACCTCCCGCAGCGTGAACTGCCAACCCTTGTCCTCACGCAGCATCTCCTGCGCCGTCTCGAGGACGACGCGCCTGAGGTCGCCGTGATGGTAGGGGCGCTCGCTCTTTTCGTGCATTTCCGGCCTCGCGACTTCGTGATGTTTACAGCGAAAACATATGTTGACAGTGTCAACACGCGTGCCCTATATGTGACCTCGCAAGTTGTCACTGTCAACATAGGAGATCAAGCCATGAATGCCCATGTCCCCACGGCCAAGTTCGCCCCCGGCACCGAAGTCGCTCCGGTCCGGAGCGGCCTGACCGACATCCTCGCCCGCCAGCGCACCGCCTTCCTGCGCGATGGCACGCCCACGTTCGCCGCCCGTATGGCCGACCTGGCCAAGCTCAAGAAAGCGGTGCGGGTGCACCTGCCCGAGTTCGCCAAGACGCTCGACGTCGACTTCGAGGGCCGTTCCGCCAAGGAGACGGCGATCCTCGAGGGCATGGCTCTCGTGCAGGGCATCAATTATCTGCGCAGCAACTTGAAGGCGTGGATGCGTCCGCAGAAGCGCCACGTGGAAATGCACTTCCTCCCCGGCCGTTCGCGCGTCGTGTACCAGCCCCTCGGCGTCGTTGGCATCATGTCGCCGTGGAACTTCCCCATCGGGCTCTCGCTCATGCCGCTCGCCACGGCGATCGCGGCCGGTAACCGCGCCATGATCAAGCCGTCCGAGATGACGCCCGCGACGACGGAATTGCTGGCGCGGATGCTGGCCGGGATTTTCCCCGAGGAGCAGGTCGCCGTCGTGACGGGGGGCGCGGATGTCGGCGCCGCGTTCTCGGGCCTGCCTTTCGATCACCTCGTCTTCACCGGCTCGACCCCGGTCGGCAAGGCGGTGATGAAGGCCGCCAGCGCCAACCTCGTTCCGGTTACGCTCGAGCTCGGCGGAAAATCGCCTGTCGTGGTGGAGAAGGGTTTCTCGCTCAAGCGCGCCGCGTCAAGCATCGCCTTCGGCAAGCTCGCCAACGGCGGACAGGTTTGCGTCGCGCCCGACTACGCGCTCGTCCCCGAAGATGACGTCGAAGCATTCGTCGCGGCGTACGACGCGGCGGTGCGCGCGCTCTATCCCGAAGGCCCCGCGAGCGACAACTTCACGTCGGTGATCAATGCGCGGCACTACGACCGGCTGCACCGGCTTCTCGACGAAGCGCGCGCCAAAGGCGCACGCGTGATCAAGGTTGGCGTCAACCCGGAAACTGCGCGAAACCGCCCGCATACGCTGGCGCCGACCGTGGTTCTCGGAGCGACCGGCGATATGGGCATCCTGAACGAGGAGATCTTCGGACCAGTGCTGCCGATCGTGCCGTACCGGAAGATCGACGACGCCATCGCGCACATCAATGCCGGGGAACGGCCGCTGGCACTCTACTATTTCGGCGGCAACGGCGAGGATCGCCGCAAGGTGCTGGAGCGTACGACGTCCGGCAACGTGACGATCAACGACACGCTGCTGCACTACGCGCAGGACGACCTGCCGTTCGGCGGTGTCGGCGCCAGCGGCATGGGTGCCTACCACGGCGTCGAAGGCTTCAAGTCGCTGAGCCACGCAAAGGGCGTCTTCGAGCAGAGCCGTTGGAACATGACGGGCGCCCTGCGTCCCCCGTTTGGACTGCTGACGCGCTTCGTCACGTGGTACCTCACGCGATGACACCGCGAAACCACTGAGCAGCGCGACCGTCTCTGGTCGCGCTGCTGCGCGGCCGGCAGCACGTCCAATTACGTGGCGCAGGTGCTAGGACCAGAAGGCTTTAATGCCGGCGGCTTCCCGCGTTGCGCGATCGTATCCGGTGCGAATGGCTGGAAGGATCTGATGCGGATCGAGCAGATTGACGTCCGGCGGATCTGCCTTGATCCACAGCGTCTTTGTGCCCGTCGCTTCGGCCTGGCGGATATTTTCGGCGATAGGATGCGGGATCCCGGTGAGGAACGGCGGCTTCAGCCCGTCGTTCAGGGTGACGATCAACGCACGCTTCGAGCCGGCCACGAGATCGACGTGCGCCGGATTGGAGCACATGCCGCCGTCCATGCAGTATCGCTGACCGAGCAGCGTTGGCCCAATGATCCCCGGCAGGGATGAGCTTGCCGCCGCCGCATGAGCGAGGGGGATGCCGTTCTTCTCCGCGGCAGCCTTGGAAACGACAACGCGCTCGCCGGTGTAACAATCGACGGCCGTCGTGTGCATCTTCGCCGCGGGCCAGCTCGTCTTGCTGTCGCCGGTGAGGAACGCCGCCAGACGCTCTGCCGTGGGACCGTTCACTTGATTGTCCGCCGCTAGTGCCGCATGCCCGATCATCCGCCGGGTGGCCAGCGAGCCGTCGGTGGCGGCGGCGTTTATCTTCTGTGCCCGCTGCTGGCTGGCATTGGCCTCGCTCACCGGCGCCGCGCGGGCAAAGAGGCCCGGAAAATACCCGAAGAAGTCGAACTCGGCGCGCATGCGCTGGAAGTGTCCGCTCGCCATCGACGAGCCGGCGTACGACCCGGCCGACGTCCCGACGATCATGTCGGCCAGTGACGGCGCATCGATGCGGTGCTCGAACAGTCCGTGGAAGAAGCCGCAGTACCAGGCGAGATAGTAGGTGCCGCCGCCGCCGAGAACGAGCGTGCGGTCGAGTCCGTCAGCTAAGGGTGACGGCGTCGCGCCCGTCGGAAGCGGAACGGCGAGGCCATCAGACGAAAAAAGCGTGGCGTCCAATTTGCTGGAGAGGTCGGCGAGAGGTTGCGCATCGTCCGCGCCTAGTCCGGGCGCGGCGCCGATGACTACGGCTGCCGGCGCAAGTACGGTGGCTTTCAGGAAGCTTCGGCGTCGCATGGCAGCATCGATTCTCGTGGCTGGATCGACAGTTGCCCGACTTCGCTTAACATCTGGGAAAAGCGACACCCGACAATGTTGGGGTTGGTAGTCGCCGGAAAGTGTAGAGGCATCGATTTCAGCGCCGATTGGCCGGCTTTCGCACCCCGTCAGGGCCAGCGCGAGAAACATTGGACGAAGTAGGTGCAGGGTCCAAAGAAGCAGGAGCCGTTGGCAACACCGACACCAATATGGTTCATTTCCGTTCCGACCAGATGTTTGCGGTGGCCTGAGGAGTCGAGCCACATTCGGAGCGCACTCTCAGGCGTGGTCCCGTTCCCTCTGGCGATGTTTTCAGTAACTCTGATTACGCGTTGCTGAGTGGTATTGCGCCGTTGGTAGCGCTTGGTCGGTGAGCTGCCATCGGGTCCGAAGTGATCGAAATAACTTCGTCTGGCCATGTCTTGAGCGTGATCGAAGGCCGCTGCTGAGCAGACCGGATCCTCGCCGAACGCCGGAAGGCCATTCCTGCGACGAAACTCGTTGGTGATCTTGATCGTTGCCGCCGCCTGTTGCTCGAATACGGTCAGTTGCCGCGGCGGCGCAGCTGCCGGGGGAGGAACGGCGGGGAGCGGAGACGGCGCCTGCGGGATCGTTTGTGTTTGCCACGCACTGGTGCGTTCTTGGGCGAGCACGGGGACGGGCAGTAACATCATTACAATGAGAAGCCTGAACAACTCGGGAACGCGGCGTCGAACCAAGTCGGTTCGACGTGTGCGACCAAGTAGCGCCCGAGGAATTCTCACTATTCCGTCCCTCGAATCGTTTCGTCAGCCCGTCACGATCATGTTGCTCTTGAATGTGCGCTCGTCTTGGCAAGATTGTCGCCGTTTAGGGGCGACCAACGGCCAAGCTCATCGTGCCGGTCGACGGGCGACCACCTGGGAGTGACCGAAATTCAAGGAGGCGCACTCGATTCAGCGCAGGACCTTGGCGATCCTCTCGCGCGACGGCAGCGAAGGGCTGTCCGCCTTCGCCGTCGAATCTGGGCCGGAGGCGCCGGTTCCTACTCCGGCACTGCCACCGTATCCGTCACTCAATCCCTCGCCGCCCTGACCCTTCTGGCCGGGCACCCAGCTTTTGTCGCGTGCGTCTCCGCGCTTCGAGAGCCGCTTCCGTTTTTTCTGCGTCATGCCACGCACCGCACCGTCACTCGTCCGAGTTTGGCCTGACCGTCCACAGGTTGGCGCCACTCGTCATGGCCAGCTGTAGGTAGAAATAGGGCAAAAGAAAAAGGGGCATCGGAATTCTCCATCGCGCGTTCGATGGATAACCCGCGACGCACTCTTGACGTTCCTCGCTTGCTGCAGACCCAGGAACCGCCGGGCCCCATGATCCGTTATCTTTGCAGGGAGGACTTGCGGTGCGCGGCGCCTCTGCAATTGTTGCACTATGCCTCATACTCAGCGGGTGCGCCGTCGTCTCGGAGCGCCAATCGCTCGGCTATGGCGACTATGTCGGCTTCAGCTGCGATCAGCTTGGCCAGGAAGCGGTGCGCCTGATGCGACAAACCGCGAACCGCAGCGAGCACATCTTAGAAAATGACCAAGCTCGGCGGGATTCCGCCCTGCGTCAGCTCAAGGCCGTCAAACAGGCGAGCACCGACAAGCGGTGCTAATTCAAGGTCGAGTGCTTCTCCGCTGCAATGTCCGCTCTCGCCCCTCCGCGCGTCCGGCAAAATTTCCCATTCTTTGCAACGCTGATGAAGGGCGCTGTGTGGTCGCGTAGCACTAGGAATATTTCCGAAAAAAGTATACAAATATTGTGCAGCTCAAAGGCGCATGCAGAGTGGTACGCCGTTCGCGGGCTTTCGCATCCGGCTGATCTACGGCGCGTTGGGTCTGGCGCTGTGCGCCATATGCGCGACCGGCGTGAACATCTGGCTCATCCGCAGGCGCGAGCGTGGCACCGGCTCGGCCATGTGGGGTCGCCTTTGGATAGCCGTCGTCTGGGGCCAGCCGCTGGCATTGGCGTTGGCGGCTCTCGTGGCTTTGAGGTTTGATCCGCTGCTGCCGTACGTAACACTGACTCTTGCGTTCTTGCTGTTCGCTGCTGTGCCGATAGCGGCAATGACGCTACGGGGCGGAATGCGTTCGGCTACAGCTCTTGCACTGGCGTTGTTGGCCGGCACCAACGTCTTCACGCATGGAATTTTTCCGGCCGACGCGATGGCGATGGCAGTCAATATGGCGCTGTTTGCGGGTTCTCTCTCACTCGGATTGTCGCCCTGTGGCACGACCCGTAACATTGCATTGTGATTTCCCAATTGGGGGGCTGCTTGCTGCTAGCGGTGGGCCGATACTGACGGGACCCGACAAACTGCCGCCGCTCCACGAGGATGCCATGGCACACCAAGCACTGAGGCACGGAACTCTTCTGGCCGCCGCCGTCAGCCTCGTCATGCTGGCGCCGGCAAACGCCAGCGCTCAATCCATTACACCGGATGAAGCCCGCGCCATTGCCAAGGAGGCCTACATCTACGGCTTCCCGATGGTCGATAACTACCGCATCCAATACGCCTACTTCGTCGACAGCAAAAACCCCGAGTACAAGGCGCCCTGGAACCAGATAGCGAACGTCCCGCGTGTTTACACGCCGGCCGATACGGCGGTCCAAACGCCCAACTCGGATACTCCCTACTCGATGCTTGGCATGGACCTGCGCGCCGAGCCGATGGTGCTGACGGTGCCGCCGATCGAAAAGGATCGTTACTTCGGTGTCCAACTCATCGACGCGTACACGTTCAACTTCGCCTACATCGGCAGCCGCGCCACCGGCAACGATGGCGGCAGCTTCGTCATCGCCGGGCCCGGCTGGAAGGGTGAAACGCCGAAGGGCGTAAAGGAGGTGATCCGCTCGGAGACCGAGCTTGCACTCGCCGCGTACCGCACGCAGCTCTTCAATCCAGCGGATATCGACAACGTCAAGAAGATCCAGGCAGGTTACAAGGCGCAGCCATTATCGGCATTTCTCGGCCAGCCCCCGCCGGCAGCCGCGCCGGCCATAGACTTCATCAAGCCGCTGAACGCTGCCGACGAGCGCAAGTCGCTCGAGTTCTTCAATATCCTGAACTTCATCCTACAGTTCACCCCAACGGTTCCTTCGGAGACCGACCTCATGGCGCGCTTCGCCAAGATCGGGGTTGGCGCGGGAAAGACCTTCGACCCGAACTCGCTCCCGCCCGAGATCAAGACCGCCATCGAGCAGGGTGTGGCTGACGCCTGGGCCGATCTCGCTAGCGTGAAGAAAGAGATCGACGCGGGAACGGTCACCTCGGGCCAGCTCTTCGGCACGCGCGAGTACCTGAAGAACAACTACCTCTATCGCATGGCCGGCGCCGTGCTCGGCATCTACGGCAACTCCAAGCAGGAGGCGATGTATCCGGCCTATGCCATCGATGCCGCGGGTCAAAAGCTCGACGGCGCCAACCGCTACACCGTGCACTTCGTGGCTGGTCAGCTCCCGCCGGTCAACGCATTCTGGTCGCTGACGATGTATGATCTGCCCCAGAGCCTGCTCGTGGCCAATCCGATCAATCGGTACCTGCTCAATTCGCCGATGTTGCCGCAGTTCGTGAAGGACGCCGACGGCGGCCTGACGTTCTATGTGCAGAACGAGTCGCCGGGCAAGGACAAGGAGCCGAACTGGTTGCCTGCGCCCAAAGGTCCCTTCTTCATTGCGATGCGTCTGTACTGGCCGAAGGAAGCAGCGCTCGACGGCTCTTGGAAAAAGCCACCGATGGAGAAAGCAAACTAGCGCGGTGCAGATGACCCGACGCCAATAACGCAGTGATTGAGAGGGGTCAAAATGAGAAGCTGTTTCGCACTGGCGTGTGCCACAGCTCTGCTGACGTCGGCCGGTTTGACAGCGTTCGCGGAGGACCAGCCTGCAGCGCAAGCCGGCGCCGCGAAACCCGTTACCGTCGACAACTTCATCCGCGCCGAGTCCGATCTGTACATGGGCAACATGGTCAAGGACGGCGCATTCGGAAAGTTCTTCCACCGCCGCGAGCCGGCGGCCATCGACAACCAGGCGGTCATCCGCCTCAACCGCGACACGCTCTACTCGGCCGCCGTGTTCGACCTCGATGTCGGGCCGGTGATGATCACGCTGCCCGACGCGGGCAAGCGCTTCATGTCCATGCAGGTGATCAACGAGGATCACTATGTGCCCGGCGTCTACTACGGCGCGGGCTCATACACACTCGACAAAGAGAAGGTCGGTACCCGCTATGTCGCGACCCCCATCCGCACTCTCGTCGATCCGAACGATCCAGAAGACCTGAAGCAGGTCCATGCCCTGCAGGACGCGATCAAGGTCGAGCAGGCCAGTCCCGGCGTGTTCGAGGTACCGCGCTGGGATCCGGCAAGCCAGAAGACGGTGCGCGATGCGCTCCTCGTGCTCGCCACGACGATGCCGGACTTCAAGAAGGCGTTCGGCACCAAGGATGAGGTCGATCCCGTTCGGCACTTGATCGGAACCGCCGCGGGCTGGGGTGGCAACCCCGACAAGGACGCCACCTATCTCAATGTCACGCCAGCGAAGAACGACGGCACCACGATCTACAAGCTCGATGTCAAGGATGTGCCCGTTGACGGCTTCTGGTCGGTCAGCCTGTATGACGCCAAGGGCTATTTCGAGCCGAACAAGTTCAATGTTTATTCGGTCAACAACATCACGACGAAGCGGAGCGAGGACGGCTCGATTGCCATCCAGTTCGGCGGGTGCGACGGCAAGATCCCCAATTGCCTGCCCATCATGAAGGGCTGGAATTACACGGTGCGGCTCTACCGCCCGCGCGCGGAGATTCTCGACGGAACCTGGAGTTTTCCGGAGCCGCAGCCTATGCAGTGAGCGGCGCTCCCCGACGGCGCTGGTGAACAAGCGCGGCAACCGCGGACGACTTGAGGATTGGGCGCATGAAGCCGTTGGTGGATCCTCGGGACGGCGACGTCGAAGACGATGCGTCGAGCACCAAAACGCACTCACTTCTCTCGATGGCGGGCAGCCTTCTTGGCGAGATCAGCTTTACCAAGCTGATCACCGCTTGGCTCATCCTGTTTATCGTGCCGGCCGTGATCGTCGGGCTCGCCCCCCTGGCAGCCTCCGCGTGGGTCGCGAAGTTTGCCGCGAAAATAACCTCACCGCTTTTCGGCATCGTGCCGATAGCAATCTTGTTGGCCGTCGCCACTCTCGGCTGGCTGTTCGGCAGGAGGATATTCCGTCTTGCGGAGAGCAATTTCTGGTCTTTGAACGCGGTCGCGATCGAGCCGGCCTACACGTTCAGCCGCGAAGCACTCCGTCATCTGGCCGAACGAATCCTGCCGGAGGACGCCGTGCCGCGCCGGCGCGAACGCCTTCGCTCCTGGGCCGCGGCCGTAGCGGGCCTCCTCATCAGCGCGCTGGCCCTACTGGTGGCGATCATGACTTGGCCGTCGACGCGCTGGATCGGCGGGGTGAGCGATTTTCTGTCGCCGTGGGAACTCACTTGGGTAGCTCTCGCCAACACGGTGGTTGTCGTTAGCGCCTACCTCGCCGTCGCCGGCCTCGTATGGGGGCTCGCCGATGCGACGATGGCTCCGCCGAGGGATCTCAAGGGCTTTCCCAAGCCGACGGCCGGTGCCCGCACTTGGCGCATTGCCCACTTGTCCGATATCCACGTCGTCGGCGAGCGTTATGGATTCCGGATCGAGAGTGGCAGGTCGGGTCCGCAGGGCGACGCGCGGTTTCGCCGGCTGCTGGCCTTGCTCGAAGGGATCAACGCCGCGACGCCGCTCGATGCGGTGCTGATTTCCGGCGACGCGACGGACGCCGGCCGCTCCGGCGAGTGGGCCGAGTTCCTCGATGCGCTGGCGGATCACCCGGCTATCGCCGAGCGCGTGCTTTTGCTGCCGGGCAATCACGACGTCAACATCGTGGATCGCGCCAATCCCGCGCGGCTCGATCTGTCCATCGGTCCTAACAGCCGGCTACGCAAGATACGCACCTTGTCCGCCATCAACACGATCCAGGGGTCGCGCGTTCGCGTCGTCGACCGATCGGCGCAAAAGATCGGCGCCAGCCTAGCCGAAGCGCTTCAGCCGCACGCCGCCGACTTGACGAAATTTGCCGCGACGGGACGGCCCTACTTCTCGAACTCGGCGTCCGATCGGTGGGACGAAGTCTTCCCCATGGTGCTGCCTCCGGACGGCGAGGATGGCCTGGGCATCATCCTTCTCAACTCCAACTCGGACTCGTACTTCTCGTTCACCAATGCGCTGGGGATGGTTTCGGCGGCACAGGCAAAGGCGATCGACATCGCTTTCGCACAATACCCCAGGGCATGCTGGCTCATCGGGGCACACCACCATCCCATCGAGTATCCGCGCGCGGCGAAGGTCCTGTCGGAGCGCGTCGGCACGACCCTGGTCAACGGCAACTGGTTCCTGCGCGGTTTGCAGCCGATGGCCAAGCGGTGCGTCTTGATGCACGGCCACCGGCACATCGATTGGATCGGTGAGTGCGGCGGTCTCGTCATCGTCTCGGCGCCGTCGCCGATCATGGAGGCGCTGAACGATGCAGACACCTACTTCTACATACACACTTTGGAAATCGGCGCCGACAACTGTCTGAGGTTGCTCGCGCCCGAACGCATCGACGTGCGAGGCGAGCCCGGAAAGCCGCGAGCATCACCCAAAATAGATGCGACAACAGACTTAGAGGCCGGAAAGAAGTGACGATCGTGTCAGGAAGTGGCCGCAGCGCGCCGATCATTTGCGCATCCGTTCTGGCCTTGGCGGTGCTCTATCTCGCTCGCTCCGTGTTTGCGCCCGCCGCGGTTTCATTGTTTGCGGTTGCGGTGGTGTGGCCGGTGCAGAAATGGCTCGAGGAGCGACTGCGGCAACTCGTCGCTCTGGCTGTCACGCTGCTGTTGACCATGGTCGCACTGGGCGCACTGCTGGCGCTGAGCGTCTGGGGCATCGGCCAAGTTGGCCGCTGGATGATCGTCAACGCGGCGCACCTGCAGGAATCCTACGGACTTCTGACGCAATGGCTCGAAAGCCAGGCATCTTCGTGGTCGGCATTTCCTCGAGAGGTTCGACGTCGCGTGGCTCGTCCGCCCTGGCACAAGAGCTTGCGGCGATCGTACGTTGGCTGGTCGCCTTCAGCATGCTGGTTCTCGTCTTCATGATGTTGGGACTGCTCGAGGTGAGGGACGTCAAGGTCAAGCTGCAGACGGCGTGCCCCGAGGAATTCGCTTCGCGCATGTTGCGAGCCAGCAAACTCATCGCCGAGAAATTCCGCCGCTATGCGGTGATACGGACGATCGCCAGCGTTGCGACCGGCCTGATGGTGGGGCTGCTGTGCTGGGCGCTGGGGATCGAGCTGGCGAAGGCCTGGGGTCTTCTCGCGTTCGTGCTCAACTTCATCCCCTTCATCGGGCCGTTCATTGCAACGGTGCTGCCGGCGCTTTTCGCCATCGTGCAATTTCAATCGTGGGAGGCCGCAGCTCTCATCTTTGCCGGTGTCAGCCTCATACAGTTCCTGATCGGCAGCTATCTCGAGCCGCGCTTGTCAGGAAGCGCTCTCTCAATCTCTCCGTTTCTCGTCGTGTTCGCGGTCTTCGTCGCCGCGCTGCTGTGGGGAATTTTGGGAGCGTTCATGGGCGTGCCGCTCGCCATCGCCGTGCTGACGATCCTCGAACGGTACCCCTCCACGTCCTGGATCTCCGAACTGCTCTCTGGGGGCCCAATTGAACCTCGCGCCGAGAGCTGAAATGCAAACGGCGCCCGCGATGGCGGACGCCGTCGGCGATGGGATCACAGTGCATCTGGTTAGTTGGCGGGGCCGCCCTTTACGTTGACGGCGACGGTCAGCGTCTTGCCGTCCTTCGTGGCAGAGCCATGCCACACGCCGTTCTCGTCCTTCCTCAGATTGGACACGTCGGTGTAGCCCAGGTGGATGAGGTGGGCGCGGGCTTGCTTCTCGGTAAAGAGGGCGCCGCGTGCGGCCGGCTTAGTTTCGGTAGCGGTCGGGGCCGTCGTGGTCGTTTCGGCGAGCGCGGGAAGGCCTACGAGCGCGGTAGCAAGAGCTGCGGCGATTGAAAGCTTACGCATCATGTCTGTTTTCTCCTTGGGGGCGCGCGAAGCCGCTCGCTGAAGCGAGACGTGCTGCGCGATGAGGGGAAGGCGGGCGGCAAGGGATGCCGCCCGTAAGGCAGGGAGGCGACTAGATTAAGCGACTAGACGATATCGATCTCAGCCGGCATGTAGCTCGTCACTTCGAGACCGACTTCCTGCTCGCGAACCTGCGGCTTGCTCCAAGTTCTCATAAGGATTTCCTCCATGTTTTTGGATGGCGCCTGTGCGCCAATCCCTGCCCAACATGTGGATGTGTGCGCGGTCACGTACCAATCACGTTGACGTGGATCACGTCGCGGCCGCTTCACATGATTGTGCTCGGCGCTTGATGGTCCGCGCGCTGCCGGATGCTCGGTGATCGCTTACGACGACTGGCGATGAGCGATAGGAAACACGGCGACAAAGGAGGCGTGACGGGCGACTTCTCAGTCAGCAGCTTAGCGTTTGCCGCCTGCGGCTCGGGCGACTGCATGTCGGTTAACTTGAGCTCAATGTCGAACGGTCGGCGGGGCGGGGCTTCCCGGAAACCTCGCGATGCGCCCTGACAGTCAGCGGCGGTCGTTCGCATGGCACCCACGCCACGCGCAGGTTGTCGTTCCCGGAAAAGGCACAAAACCATAAAAGTGGCCTGCAGCCCGCAGAGCTTGAGGACTTGATGGGCCGCTGGCGTTACGTGGCGAGCTTGGACTTCAGGTAGCCGATCACCAATGCCGTGATGCCGCCGGATATGCCGCCCGTCGCAAATGCCGAAATGATGGTGCCGATGTCGAGGCCGGATGCAGCGGCAGTACCGCCGAGGCCGAGGACGGCGTTGAGGATCTGACCACCCACACCGCCGCCGAGCGCGCCGGCGATGGTGTTGCCGAGCGTGCCAAGCCCTGTGTCCTTCGCGCTGTTGGCAGCGTTGCCGCCGACCGCGCCGCTGATGAGTTGGATAATCAGAGAGGTGATGTCCATCGGAAAGCCTTCCCTGCCGCTGTCGATATTCGACCGCCGGAATCTATCACGGCAGCCGTCCGATGGCGCGGCTGTTGCGCACCGGATGGACACCGTACGGTGGAAATTGTTGGTCCCGTTTTAAGTGGCGCCCAGCAAATTAAGCATACGGCATTTGCTTGAATTAGGTGGCATCGGACACCGTATAGGACCGGCATGATAGCAGTGGCAGCCCCGCGTGCTTGCTCGCGCCATTTCCGCCCGCTAGGACTTGTCGATGGACGGGATGGGGAACAGACGCTGGCTTAGGGGGGCGCTGCTCGCGATCGGCATGGTGGCCGGCGGGAGCGGCGGTGCTCTGGGCCAGGCGTCGCCACCTGCGGCGCCGGACCCCTCATGGGACCCGGTGGCGCCTGCCGCACCTGCAACTCCAGCCCAGCCCGCGGCGCCCAACGCTCCGGCGGCAGCCGCCAAGCGAGATCAGCCGTTGCCGAAGGAACCGGGCGCCTCGGCGCCGCCTGCAGCACCATGGGCCCCATCCGATCTCGTCGCACCTGCCCAGCCCGCGGCACCGGGAGCGCCAGTCTGCGCCAAAGCCGATTTCGAGGCTGTGGTCGATGACGCCGCCGGCGCCCTGCGCGACCTCAACCTGCAGAACAAGCCGGCCTTCCAGGAGAAGCTGCGTCAACTGAAGGACAAGCGCGGCTGGAGCCACGACGCCTTCCTTAAGGAGGCGGCGCCGTTCGTGCGCGACGACAAGATCGCCGTCTACGATCAGGACTCAGAGCGGCTATTGGCCGACATCTCGACGCTGGGGCAGGAGGGGGCCGACGCCCCGACCCCCGACTGCGCGCTGCTCACCGACCTCAAGACGCGCATGCAGACGCTGGTCGATACGCAGACGGCCAAGTGGAAGTACATGTTTTCCAAGCTCGACGCCGCCCTGGCGCAATAGCCGCCACAAGCACTGCCTAGAGGGGCTACTTGCGGACCCAGCCGTTGGGGCCGAGCTGCTCCTGCGGCTGGAAGCGCATCTTGTAGTTCATCTTGCGCGAGCCGTTGATCCAATAGCCAAGGTAAAGATACGGCAGCCCGAGCTTCCTCGCATATTCGACGTGCTCGAGGATCATGAAGGTGCCCAAGCTCATCTGGTCGATAGTCGGGTCGTAGAAGCTGTAGACCATCGAGATGCCGTCGGAGAGCAGATCGCACAGCGCCACCGCCTTCAGCGGCCAGTTGTCGGGATTGGAGTCGAGCGCGTTGTCGGGCTTCTGGCGGTACTCGGTAACGAACGTGTTGATGACGCTGTCCTCGACCATCATGGCGTAGTCGAGCACGGTCATGTCGGCCATGCCGCCATCGGAATGGCGCGCGTCGATGTAGCGGCGGAAGAGGGCGAACTGCTCGGATGTCGGCTCGGGCGGCACGCGGCGCGCTTCGAGGCACTTGGCCTGGTCTTTGACTCGGCGCATCGAGCGGCCAATGACGAACTCGTCGATGACGACGCGCACCGACACGCACGCCTGGCAGCCCTCGCAGTAGGGCATGTAGGCGATGTTCTGGCTGCGCCGGAAGCCGCCGCGCAAAAGATTGTCGATCAGTCCCGATGGCTTCTCGTGCGTCAGGTGGGTGAAAAGCTTGCGCTCTTGGCGGCCAGGGAGATAGGGGCAGGGCTGAGGGGCTGTGACGTAGAATTCCGGAAAGTGCTTTTGCTGTTCCGTCATTCGTCGACGTCCCTTGAGCTGACTTTCGGGCGCCAAGTATGCCCTGGACCCTAAGTCAATGATATGTGAGACGTTAGGGTGCGATCAAGGCGCCATTCGAAGTTCCCACGGCTGTGACTTCAAAGCCCTAATATTCTGTTTTGCGCCGCAAACAGGCGCCGCGGCAACTCAACCAACGCCCTTGGTCTCGGTCTTCCCGTAGGAGGCGTTCTGCTCGAGAAAGCCGATGATCAGGCTGGCAATGTCGATGCCGGTGGCGCCTTCGATGCCTTCCAGGCCGGGTGAAGAGTTGACCTCCATGATCAGCGGGCCGTGGCTGGAGCGCACCATGTCGACACCGCTGACGTTGAGGCCGAGCGCCGTCGCGGCGCGCGAGGCGATCTGCCGCTCCTCGTTAGTCAGCTCCACCCTTACCGCGGTGCCGCCGCGATGCAGGTTGGCGCGGAACTCCCCCGGGCGGCCAATGCGCTTGGTGGCGGCAACAACTTCTCCGCCGACGACCAGGGCACGGATGTCCGAGCCGTTCGCCTCACGGATGAACTCCTGCACCATGATGTTGACGTTGGCGGCGCTGAACGCCTCGATGATCGACTTGGCCGAGCCCTCGGTCTCGGCCAGGATGACGCCCATGCCTTGCGTGCCTTCGAGGAGTTTGATGACGACGGGCACGCCGCCGACCTCCTTGATAACGTCCTCGGCTTTGCGTGGCCCGTGCGCGAAGGCGGTGACGGGAAGGCCGATCCCCTCGCGCGCCAGCAGTTGCAGCGCGCGCAGTTTGTCGCGCGAGCGGCCGATGGCGACGCTCTCATTGAGCGGATAAACGCCCTGCATCTCGAACTGCCGCAAAACGGCGAGGCCATAGTGCGTGATGGAGGCGCCGATGCGCGGGATGACGGCGTCGTAAATCGGCAAGCGGCGACCGTTGTAGCGCAGCACCGGCTGGTTCGACGTGATGTTCATGTGGACGTGGAGCGTGTTGACCACGTCGATGGTGTGGCCGCGCGCGCGCGCCGCCTCGCACAGTCGCACGTGCGAGTACAGCTGCGGATTGCGGGCGAGCATCACGAAACGCATCGAGCACCACTAGAGCCTAGCCCCTAACCAGCGGTGAACCGCAACGCGGAGCCGACCGCGCAGTGCATCATAGCCAATTAGGAGAAAAGTGAGGCTCTAGACCTGCGCTCTTTTTGCTGCCTCTGTCCAGTCTTGTACTAGACGCGGCGCGCAGCTTCGACGTGCACCGGACGGGGTGTGGAGGAATAGGCAGGGTCGGCGCTGGCCGGTGCCGAGTACGCCGGACGGCTTTCCTCTTCGGGGTCGATCGAGGCGTACAGAAGGCTCGCTGCGGCCGCGATTGTCACGAACAGGATGACGATGCCAAGCAGCGTCCGCTTCAGTGCCCAATGAAGCGTCGGCGCCTGCAACACCACAACGTTCGTACCCTCAACGCGCTCGGGCGTCGTGGTCGTCGACATGGCTATTCGCACTCTTTCAAGGTGTGTAAAAGTCTTGGCGTCCCTCGGGCAGCCCGCGATACAAGCCGCCTTATGGCAATCATCCATGTAAGAGCGCGGCCCTACGGTCAAGGCCTGGCGAAGGGGTAACTCGCGATCTCGTATTGGCGTTGTGGCTAGGCCACGCCCACTTGCGCGCGAGGCAATTTTGCGCATTGCGAAGCAGCCGAAAATTTACAAGGCGGGGCGGGCCTGGCGCGCCATCTCGACGGTCGCCTGCAGGTCAATTTTGCCGGAGGCGAGCACCGGCACGGCGGCAACGACGAGAATTTCCTTCGGCACCCACAGATCGGGAAAGCCTTCGCTGCGGGCGTAGGCGAGCAAGTCGTCCTTGCTGGCGGCGGCCTTGTCGGTGACGAGCAGCAATTGCTCGCCCTTGCGCGGGTCCGGGAAGCTCAAGACGACGTGCTGGGCGTCGGTCCATAGGCCGCAGGCGAGCGTCTCGATGGCAACCAGCGAGACCATCTCGCCGCCCAGTTTGGCAAAGCGCTTGGCGCGCCCGCGGATGCTGATGAAGCCATCGTCCATGGTGACGATGTCGCCGGTGTCGTGCCAGCCGCCTTCGGGCGCGACGACGACGCCGGGATTGTCCGGCAGCAGGTAGCCGGCCATGACGTTGGGGCCGCGCACGAACAGCCGCTTACCCTCGCTGAGGCCGGGGACCGGATCGAGGCGAGCTTCGATGCCCGGCAGCAGCCGGCCGACGGCGCCGTAGCGATTGCTGTCGGGCAGGTTGCAGGCGAGGACGGGTGACGTTTCGGTGACGCCATATCCTTCGAGCAGCACGGCGCCCGAGTTGTCCCACAACTCACGCGTCGGCTGCTTGACCTTCTCCGCACCGGCCACCGCATAGCGCAGGCTGTCGAGCTGACCGGGCTCCGCCGCGCGTGCATATCCGGCGAGGAAGGTGTCGGTGGCAACGATCCAGGTCGCCTTCACCTTCTCGAGAAATTTCGGCACCTGGCGATAGTGCAGGGGGCTTGGGTACAGCGCGCATTTTACGCCGGCGAGCAGCGGAACGAGCGTTCCCGCCGTCAGGCCGAAGGAATGAAACATCGGCAGGGGATTGAGCAGAATATCGCTCGGTACCAGCACCCCGCTGAGGTGGGCAATCGACTGCCGCGCGTTGGCGAGCAAGTTGGCATTGGTGAGCACGACGCCTTTGGGCGCTCCTTCGGTCCCCGAGGTGAAGAGGATGACGGCGGGCTTGTCGGCTTTCTCGGGTGCCGCCCGGTAGGTGTATTTGGCGAGTGCGGCGCGCAACGCCCCGGCGATCTTGTCGAAGATGCCGATGCTGGCGCGCACGTCCTCGAGGTAGACGATGCGTGTCTTGGCGCCCGGCGCATACTCGGCTTTGGCTAGCGCCTCGATGAGCTCCTCGAGCTTGCCGGCTTCGACGAAGCGCTTCGAGGTGAGCACGGTGCGCAGTTGCGCGGTGCGGATAGCTGAGGTCAGGGCCTTCTTGCCGGAGGTGAAATTGAGCACGACGGCGACGCGATCGTAGGCGTTGAGGCCGAGCAGCGTGACGACTAGGCCGACTGCATTGGGCAGCAAGAGGCCGACGTTCTCGCCAGCGCGAGTCATCTTCTTGAGGCGGCCGCCGAGCACGAGACTGGCGAGCGTCAGGCGCCCATAGGTGAGGGGCGTGCCGTCGGCGTCCTCGAGAATGGCGTTGTCGCGGCCGTGCTCAGCGGCGGCTTCGATGAAGCCCGAATAGAGCGTGGTGCGGGCGCGGATGGGATCGAATGTCTGCGTCATCGAAACTTTAGCTGCGGCCGGTTGGCGCATGTTTTGTCCGTTGTAGCGGGTAGGGGGCGGCGCGCAATCGCCGATCGATCTCGCAAGCACACATTGAGGGGCCCACGGAGTTGTGCGACGCAACATAGCTTGCTTAAAAAAGCGGCGGGGCGGATGAGGCGAATGTTAAGTCCGGGCGGCCGCGCGGCACGCAGACCGGGCTCATCGGCCAATGTTGGCGCGGGTTCGGGAGTTTCCCGGACACACATTCACTAATTAACGTACGTGTACGGGAATTGGGCACTTGCTGCCTATGATTGAAACTTGAGCAACCACCGATTCGGCCTTACGTTTTACGACAAGAACAAGAAGAAGCGACGAGGACGCGACCAAGGCGGATCCGGCCCTTTCTTTAAGGGCGAATTCGGCAGGAACCTTGGGGGTGTCCCATGATTGAAGTCGTCGCAATGGTCTGCTTCATCCAAGACCCGACCAAATGCAAGGACGTGCATTTGTCCTTTGCCGCAGAATCCGTCACTCCGCAGCAGTGCATGATGTATGGCCAGATGGAACTGGCCAAGTGGACAGAAGGCAATCCAAACTGGCAGATCCGCAAATTCAAGTGCGGCCGCGCCGGACGCTTCGCCAAGGCTTAGCCCTCGGCTGACTGAGGCTCCAACCGTTCGCGCACGGGCAACGAGAACGGACGAGCCGCTCAGATCGCGAACAGGGTCCGCGCCGGGCTTCGGACGCCTTTTCCTTTGCCGTTGACTTGCGCCACGCCATCCCCTCCCTAGTCCGTCGTCTTCAGGATGCGGGAGAGATGAGATGCCGGATACCCCTGCGGTAGCACCGAAATTCGCGACCCTCGCTGTGCATGCGGGCTCTGCCCCCGACGCCTCCACCGGCGCCCGCGCGACGCCGATCTATCAAACCACCTCCTACGTGTTCAACGACGCCGACCACGCCGCCGCGCTGTTCGGTCTCGAGGTGTTCGGCAACATCTACACGCGCATCATGAACCCGACGCAGGCGGCGCTCGAAGGGCGCATCGCCGCGCTCGAGGGTGGCACGGCGGCGCTCGCCGTCGCCTCCGGGCACGCGGCGCAGTTCCTCGTCTTCCACACGCTGTTGGAGCCGGGCGATGAGTTCGTCGCCGGCCGCCAGCTCTACGGCGGCTCCGTCAACCAGTTCAATCACTCGTTCAAGAAGTTCAATTGGAACGTCGCTTGGGCGGACGCGACCGATCCCGCCTCCTTCAAGAAGGCGATCACGCCGAAGACGCGGGCCATCTTCTGCGAGTCGATCGCCAACCCCGGCGGCGTCCTCGTCGATCTGCCGGCTATCGCCGCCATCGCCAAGAAGGTGGGCGTGCCGTTCATCGTCGATAACACGCTGGCGACGCCGTACCTGTGTCAGCCGAAGGAGCACGGCGCCGACATCATCGTGCACTCGCTGACCAAGTTCATCGGCGGGCACGGTAACTCGGTCGGCGGCGTCATCGTCGATTGCGGCACCTTCGATTGGCGGGGCGCCAAGCACCGCTACCAAACGCTGGTGGAGCCGAACGCGTCCTACAACGGCATGAAGCTCGACGAGACATTCGGCAACTTCGCCTTCGCCATCGCCGCGCGCGTCATGGGTCTGCGTGACCTCGGCCCGGCGATCGCGCCGCTCAACGCCTTCCTCATCCTAACGGGGAGCGAGACGTTGCCGTTGCGCATGGCGCGTCATTGCGAGAATGCACTCGCCGTTGCCAAGTGGCTGGAGAAGCACTCCAAGGTCGCCTGGGTGGGGTACGCCGGGCTGCCGTCGAGCAAATACCACGACATCCAGAAGCGACTTTATCCCAAGGGCGCCGGCGCCGTGTTCACCTTCGGCCTCAAGGGCGGTTACGAGGCGGGCGTTGCCTTCGTCTCGGAGCTGAAGCTGTTCAGCCATCTCGCCAACATCGGCGACACGAAGAGCCTCGTCATCCATCCGGCGTCGACGACGCACCGGCAGTTGACCGACGAGCAGCGCACGGCGGCGGGTGCCGGCCCGGACGTCGTGCGCCTATCGATCGGCATCGAAGACAAGGACGACATCATCGCCGACCTGAAGCAGGCGCTAGCGCAGGTGGGCTGAGAGGCGCATGTCGAAGGCGCAGCAGCAGTATTGCCTGTGGCCGGTTCCTGCGTGCTACTCGGCGGGGAAAAGCGCCGTCGAAGGTGTTCGCCCGCCAAAAACTTCCTGATTGCTCGGTTGCGGGCCGAGCGAGACCAGGGCCAGCGTCATGAGCAGGATGATCGTCACCATCATCGTCGAGAACAGGCGGCCGGTCGCTACACGGGGGTCTAGGTGACCGTCGAGCATCATCGCTTCCTCCTTCGCCTAGGACGATTGTCGGTGGGCGACAGGGTACGTGATTGTCGGAGCCGGTACATCGACCGGCGTATTTTTGTCGGCCGCCTCCAGCTCGCATGCCCTGGGAGGGAGCAACACGAGTTTGGTGCGGAGCGGTAGATCCGCCTGTAGCACCGGGCGTCGATGATCCGAGACCATTTCCATGGCGCCGAAACGCCGGCCGAAAGGGCGGCGTTCCAATGCCAGCATAACAAAAGTTACGCTGTGTTCCTCGGTTGTTCTCGGTGTGTTGTCTGGGAGTTGCTCAGCGGTGCGTGCGCTCAATGCCGTCGACGCGATCGCGGTAGAAGGCAATGTGATCCTTGATTTGGGCCACGGCCTCATGGGGCGCCTCGTAGGTCCACGCGGCGTTGGTCGCACGCTCGCCGCCGCCCGGGATGCTGAAGTAGTTGCACTTGCCCTTGTACGGGCAGTAGGTCACGTGCTTCGTGCGCTCCAGCCGGCCCATGTCGATGTCGGCCCGCGGGATGTAATACACCGGCGGATAATCGGCCTCGCGCACAGTCACGCCGGCGGTCGTGTCGGCGACGATCTGGCCCGCAGCGTTGACGACGACGCGGCCATCGGTGGCCTCGATACTGATCGGATGATCAGGGCCGGGAACCAATACGGGCTTTGCGACCATCTCGGAGCCTCCGCGTCTCGTTATGTCTTTGCCGTCGACGGACGGCTCGATCCCGTGCCGAGGTAAGTGGGATCGCGCCGTCTCTTTTGGAAGATGTCGCGCGTGTAGCCCGCTGCCGGCCGTCAGGCGGTGCGGGCACCTTGGCTCAGCACGGCCTCGAACTGGGCGTGGTGGCGCCGCACTTCGTCGAGATCACTGGGCGAGGGCACGCTGCGCTCGGCATCGGCGAGCACGCGGTCGGCGTGGCGTCGCAGCGCCGCAATGCGCGCCGGATCGCGCTCGCAGGCGGCGACCGACGTCAGCACCTGCAGCATCTTGTTAAGCACGGGCGGTTTGCCGACGGCGTTCTGGCGGATCATCTGCAGCATGGCGTCGATGAGGCCATCGTAGTCGATAACCGGCACGACGAGCACCGGGCGGTCGTGACGCGCCGCGACGCCGTTGGACAGCTGCACGCCCGACAGCTTGCACAGCGCCGAGCCGAGTCGGTCGAGAACACTTATGGCGGTTTGCGGATCGTTGATGCCGCTCGACAGCGCCCGCACGGCGACCTCGACGAGCTGAGCCACGGTATAGTCGAGGTCAACATCGCCGCGACGCTGCTCACCGAGCGCCGTGGACTTGAGAATGGCATCGCCGGCGCCCTCGACGCGCGGCTTGATCACCGCGATCGGTGTGTTGGGAAACACGTAGTCGCCCGGTCGCACCAAGAGCCGCAGCGCGACGTGGTGTTGAAAGACCCAGTCGGCGAGACTGTCCACGTCGAGCTGCTGCAGGTAACCGCTGCGGCGATCGATGATCGGCGCCGCGTCACGCCAGAACTCGGCTGCAGGCAGGGGCGGCTGGCGCCCTTGCACCGTGATGCGATCGATGCCGGCATGGACGTCGCTGCTGACAAGGTCGATGACGGTATCGACGTTGATGCGCTGCGCCATGTGGGCGACGAACCAGACGAGCGTTGCCACACAGACAAAGGCGAGCAGGATGCCGACGGTCACTGACAGGTGCGGAACGAATTGGCCTTCGGTCGGTGAACGCACCGTGCGCAGTACCATCAGCGCGTAGACGAAGGTGCCGATGAAGGCGCCAAGGGTCAGCTGATTGCCACGATCGCGCGTGAAGTTGCGCAATAGCCGCGGGCCCATTTGTCCCGAGGCCAGCGACAGCGCGGCGATGGTGATGGAGAACACCGTGCCGGCGACGGCGATGGTGGAGGAGGCGATGGCGCCGAGCACGGCGCGGGCGCCGGCCGGGCCGCCGCGGTAGAGCCAGACGTCCTCGAGCAGCGGCTGCGTCTGCGGACTAATGTGATCGAGCCTGACGAACACATAGGCGGCGATAACGCCAGCCAGAACCATCAGGCCGGGAATGACCCAGAAGGCCTCGCTCAGGTTGTTGATGAGCTTGCGGTTGCGAGCGATCAAGGGATCCAACTTTCGCGCTGGGATGCCGTTGCCGTCAGGAAATCGGATTTCGGGCGCTGCAGCGGCGGCGCTACTTTGACGTCCCTGATATTTTAGCGTCAAGCGTCGCCTTGCGGTGGCGCGGCGCGACACTTCGCTGTTGTCGCCGTCCCAGATGAGTGACTCGTAGATGAGCGGAGTGGAGTCGCCTCGCACAAAAATTCGCGCAGGGCCCTTTCGCACTCCGAATTCTTCTGCCACCACCTGTCGCCGGTTTCTTCGCCGCTGGCGAAAGTGGTCGCCATCGCGATCCCCCGAAATATAGAGGTCGCGGACAGGCTAGCATGGAACCGTCGCGCCGCCGCTGCTTTGCCTCTGCGGCGGCGGGCGCTCTTTCAAGTTGTGTGCCGCTCACGCATCCTCAATCTTCGCGCGCCGCAAGCGCGTCCAGCCATCCGGAGCCAATGCATTGTCGAAGCTCGAACTCGTCGTCAAAGACATCGTCGACGAGATGCGGCAAATGCCGGAGCGCGGCGAGGTGGCGAGCTATATTCCGGAGCTCGCCCGCGTCGATGCCAAGTCGTTCGGCCTCGTCGTCATCGATGCCGATGGCAACGTTGCGGCCGGTGGGGACGCCGACACGGCGTTCTCGATCCAGAGCATCTCCAAGGTGTTCACGCTGACGCTGGCGCTCGGCAAAGTGGGCAACCGGCTGTGGGAACGCGTCGGGCGCGAGCCATCGGGCAGCCCGTTCAATTCCATCGTTCAGCTCGAACGCGAGCAGGGCATCCCGCGCAACCCCTTCATCAACGCCGGCGCAATCGCCGTCACCGACGTCATCCTGTCGGGGCACCTGCCGCGCGAGGCGCTGGGCGAGATCGTGCGCTTCGTGCGGTACCTAGCCGACGACGACACGATCATCTTCGATGCGGCGGTGGCCGCATCGGAGCAACGCACCGGCTATCGCAACGTGGCGCTTGCCAACTACATGAAGTCGTTCGGCGTGCTGGAGAATCCCATCGACTACACATTAGGCGTCTACTTCCACCACTGCGCCATCGCCATGTCATGCCGGCAACTTGCCATGTCCGGCAGGTTCCTGGCGCAATATGGCATTCACCCAGCCACGGGTCTGCCTGTGGTGACGGCCGAGCGGGCGCGGCGCATCAACGCGCTGATGCTGACGTGCGGGCACTACGACGGCTCTGGGGAGTTCGCGTATCGCGTCGGGCTGCCGGGGAAGAGCGGTGTCGGCGGCGGCATCCTGGCCGTTGCCCCGGGGAAGGCATCCGTCGCGGTGTGGTCGCCGGGGCTCGATGCCTCGGGCAACTCGCAGCTGGGTCAGCTCGCCCTCGAGCGCCTCAGCAAGCGGATGCAGTGGTCCATCTTCGGGGCGTGACGCCCCCCTTGCGGAGCGTGACGCCCATATGGCGCCACGTGGGGACATTTCCGGAAACGCGCGATTTAGCGCTCCCAGGACTCTTCGGCTTCTTCGACGACTGCGGCATCGTGATACCAACAGCTGCCGTACTCGACGCGTGCCAGGCACTCGTCCTGCGCGGTGCGCGAAGTGGAAGGCCGTGACGATGACTTCTGGTTTTCGCGATAACGCACGGGAGGCGCACGGCCGCCTGAGGGGAACGTGTAGATTTTTGCCGTGGGGCGATGCAGTTCAGCGGTCATTTCTTTTCTCATCTTGCTCTGGGGTTGCTGCATTTCCAGCGCCGAGACACCGGAGAGGGATCATCTCATGTTGTGTCGTCGGATCCGATTCAAAACGTCACCGCTGCACAATTAAAGGTCAGCAAATGCCCACATTATGGGCACGCCAGAAATTGCATCTTTAGCTAGCATCCCTCTCCAAGGTGAACTCATTCAGCCGCCACCGGTTCCGCGCGAAGCGCTGAGTTCCGGACGGGTTTCACCCCCAAAAGCGCGGGGAGGTCGGATGGTCGGTGACGAACGCGAGGTCTGTCTTTTCGCGATCTCGCTATGCACCACGCGACCTGCATCCGTTCCGCGCCGATTGAGACCCAGCCGCTCGTCACCGGGGCCGCATCAGGTTCACGCGCGAGCACGAGGATCCAAGCCTTCGCGTCGTCAAACTAGGAGAGACTGAGCAATGACGAAGTACAAGCTCGAGTACATTTGGCTCGACGGATACATGCCTGTGCCCAACTTGCGCGGCAAAACGCAGATCAAAGAGTACAGCTCCTTCCCGAGTCTCGAGGAGCTGCCTTTATGGGGCTTCGACGGTTCTTCCACGCTGCAGGCCGAGGGCAAGAGCTCAGATTGCGTGCTGAAGCCGGTCGCCGTGTATCCGGACGGCGCGCGCACCAACGGCGTGCTGGTCATGTGCGAAGTCATGATGCCCGACGGCGTCACCCCACACGCCTCCAACAAGCGCGCCACAATTCTCGACGATGCCGGCGCCTGGTTCGGCTTCGAGCAGGAATACTTCTTCTACAAAAACGGCCGACCGCTCGGCTTCCCTGACAGCGGCTATCCCGCCCCGCAGGGTCCCTACTACACGGGCGTCGGCTATTCGAAGGTCGGCGACGTCGCGCGCAAGATCGTCGAGGAGCATCTCGACCTCTGCCTCGCCGCCGGAATCAACCACGAAGGCATCAACGCCGAGGTGGCCAAGGGCCAGTGGGAATTCCAGATCTTCGGTAAGGGCTCGCGCCGAGCCGCCGACGAGATGTGGATGGCCCGCTACCTGATGGAGCGCCTGACCGAGAAGTACGGCATCGACATCGAGTATCACTGCAAGCCGCTGGGCGCGACCGACTGGAACGGCTCGGGCATGCACGCGAACTTTTCGACCACCTACATGCGCGAAGTCGGGGGCAAGAGCTACTTCGAGAAGCTGATGAAGGCGTTCGAAGATGCCCGTGCCGACCACATCGCGGTCTACGGTCCGGACAACCACATGCGCCTCACCGGCCATCACGAGACCGCTTCGATCAACACCTTCAGCTACGGAGTTGCCGATCGCGGCGCCTCGATCCGCGTGCCGCATAGCTTCATCAAGAACGACTACAAGGGCTATCTTGAGGATCGTCGTCCGAACTCGCAGGGCGACCCCTACCAGATCGCCTCGCAGATCCTGAAGACGATCGCGACCGTTGCTACTGGCGCCGTCGCCGCCAAGGCTGCGTAAGTCCTAAGGTTGTCAATTAGAGTAGAGAGCGGCGCCGAATGCCCGTCCGGCGCCGCTTCTCTTTTGACCGCGCGACTTCACGTTCGAAAATTGTCGAAGCACGCTTGCTCATCGATTGAGTTCAGAGCTTGGCGCCGACCAAAGCGCCGATGCCGGCCGTCACCGCCATGGCGAAGGCGCCCCAAAACACCACCCGCCCCGCGGCGCGCCAGACGTTGGCGCCACCTGCCTTGGCGCCGACCGCACCCAGCACCGCCAGCGTGATGAGGGATGCCGTCGTCACGACGGGGATGATCATCCCGGACGGTGCAGCGAACGTTGCGAGCAGCGGCATGGCGGCGCCGGTAGCAAACGTCGTAGCCGAAGTCAGCGCAGCCTGCACGGGGCGCGCGATCGTGATCTCCGAAATGCCCAACTCATCGCGCGCGTGGGAGCCAAGCGCGTCCTTCGCCATCAACTGCAGCGCGACTTTGTGGGCAAGCTCCGGCTCGACGCCGCGCTTGACGTAGATCTGCGTCAGCTCCCGGCGCTCGCCCTCGATGTCGTCGGCCAGCTCCTGGCGCTCGCGTGCCAGCTCCACCTGCTCGGTATCGGCTTGCGAGCTCACCGAGACGTACTCGCCGGCGGCCATGGACATGGCGCCGGCAACGAGGCCGGCGATACCGGCAATGAGGACGTCACTCTGAGCGCCGTTCGCGGCGGCGACGCCAGATATCAAACTGGCCGTTGACAGAATCCCGTCGTTGGCGCCGAGCACGGCAGCACGCAGCCAGCCGATGCGGCCAACGAGGTGATGCTCAGGGTGACGGCGCGGGCGGATCATGCGCGTGAACGCACCGGGCTTACGACTTCATCTTCACGTAGGAGCCAGGAGCGTCCTCGATGACGCCAAGCTTTTCGCCGGGGTCGCGCGGTACCGTCCATCCGCCCGAATGCTCGGCCAGCCATTCGGCCCAGTGCGGCCACCACGAGCCGGGATGCTCCTTGGCCGTCGCCATCCACTGCTCGAGCGTCGAGGTGCGCTTGCTGTTGGTCCAATACTGATACTTAACCTTATCGGGCGGGTTGACGACGCCGGCGATGTGGCCGGATCCCGACAGCACGAAGTCGACTTCGCCGCCGAACAACTGCGCGCCGGCGAAAACCGAGCGCGCCGGCGCGATGTGGTCCTCTTTCGTGGCCAGCTCGTAGACCGGGATTTTCACCTTGTGCATGTCGAGGCGGGTACCGGCGATGGTCATATTGCCTTTGGCGAGGCAGTTCCCGTTGTAGAATTCGCGCAAATAGAAGTTGTGGTTAGTGACCGTCATGCGTGTCGAATCCTGGTTCCAGAACAGGAGGTCGAACGGGAAGGGCTTCTTGCCCAAGAGGTAGTTGTTGACGATGTACGGCCAGATGAGGTCGCGCGGGCGCAGCATGTTGAACACGTTGGCCATGCGCGAGCCGTCTAGGTAGCCGCGCTCCGACATCAGCGCGTTGAGCGCTTCGAGCTGGTCGGTGTCGGTGAACAGCAATAGATCGCCGGCATGCGTGAAGTCGACCTGCGTTGCAAGGAAGCTTGCCGAGTTGAATACATCCTCGCCACGGGCGGCGAGATAGGCGAGCGTCGTTGCCAGCAGCGTGCCGCCGACGCAGTAGCCGACGACGTTGATCTTATCGACGCCCGCCTCGCGCTTGACGGCATCGGCCGCCGTGAGGAGCCCCTCCTGCATATAGTCCTCGAAGGACTTGTGCGAGAGGCGCTGGTCCGGGTTCACCCAGGAGACGATGAACACCGTGAGACCCTGGTCGACGAGGAATTTGATCTGGCTCTTCGTCGGCGTGAGATCGAGGATGTAGTACTTGTTGATCCACGGCGGCACGACGAGAAGGGGCAGCTCGCGCACCTTGTCGGTCGCGGGCGTGTATTGGATCAGCTGGAAGATTTCGTTCTGATAGATGACCTTGCCGGGCGTCGTCGCCAAGTTGCGGCCGACCTCGAAGGCGGTCGTGTCGGTCTGGCTGACCTTGAGCAGATCGCCGGACTTGCGCATGTCCTCGACGAGCAACGACATACCCTGCACGAGGTTCTCGGCGTTGGTTGATAGCGTCTCGCGCAGCACTTCCGGATTGGTGAGCGGGAAGTTCGACGGCGAAAGGGCGCTCGCCACCTGCCGCAGGTAGAACTCGGCGCGCTGGCGCGTGCGGTCGTCGAGGCCGTCGGTGTTGTGCAGCATGTCCTCGGCCCACCGGGAGGTGACGAGGTAGGCCTGCTTCCAGAAATCGAAGTAAGGGCTGGCGGACCATTCCGGGTCCTTGAAGCGGCTGTCGCCGGGCTCGGGCTCGGCGACCGGCGCCACCGTCTCGCCGAACATGCGGCGAAGCGTATTGGTCCACAGCTCGCCGTAGGAGCGCAGCAGCGTGCCATTGGCCTCGGCGAAGCGGGCCGGATCGGCCAGCCACTGGCGGGTCAGATCGGAGAGGGTGGTTGCCGCCTCGGTAATCTCGGTGGCGGCCGAGTAGGGACCCATCTTGGCGTCGTTGCGCTCGATGAACTCGGTGAGGACGTTGCCCCCCTGCTCGAACAGCCGCAGCAGGTTGCGGGCAAGCTCCTCCGTATTCACCGCTTGGAACGGTGCCAGGTCGGCCTGCGCCTTGGGACTGGGCTTCTGCATTGGACCTTATAAAATGGCTTCCGGTCTGGCGGCCCTCTATCTAGCGTATGCCAAGGTTTTGCGACATTGCGCGGCTACTGTCACTTGGCTGTGTGGACAACCCAAGGCGAGTACCCCCTGTTGGCAGCCCCAGAATCGCGTAAATCCTCGCTTGGCGCAGCACGGGAGGCGTTATGCGGGTAATGCAGCTGTGGAAAGCCCGCCGCGACGGGGGCCCCTCACGATGGCGTTAACGCGCCTTTGGTGCTGCAAGGCCGGTGTCTTCTGCCTCGCGCTCGCCGCTGCCGGGTGCTCCTCCAATTCAACGCCGCTGCCCGACCTGAAGCCGAGCGTCTCGACATCCATGTCGCAGAAGGAGCAGCAGAAAGCGGTGGATGAGCTGAACCAGAAGCGTCAAACGCACGAGCAAGACGCCGAGCGCCAGATCGAGGAGCAGCGCTAGCTCCGGTACCCAGATGCCGCGGTTAATGACCCGGGCGAGGGGGTGCGGGTCTGGACTGGGGACGCTGGCAGGGCGTAAACACGGGGCCCGGCCCTGCAATAGCCATCGTTAACGGTCGCTCTGCTACGCCGCTTAAGCACAAGCCGAGGAAGAGGCGTCCCTTGCACGAGGACTTCCACCGCATCAAGCGTCTGCCGCCCTACGTTTTCGCCGAGGTCAACCGGCTGAAGGCGGCGGCCCGTGCACGCGGCGCCGACATCATCGATCTCGGCATGGGCAACCCGGACCTGCCGACGCCGCAGCACATCGTCGACAAGCTGGTTGAGACGATCGCGAAGCCGCGCACGCATCGCTATTCGGCATCAAAGGGCATCCCGGGGCTGCGTCGAGCGCAGGCCGCCTACTACGCGCGCCGCTTCGGCGTGAAGCTCGACCCGGAGACGCAGATCGTCGCCACCTTGGGCTCGAAGGAAGGCTTCGCCAACATGGCGCAGGCCATCACGGCGCCGGGCGATGTGATCCTGGTGCCGAACCCGACATACCCGATCCACGAGTTCGGGTTCCTGTTGTCGGGCGCGGCCATGCGGCACCTGCCGGCGGGGACGGGCGAGGACTTCCTGCGCGCCGTTGATCGCGCCTGCAAGCACACCATCCCCAAGCCGCTGGCGCTGGTGCTGTCGTATCCATCGAACCCGACGGCGATGACCGCCGAGCTCGACTTCTACAAGGATGCCGTCGAGCTGGCGAAGCGCCTCGATCTCATCGTGCTCTCCGACATCGCCTACGCGGAAATCTATTTCGACGGCAATCCGCCGCCGTCGGTGCTGCAGGTGCCGGGCGCCGTCGACGTCGCGGTGGAGTTCACGTCGCTGTCGAAGACCTACAACATGCCGGGCTGGCGCATGGGTTTTGCGGTCGGCAACGAGCGACTGATCGCCGCGCTGGCGCGCATCAAGTCGTACCTCGACTACGGCGCCTTCACACCCATCCAGGTGGCGGCGTCCGCCGCGCTCAACGGTCCGCAGCAGTGCGTCGAGGAGATCCGTGCCACGTACAAGAGCCGCCGCGACTGTCTCGTGGAATCCTTCAGCCGTGCGGGTTGGAACATTCCGCCGCCGCCGGCGACGATGTTCGCGTGGGCACCGGTGCCGGAGCCATTCAAGGCGCTGGGTTCGGTCGAGTTCGCCAAGCTGCTGATCGAAAAGGCGAGCGTCGCGGTGTCGCCGGGGCTCGGCTTCGGCGAGTATGGTGAAGGCTATATCCGTATCGCCCTAGTCGAGAACGAGCACCGTATCCGCCAAGCCGCGAGGAACCTCAAAAAGTTCCTCGCTCAGGCTCCGGAAACGATGCATAACGTGATCCCGATTCACCACAAAGCCAGCCGTTAACTCCCAGCGTTTCCATGCAAAAACCTCTCACCCTGGGCATCGCCGGCCTTGGCACCGTCGGCGCGGGTCTGCTTGAGCTGCTGCACCTGCACATGGAGCGCTTGGCCGAGCGTGCCGGTCGTCCGCTGCAGGTCGTCGGCATCTCGGCGCGCGCCAAGGGCAAAAACCGCGGGGTCGACACGAGCGGCATCGCGTGGTTCGACGACCCGGTGGCGCTGGCGCGCGATCCGAAAATCGACGCGTTCGTCGAGTTGATCGGCGGCTCGGACGGCATCGCCAAGGAAGCGGTCGAGGCGGCGCTCAACGCCGGCAAGTCCGTTGTCACCGCCAACAAGGCGCTGCTCGCCAAGCATGGCGTCGAACTCGCCAAGCTCGCCGAGGCAAAGGGCGTGGCGCTCAACTTCGAGGCGGCGGTGGCGGGCGGCATCCCTGTTATCAAGACGCTGCGCGAATCTCTCGCGGCCAATCAGGTGCGGCGCGTCTACGGCATCCTCAACGGCACGTGCAATTTCATTCTCTCGACCATGGCCGACCAGCACCGCTCTTTTGGCGATGCGCTGAAAGAGGCGCAGGAGCTGGGCTATGCCGAGGCCGATCCGACCTTCGACATCGGCGGCTTCGATACCGCGCACAAGCTTGCTATCCTGACGAGCCTAGCTTTCGGCACCGAGCTCGACTTCGAGAAGATCGACGTGGAGGGCATCCAGTCGATCAGCGAGGCCGACATCGAGGCGGCCGAGGACATGGGCTATCGCATCAAGCTGCTCGGCGTCGCGGCGCGCACCGAGAGCGGCATCGAGGCGCGCGTGCATCCCGCCATGGTGCCGCAGCACTCGGCCATCGCCGAGGTGTCCGGTGCGACTAACGCGGTCGCCATCGACGCCGACTTCTGCAGCAGCCTCTTGCTCGTCGGTCCCGGTGCCGGCGGACGCGCCACGGCATCCGCCGTCGCCAGCGACATTTTGGATATCGCGCGCGGTACCGTCATGCCGCCGCTTGTCACACGCACGGGCAACCTGAAGCCGTATCGCAAGGCCAAGCTCGGCGCACACCAGGGTGCCTACTACGTGCGGCTTTCGGTGTTTGATCGTCCGGGCGCCATGGCGGCGATCGCCAAGCGCATGGGAGACCGCGAGGTGTCGATCGAAAGCATCGTGCAGCGGCGCCCGCGCTCGGCGCTGCCCGGGATAGGGGCGCGGCAGAAGCCGGGGGCGCCGGCGCTTGTCGTCATGATCACGCACGAGACGACCGAGGAGGCGATCCGCCAGGCGGTGGACGCCATCGAGCAGGACGGCAAGGTGTCGGAGCGCCCGCAGGTGATACGCATCGAAAAGCTCGAGGAAGGCGACCGGCTGTAGCCGGCAAGAGGATGGGGCCATGGCAATAGAGAGCGGCAGTTCAGGTCTCGACCGCGTGCTTGTCCTCGAGGTGACGCGCGTGACCGAGGCAGCGGCGATCGCGGCGGCACGCCTGCGCGGACGCGGGGCAGAGAAGGCGGCCGACAAGGCGGCGGTCGATGCCATGCGCCATGCGTTATTGAAGCTCCCTATTCGCGGCACCGTCGTCATCGGCGAAGGCGAGATGGACGAGGCGCCGATGCTCTACATCGGCGAAAAGGTCGGCTCCGGCGAGGGCCCTGAGGTCGACATTGCCGTCGATCCGCTCGAGGGCACGACCATCTGCGCCAAGTCGATGCCGAACGCGCTTGCCGTGCTCGCCATGTCAGAGCGCGGCGGCCTGTTGCACGCGCCTGACATGTACATGAACAAGATTGCCATCGGCCCCGGCTACGCGCCAGGCGTCGTCGATCTCGACGCGCCGGCCGGCGATAACGTCGTCGCTCTAGCGAAAGCCAAGGGCGTGCCGGTGTCGGAGATCACGGCATGCATCCTCGACCGTCCGCGGCACGCCGAGCTGATCGCCGGCGTACGTGGGGTGGGCGCCGCGGTGCAGCTCATTCCTGACGGGGACATCGCCGGCGTCATCTGGACGACCAACCCGGCCGAGACCGGCATCGACATCTATCTCGGGGTCGGCGGTGCGCCCGAGGGCGTCCTCGCGGCGGCTGCGCTGCGCTGCATCGGCGGACAAATCCAGGGACGCCTCATGCCGTCAAACGACGAAGAGCGCGTGCGCGCCGCGAAGATGGGGATCCCCGACATCAACAGGAAGTTCCTGCTTGAGGATTTGGCGGCCGGCGATGTGATCTTCTCGGCGACCGGCGTCACCGGCGGCTCGCTGCTGGGCGGCGTGCGCTTCCGCGGCGACTTCGCCGAAGTGGAATCGGTCGTCATGCGTTCCAAGACCGGCACCGTGCGCCGCGTCAAGTCGACGTGCCGCTACATCGGGGGGCCCTACGGCACCTGATCAATGATCGACACTATGGAAGCGCCTTGAACCGGCGCCGTCCTTCCTCAACAATGGCTGCTCAACGCGAGGCGTCTCTCAGAGGGGGCGGACGTGGACGAGCGCGATGCCGGCGGCTACTCCGTCACCTACGGACGTGAGGAAATTCAAGTCCCTGTCTATGTGATCGCGTTTATTGCGGCAGCGATGTTTGCGGCGGCCATCGTCACCGGGGGCACCTTGTGGCTGGTGCTCGGCGTCGCCGCGGCGGGGGTCACCTACTACAATGTGCCGCTGCTCGAGCGGCGGCCTATCGTCGGTGCCAACCAGTACGGCATTTTCGTGCAGGGGCTGGGGCTTATCCGCTGGCGGGCCATCGAGCGCATCGACCTCGTCGAGATCGCCGTGCGCGCCAGCACCATTCACGAGCTGCAGATTGCGCTCAGGGAGCGGCTGTCTAGCGCGCTCGTCGCCGACTGGCGCCAGCAGCCGTTCCATCGCTCGCTGATGCGGCTGCCATGGTCAATGGCCCGCTCGAACGTCGTCGGCGTCAATCTCGAGCCGTTCAACCAGGAGCCGGAGGAAATCCATCGCACTCTGCTGCGGCTGTGGAAGCACTATCGCAGCTAGGCGTCATTCGGCCTGTTGATAACACTCGGGCTCGTATCGCCAACTCATGCGCAGGATGTGAACTTCGCCTGAGGCGAATCAATGCGGGGGCGGCTCATGGGCGCTGTGCGCAAGCGGCGGGAGGTGGCGGCAGAGGCTCCACCGTTCCTCGGGGTGTCGGCATCAGCGCGCGGCTACCAATGGCGCGAACGGCTCACCAGCGAAGCGCAATTGCGCGCTGCAGCCATCAGCCAGCGGCACGGCCTGCCTGAGCTATTGGGCCGGGTGCTCGCCGGGCGTGGCGTCGCCGTCGACGATGTGCCGGTCATGCTCAATCCGACGCTCAAAGCGCTGATGCCGGATCCGAGCAGCGTGCGCGACATGGACGCTGCCGCAGCGCGCCTCGCCGATGCGATCGAGCAGCGGCAGTCGGTGGCGATCTTCGGCGACTACGATGTCGACGGCGCCTCGTCCGCGGCGCTGATGTTCCGCTTCTTCGCGCATCACGGTCTCAAGGCGCGCATCTACATCCCTGACCGCTTGTTCGAGGGCTATGGTCCCAACCCCACCGCTATCGAGGGGCTCGTCAAGGACGGGGCGCAGCTCATCGTCACTGTCGATTGCGGCACGACAAGCCGCCAGCCGTTGGCGCGCGCCGGCGAACTCGGCTGCGACGTCATCGTCATCGACCACCACCAGGCCGACGAGGAGCTGCCGCGCGCCTGTGCCGTGGTCAATCCGAACCGGCAAGACGACGTGTCGGGACTCGGGCACCTGTGCGCCGCGGGCGTCTGCTTTCTCGTGCTGGTGGCGACGACGCGCGAGTTGCGTCGCCGCGGCGTCTACGGCAACGGTGCGGCGGAGCCGGATCTGATGGGTGAGCTCGACCTCGTGGCGCTGGCGACGGTCGCTGACGTCGTGCCGCTCACGGGGCTAAATCGCGCCTACGTCACGCAAGGCTTGCAGGTGATGCGCTGGCGGCGCAACAAAGGCCTCAAGGCGCTGAACGATGCGGCCGGATTGAACGAGGCGCCGACGCCGTATCACCTTGGCTTCATTCTCGGCCCGCGTATCAACGCCGGCGGGCGCATCGGCGATGCCGCGCTCGGCGCGCGCCTGCTGGCCGGCGAAGACGAGGTTGAGGCGGCGCGCATCGCCGTGCTGCTCGACAAGCTGAACAAGGAGCGGCGCGCGCTCGAAAAGGAAATGCTGGAGGAGGCGGTGGCGCAGGCCGAGGCACTGATTGCCGCGGGCCCAGAGATCTGTACGCTGCTGCTCGGCTCGCACACCTGGCACAAGGGCGTCGTCGGACTCGTCGCTAGCCGTTTGACAGAACGGTTTCGCCGGCCGTCGTGCGTGATCGCCTGGAACGAGGAGACGGGCGGCGAGGGTACAGGTTCGCTTCGCTCGGTGATGGGCGCCGACATCGGCGGGGCGGTGCGCGCCGCCGTTGCCGCGGGGCATCTCATCAAGGGGGGCGGCCACGCGATGGCCGCGGGGCTTACCGTGGCGCGCGACAAGCTCGCCGTGCTCGAGGCGTTTCTGCACAAACAGCTCGCCACCAGCGTCGGCGAGGCACGCGAGCGCGAGGGCCTCTCCATCGACGGCGCACTGACGCCGGCCGGTGTCACCGACGAGCTCCTCGATCTCATCGCGCGCGTCGGCCCGTACGGCCAGGGCAACCCGTCGCCGCGCTTTGCTTTTCCGGCGACGAACGTGAAGTTCGCCAAGATCGTCGGCGAGAACCACGTGCGCTGCGCGCTGCAGTCGGCCGACGGGACGAAGCTCGAGGGCATCGCCTTCCGCGCGGCGGGCGAGCCGCTCGGCGACTTGCTGCTCAACGCCGGGGGCATGCCGCTGCACGTCGCTGGCAGCGTCAAGCGCTCCTCGTTCAACGGGCGCGAGCGCATCGAGGTCAACATCGAGGATGCGGCCGATCCGCGCCGCCAGGGTTGAGCGCCGGGGCTGCGGCGCGGCGCCATTTACGGGGCGCTGGGCGTTGCTTGCGCGGGCCGGGAAACGCCCCTATACGGATGGCCCTGCCGGTCCCTTCGTCTATCGGTTAGGACGCGAGATTTTCAATCTTGAAAGACGGGTTCGACTCCCGTAGGGACCGCCAGCATTTCCAGGCGATTATGTCTCTGCTCGATGCTCGTCTGAGCCGCAGGTCCCAACTAGGTCCCAGCAAACAAGCCGGTTTGCAGTCGCAGTTCCGGGTTCGTCGTCGCAGCTTCAATGCGCTTCTGAAGCGGGAGGCAGTTCGGTTGAAAAGGCCGCGTTGGAAAAGCTCGGGGTGTCGCAGACCAAGCAAGAATGTCCGCTTCGGGTCAGAAGCGGACATCGGGCGTGTCGCTGCGAATGTCTGCTTTGGGCCAAAAGCGGACATTGAGCGTGGCGATCCGTACGTCTGCTTTGGGCCAGAAGCGGACATCGAGCGTGTCGCAACGCATGTCAGCTTTGGGCCTTTAGGCGACATTGGCAGGCCCATCGAGACAGCAAAGAGGCCCGCCGCAGGGCGAAGAGCGCCGGGGCCAAGGCTGAGAGGCGTTCGCGCCAACTCGGAAGTCACCGCTTAGACGGCGTTACTGGGTGCGCCGCAGCGTCAACTACTTTGGTAGCCCCACAAACAGCGCGCCGGTCAATTTGCCGTCTCCACCGATGAGCGGCGCGTAGTTGGCATCGTAGTCTCGACCAAAGACGGTCGCTGGCCCGGTGTAGGAGCGTTTTTCGGTCAAGGCTTTGTAAGCGGCGCTATTTTGGTCAAGTTTTGTATTGGCGGCGGATTGACCTTTGTCCGTCATGGTCGTGTTGGTTCGGACAAAGTCCTTCCCGTCATAAGAAAAGATACTCGCTTCGAGTTTGGTTGCCGCCCATGAAGCGTTGCTGACAAGCACCGTAACGGGCAACAACACGGTCAGGATCAGGAATACTCGTCTCATACTTTTCATGGCACTCCTCCTTGGAGTACGCCCGCAACTGGCTAGCGCCAGGTGGACTAGCGCCAAATGGCGCGCCATTGCAGTAAGAGCTTATTCCGATCACGGACCTTATGCACTCCGTTTTGGATGAGCCGCCGAGAAGACGGCCGCTATGGGAGGCTGTTCCGACGGCCGAGAAGTCTGGGAAGCATTGGATTTGCCGAAGTTCCCTCATGCTGTCATGCAGCATGACAGCTTCGGGCCAGCAGCTGACCTTCTTACCCACGAGACACTGGACCATTGGCCGTTTTCCAAGCGGCGAATCCGCCGTGGATATGGCATGCGGACGAAAGCCCAGCATCCTGGGCCGCCTGCACAGCCATGGCCGAGCGCTCCCCGAAGGCACAAAAAAAGACAATCCGCTTTGTCCCTGCCAACTCGCGAAGGATCCCGCCGCGACTTACATTCTCTTGCAGTACCGTATAGGGCGCATGGACCGAGCCCGGGATTTCTCCGTTGCGTTCAAGCTCGCTCCGTTCGCGCAAATCAACAAAGGCCACTTCGGAACGGCCGATCAGAGCAATCGCATCCGAAGGTGTTACTGCCCAACCGCGCTGCGCGATCTCATTCTGTGCAAGCCCCAGGTGCATGTTGGCTGGTACTGCAACATCCATCATCTTCGGATTGGGCAGACGTAAGTTGTTCATCAAGTCAACATACTCCTCGGGGGACTTCACGCGCAGCCGTGGATTGAAGGCTTTTTCCTCGCCGATGGTACTGACCGTGTCGCCCTTGTAGTCGTGTGCAGGAAAGACGAGCGTGGAGTCCGGCAACCTGAGCAGC
This sequence comes from Hyphomicrobium sp., assembly GCA_036559705.1. Taxonomy (GTDB): domain Bacteria; phylum Pseudomonadota; class Alphaproteobacteria; order Rhizobiales; family Hyphomicrobiaceae; genus Hyphomicrobium_A. The sequence continues at coordinate 57,285 of DATBSP010000094.1, forward strand.
CGATTGAAAATCGACTCATACTGCGCGCGCGCATCACCGTTTTGGAAGTCCGTTCGACCTGTGCCACGTATGAGCAACGTGTCGCCGGTAAAGGCCCGATCCGGCATGACAAACGAATAGGAGTCGTCCGTGTGTCCCGGTGTGTAAATCACGTCGAGACTCACGCCCTCGATCTCCAGCTTCTCGCCATCGGCGAGCCGCATCGACACAATGTCTGCTTTGCTCTGCTCCCCCATGACAGTGATGCAATGCGTGCGATCGCGCAGCGCGCAAAGACCAGTAATATGGTCGGCGTGCATGTGAGTATCGACCGCCTTGACGAGTCGTAGGTCGAGTTCGGTCAGCAGCTGAAGATAGCGGTCAACTTTTTCGAGCACCGGATCAATGATGAGCGCCTCGCCACCCTGTCGGCTGGCCAGCAGGTAGCTGTAGGTGCTGGAGGCGTTGTCAAACATTTGACGGAAAATCACGGCCGTTGCCTTCGCGTTGGCTGGGTGCATTGGGGACAATCTGGCGATGCTACCAGAAAATCTGGATCAGAATGGCATGCGCTGCTCCGAGCGCACGGACGTGGTCGCGACAAACGTCACTTCGGTAACCGTGACCTGGCCGAAGCATTGACGCGCCTCATCGGCGTGCGACCCTCCAACTATGATTGGCAAGAAACTAGCTGCGGGATGGGTCGTTCAATTGACGCTGCGTCAGCTCACGCAGGATGTAGAGCCGGACACGCGGGCGCCGACCTTCCAGTTCTTCAATGTCGCCATCAGCTCGCCCGACAAGGCCATCGAAGCCGCCCGGAAAAAAGCCGGTGCCCCGACAGACGCTCCAATGCGCATCGTGCGTGAACTCTCGCATCAAGAGATAGCGGCGCTCAGCTTGCACGCCGGCCACGTCAAAGCTGCCTAAGGCGTCTTAGTGCCCCCGGCCATCGTTGTGGGATGTTAGGATGACGCGGCAGCTGCCTGAGGCCCCAAAAGACCTGCAGAAAGCGCGCCGCGAATTTGAAGATGCCCGCCGCATCTTTGAGA
>DATBSP010000095.1:0-2869 GCA_036559705.1 Hyphomicrobium sp.
CTGTGATCCACCAGTACTGTCCGTACCAGGCGCCGATGGCGAGAGCGGCGACGAGCCCCCCGATCAGCGCAAACCTTTTCAGGCTGCGTTTGGGCGGAGCGGCCTTCGCTTCGGCCTCCGGAGCGGACGCAGGGACCTCGCATGGCGCCTCCTGCTCGATGCGGCGCAGCTCAACGGGTGCAATGCGCGCAACCGGTGCTGGCACCGGCACCCCGGGAGTTTGATTTTCAGCCGGCAAGGCAGCATTGCTACGAAGGAGTTTCATGCCCCGTTCCTCAACGTTTGCTCGCCGTTTACCTCAAGTTGCCTTCTGACCGAACCGTTCGGTCAGGCATTGACATAGCCCGACGAACCGCCTAAGTCAAGATGACCGAACGGTTCAGTCAGTGCGACGTTCCGGCTCACGAGAGGAGCAGATGCCGCAGGTTTCTAATCAGGACGATGCCAAGGCGCCCGATGAACGGGCCAAGCGCAGGCAGATCATCGAAGGCGCCCGCGCAGCGTTCATGGCGAGCGGCTTTGATGCCACCAGCATGGGCGAGATTGCCCGTCAGGCGGGTGTGTCGAAGGGCACGCTTTACGTCTATTTCGACAGCAAGGAGCGCCTGTTCGAAGCCATCGTCGAGGACGAGCGGCGCGGCCAGGCAGAGCAGGTCTTCTCGCTCGATTCCGCCGACCACGACGTCGGCGCCGTGCTGACTAGGCTCGGCAACGACTTCGCGCATTTCCTCTGCCAGCCGTCGGCCATCTCCCCTTTGCGCACGGTCATCGCCATCGCCGACCGCATGCCGGATGTCGGCCGCAAGTTCTATGAAGCGGGTCCCGAGTTCGGCACCAGCCGCCTCGCCACCTACCTGGAGGATCAGGTCAAGGCAGGGGTGTTGGTCGTAGACGATTGCGTCGTCGCCGCCGCGCAGTTTCTCGACGCCTGCCAGTCAACCCTGTTCAAGCCGCTGCTGTTCAACGCTGGCGAGGCGCCGACCGAAGCGCGCTTCGAACACGTGGTCGGCATCGCCGTGCGCACTTTCCTCGCCGCCTACAAGGCCCGCTAAGTGTAGTCCCGCCAGAGTTGGCCAAAGTTCCCCGTCCAGACCACAGGCGAATGCCTGGAAAGGCAGCCCTCGGGGGGCTTATTAGTATTACGGTCAAAGTCCACTAGGCGGACGCTCCGCGAACAGACTATAATCTCCCTGCGCCACCATTTCCCCCTACTCCCCCGTCTGCGGGAAAACCCAGCCCTCGGGTGCGTGGCGTGTTCTGTGGACGCTGATTCCTTCCCCCGGAGTCAGCGTCCATTCTTATGTGCCGGCCTCAGTTAGAAGTGTGAGGCAGTGCTCCGCTTAGCCTGGAACGTCTGGTGAACTTCGCAGGTCCTCCCCACATTAGGCGCATCCCTTTGTGAGGTGTGCATGGGCGCGGCCGGCGTCGATAAATGGCTGTATCCGACCGGGCGTGGACTCTACTGCGAGCCCGGCGACTTCTACATAGACCCGGCGCGTGCAGTCGACCGCGCCGTCATCACGCACGGCCATAGCGACCACGCGCGCCCCGGGCACGGCGCCGTGCTGGCAACGCACGAGACCATCGAGATCATGAAGGTGCGGATGGGGCCGGAGTGCGCGCGCACCTTCGAGCCGCAGGCATTGGGCGAAGAGCGCGCCATCAATGGCGTATCGGTTCGCCTGGCCCCCGCCGGCCACATCCTCGGCGCAGCCCAGGTGGTGCTCGATTGGAACGGCCAGCGCGCCGTCGTATCCGGCGACTACAAGCGCGCAGCCGATCCGACCTGCCCGACGTTCGAGGTAGTTCAGTGCGACGTCTTCGTCACCGAGGCGACGTTCGCGCTGCCGGTGTTCCGTCACGAACCGGCAGAGGCAGAGGTCAGCCGTTTGCTCGGCTCGATGGCCCGCCAGCCGGAGCGCGCGCATCTCGTCGGCGCCTACGGCCTCGGCAAGACGCAGCGTGTCATCAAGCTCGCCCGCCAAGCCGGCTACGACGCGCCCATCTATCTGCACGGCGCGGTGGTCGAGTTGTGCGAGCTCTATCAGCGCCTCGGTGTCGATCTGGGGGACCTACGCCCCGCAACCACTGACAAGTCGGAAAACTTCGCCGGCGCGCTCGTTCTCTGCCCACCCTCCGCGGTCAATGATCGCTGGTCGCGCCGCTTCCCCGATCCCGTCACTGCGTTCGCCTCTGGATGGATGCGCATCAAGGGGCGCATCCGCCAGTCGGGCGTCGAATTACCGCTCGTCATCTCCGATCACGCGGACTGGCCGGAACTGCTCGACACCATCGCCGCGACCGGCGCCGAGGACGTGTGGGTGACGCACGGGCGCGATGACGCGCTCGTCTTCCAGCTCGGCCTGATGGGCCGCAAAGCGCGCGCTTTGTCGATCGTCGGCTTCGAGGACGAGGGCGAATAGCCATGCAGCGGTTCGCCAACCTGCTCGATTGCCTGACGACGACACCGTCGCGCAACGGCAAGCTCGCCCTGCTGGTCGAGTATTTTCGTGATGCGCCTGATCCCGACCGCGGCTTCGCTCTCGCCGCGCTGACCGATGGCCTCTTCCCGCGCCTGCCGCTGCGCCGCGCCCTGGCAGAGCTAATGGCCGACAAGATCGATCCCGTGCTCTATCAGCTGTCGCGCGACTACGTCGGCGACACGGCCGAGACCGTCTCGCTGCTGTGGCCGGATCGGCGCGACAAGCGCTCCTCCCCGCGCCTTGCTGAAGTTGTTGCCGCCCTCGCGCTCGCCCCACGCAACAACGTGGCGCCGATCCTTGGCGACTTCCTCGACCGGCTCGACGTGCGCGGGCGCTGGGCACTCTTGAAACTCGTTGGCGGGGCGCCGCGCGTCGGCGTCTCGGCG
>DATBSP010000096.1:0-34825 GCA_036559705.1 Hyphomicrobium sp.
TCCTGCGCAAGACGCAGGAGGTGCCGAGCGGCCATGACCCCGCCGACTACGTCACCCGCCGCCTGCATGCGCCAGCACCCGACGGGCAGACCGTGCCGGTCTCGCTCATCTACAAGAAGGGAACGCCGCTCGACGGCTCCGCTCCGCTGTTCCTCTACGGCTACGGCGCCTACGGCATCAGCATTCCGGCGGCGTTCTCCACCAGCAGGCTCTCGCTGGTCGATCGCGGCTTCATCTTCGCAATCGCCCACATCCGCGGCGGCAAAGACAAGGGCTACCGCTGGTACACCGATGGCAAGCGCGAGAAGAAGCTCAACACCTTCACGGATTACATCGCGGCGGGCGAGTTCCTCGTGCAGGAAGGCTACACCCGGCGCGGCCGCATCGTCGCCAACGGCGGCTCGGCGGGCGGCATGCTGATGGGCGTTGTCGCCAACATGGCGCCGGAGCTGTTCCTCGGCATCATCGCCGATGTGCCATTCGTCGACGTGCTCAACACCATGCTCGACAAGGAACTTCCGCTGACGCCGCCCGAGTGGCCGGAGTGGGGCAATCCGATCACCAGCCGCGAAGAATTCGAGATCATTCATTCGTACAGCCCCTACGAGAACGTCGAGGCCAAGGCCTACCCGCACATCTTCGCCTACGGTGGCCTCACCGATCCGCGCGTCACCTATTGGGAGCCGGCCAAGTGGGTCGCGCGCCTGCGCGAAAGAAACACCTCCGACAACCTGATCCTCCTCAAGATCAACATGGAGGCGGGACACGGCGGCGCGTCGGGCCGGTATGAACAGCTGCGCGAGATGGCGGCCGACTATGCCTTCGCGCTGAAAATTTCCAGCCAGGCGCCGGCTGGACAAAAAGAAAGGGCGGCCTGAAGCCGCCCTCGTTCAATGATCGGATCCTGAAAAAGAGAAAGGCCGCTTACGCGGCCTTTCGTATTAAGAAGCCTAGTTTTCTAGGCGGCCTTCTCACTGAAGGCCGTCAGCTTCTTATCCTCCTCGAGCTCGCCGGCGGACTTCAGCGCAATGCCGATGTACCGCACTCTGCCTGCTATCCTTGCTTTCTGGACTCCGAGCTCACCGAACTCCCGACCGAATGTCGGCAGCGCGAGCGGCTCTTTCTGCTGTTCTTCACACCAAGCACAGTAGTCCTCGTATAGCGAAGTTGCAGTCAAGCTCGATCCGTCTTGTGTTTCGATTCTCTCCTTATAGAAGCGCTCCACGTCGTTTTCGGGAGCAATCAGTCTTTGGGCCGGCGCCGACTTGTTGTCGTTTGCGCCGGAACGCGGCTTTGCTATCGCAACGGCCGTGGGGGCCGCCACCGCTGCCGCAGCGGTGCTAACCCGAACCATACGAGGTGCGGTCGGCGTGTGGCGATCATAGAGGCGCCACTGGCTAAACGCGATGTACATACCAAAGCCCGATCCAACTTCGAGCAGAAGCGCGATGAAGACCGTGAGAGCGGTCTGCACGTCCTCGACTTTGATGGACGGGGAGATGATCGCGGCGAGCTTGGCCAGAACCGCAGCTTGCGGGTCGGCTTCGGTCATCACCGCGGCACCGGTAACATTGGTCATCTTGCCTTGAATGTCAGCGATGCGCGCTTCGAGCGCGATAGACTGTTGTGCTGAAGCGAGTTCAGCCGACAGGGCGTGATACTTCTGACAGAAGGTTCGCCCCTTGTTGCCGCTGACCTTGCCGCAACTCTCGGTGTAGGCCCACGCGCGATCGTCCTTCAAGGCATCGATATCGGCCTGAACCGCCTGAGCAGGACGGTGCTGCGGGATCCAGGACAATTGCTCCTGGGCCCGGGACAGGTCGGCGCGATGATCCTTGTAGTTATCGGCAGAGGCGGTGCGCTGGCCGGCGGTATCGAGCCGGTTGAGCGCCGCATGGCCGAGCGCCGAGGTCAACGAGTAGGACGTGACCACGACCCAGACGATGGCGGAGGCGAGTGCCTGCGACCACATTCTGTTGCGTAAGGCGGCGAAGAAGAAGAAAGGCACGAGTGCCTTCATGCAGTCAGCGGCCGCGCTGGCCGCGCCGTAGATCTGGCCGTCGAACTCGGTCCGTCCGAGACTGAAGCCAAATCGCCAGTTCATCGCGCACGATACAGCGAGCAAGACGCCGGCTGCGAGAACCCCCAACACGCCTAGAGCATGTCTCATGTTTGCCCTCATGGATTATGTCCGCCGGCTGTCGACGCTGCACTTTGCGCCGGCGCTTGGCTTGTCTCTGTCCAGAGGGCAACGGGACAGAACTTCTCCATCTCCAACGAGAGACAGGGCACTTCGCTCTGCGGTGGTCGCTCTACTGGCCCGTTGAGCTCCGGCGCCATCCCCAATGGCATCCGGCAAACCGGTGACCTCGCACCCAGACGATGTACCGAGAGCTGGAGCCTCAACTCCTGGGGCGGTCGGGCACAAGCGGAAATCGCCGCTCGACTCCCCTGTGCGCAACTATCCCCACGAGCCAAGGCGACAAGTTTACACACGCGGAACTGCCCCCTCAGTTGCCTTTGCTACGCGATTCGAAATCTTTTGTTAAGAGAATCAGCCGTGTAGCTCGGGAGCCCAAAATCCTGCCTCAATTCCGCCGGCTAAGGGCCACGTCGGCTGTCCACAGGGCGCCAACGAGTTGAACGTGGCTTACCCCCAGCCGGCACCGGATTTGCACAGGGGTGGGGTCGCACGTCGGCGCCTCGTCCTCGACCCCGTGCTGCACAGATAAAGTTAGCGCACCCCGTTGCATAACCCCCAGCCCGGCTCTATTTTATTTAAGATGTATAAGACCTTTAAGAACCGGAACTTTTTGGCACTGCGTCTTAAGCTCATTGTCATCGCTTCTTCATAGGGTGTTGCGACAGAACCGATTAAGGCTGTCGCACGTTCTGGATCCGGCACCGACGTTGGCCCGGGAAGCGCAGGGAGTTGACCGATATGCGTGGCCTTGGCGGCTTCGTGTTGTTAGCGGGCATAGGCGTTGGCCTTTTCGTCTATTTCCCGGCTCCGGTCGATCGCGACACCTCGCTCGAGCAGGCGCAACGCGTGATGGCGACCCGCGTCGCTTCCAGCACAACAGTCGCTCCCAGCACGACCCAAGTCGCACCGACGACCAAGAGCACTCCATCACGCGTGGCCAGCTTCGCTCCGACGAGGCCACTCCCCGCCCCGCAACGCAAATCACGTGTGGCCGCCACGCCGGCAGTCCCCGCCGCACCCGTGATCGCCGCTGCCGTTCCCGTCGAGACGATCCCGGCATGGACGACGAACGTGTCGCCGGCCGCTACAGTTGGTGGGCCGCAGGGCTCGCTCGATCCGACCGATCCGGAGAGCCGCTACAAGCTCGTCGTCGACATTCAGCAGCAGTTGAAGCGCGTCGGCTGCTATTGGGGCCGCGTCAACGGCTCTTGGAACAACAACACGCGTGAGGCGATGCGCTCGTTCACGATGCACACCAACGCCGCCCTGCCGGTTGAGAAGCCGGACTACCTGCTACTGTCGCTGCTGCAGTCGCACGGTGGCCGCTCATGCGGCGCGCCGGAGACGACCGTTGTTGCACAGCCGCGTGGCAAGAAGGAGCAGGTCGCCGCCACGGCGCCAGCGCCGGAAGTGCTGCCGTGGAAGGCCGGCAGCGCCGCGCAGCCGGCAACGCGCCTCTATACGCCGCTGCCGAACAGCGTCGTCTCGACTGAGCCGCTGCCGGGCCGCATGGCCATCGGCGGCCCGCGGGACTTGCCGCCGGCCGTGCAGGCGCCACTCATTCCTGGCACCCCGCCAGGGACCGCCCCAGGACAGCCGGGTGTCGCCACCGCGGCCCTCGACCCGGGCGGCGCTCCACCGGCTTCCGTTTCCACGCCGTCCGCTGGGCCGAAGCCGCGTCAAGCCAAGAAGTCTGAGTCATGGCGACGTCCCGGGCCGGGAACGCCACGCTATAATCTGATGCTCAGTCTCGGTGGCGTTTACTGAGCACCATTGTCTCGCGGCGTCAGTCTTTGTCCGGTTCACCCGTCTCCTCGCCGAGCCAGCGTAGGTAGTCGGCCGACCCATCAAGGATAGGCAGCACGATCAGCGCCGGGTTCGTGTAGGTATGGCGTGCCTTGACTGCCTCGATCACAGTCCCCGCCAAGGTTTCGCGCGTCTTGATGATCATCACTACCTCGCTGTCGAGCGCTATGGCCCCTTCCCAACGATAAATTGACGTCATGCCGGGCAGGATATTGACGCAGGCGGCCAGCCGCCCCTCGACCAGCTCGCGCCCTACCGCCTCGGCCGCCGCAGGCGAGGGGAAGGTCGTGTAGATCAGAACGGGCTTGTCGTTTCCCTGCACTTGAGAGAGCCTCCCACGCCTTGCGCCGTCCGCTCATTACAACCATGCCAAAGCCAAAAACGAAATTCGACAAGATTGCCTTCGTGGCCAGCGAGATGCCGGAGGCGCTAGCTGCCCGTGGCCGCCTTGCGGATCGCTACGGCGACTGCGACGCTGCCGAGGCCGACGCCATCGTGGCGCTCGGTGGCGACGGCCACATGCTGCAGACACTGCACCGCTTCATGAACGACGGTGTACCGATCTATGGCATGAACCGAGGCTCGGTCGGCTTCCTCATGAACGACTACAGCGAGGAAGACTTGCACCAGCGCCTCGCCGCCGCCGACGTCAGCCGCATCCACCCCTTGTCGATGATTGCCTACGACAAGGCGGGGAAGGCGCACAAGGCGCTCGCCGTCAACGAAGTCTCGCTGTTCCGCGAACGTCACCAGGCGGCCAAGCTGCGCATCCTTGTCGACGACACGGTGCGCATGGAGGAGCTCGTCTGCGACGGCGTGCTCGTCTCAACGCCCGCCGGCTCGACCGCCTATAACCTTTCGGCGCACGGGCCGATCCTGCCTATCAACGCCCCGTTGCTGGCGCTGACGCCGATCAGCCCCTTCCGCCCACGCCGCTGGCGCGGCGCGCTGCTCCCCAACAAGGTGCACATCTCCATCGAGGTCCTGGAATCGGAGAAGCGCCCGGTGAGCGCGGTTGCCGACCACTACGAGACCCGCGGCGTCAACCGTGTGGAGGTCGAAAAGGCCCGCAACATCGAGCTATTCATGATGTTCGATCCCGACCACAGCCTCGATGAGCGCGTGCTGGCCGAGCAGTTCCGTTACTGAGCGCGGCGCCCCGCCTTGGCGACGCTGACTTCCGCCTGCCAGGCAACGGTTTTTGCACCGTCGTCCGGCGCGGCGGCAAGATCTCCGCGTGGGGCGTCGGCAACTGTCGGCCGCAGGCCGAGGGCAACGAGACGCGGCGGCTCATGCAGCGCGCCGGAGAGACGGCGGTAGAACTGTCCCACCGTGACCGGCGCTTTGTTGCTTTCGGCGACCTCAGCGGCGCTGCCGACCAGCTCGGGAAAGTTCTTCGCCAGCGGCGCATCCGGCGTCTCGACTGCTGCCTTGAGAAGGCTGATCGCCGCCGCCGCTCCGAACACGTGGGCGATGTATAGATCGCCAGCCGTCGGCGATCGATGCAGCGCTGCGCGCATCCGGGCGGCATTGCGCTCGGCGCCGGCGCGGGCGATGCGCGCGGCAAACTCGTTGTCGTTGCGCGCCGCCAGGATGCGGCCGCGGTCGTTCGGTGAGGGCATGTAGTAGCGCCCGCCGCTGGTCACGAAAACGCGGGCGCCGATCGTCTCGGCTTCCTTGACGTTCTCGTGCAGCGCGCGCATCCAGGCGCGCTCGCCGAACCGCAGCGGTCCCTCGAGCGGCTCCGCTACAATGGTGAGGTCAGCCGCTGGTGCGGCGAGCTCGGCCACCGCGGCCGGTGGGACAGGAGCGGCAGATGAAGCCGCCAGCGACAGCACCAGGGCGAGCTGAGCGGGAACGTCGAATAACGAACTCAAGCGGTCACTCCGCAACGACGGCAACGCCGAAACGGGCCTCGGCCCCACGCAGGGGGCGACACGTCAGGATACGAAAGGAAAGGTGAAGATCGCGTTAAGGGGTGTCGCGCGGTGAAACAGGTACGAAAATAAAGTTACCTGGGCCATCGCGTAACGATTTCCGACAGCGCCGGGCGCTCGCGTTCCTCGGAGCGCTCCGCCGGCGTCCCAACGTAGATGAAGCCGGCAATGCGCTCGTTTTCGGCGAGGTTCAGCGCGGCACCCACCGCCTTATTGTAGGCAATCCACTCGGTGATCCAGGACGTACCGTAGCCGAGCGCGTTGGCGGCAAGACACAGATTGAAACATGCCGCACCGGCCGACAGGATCTGCTCCCACTCGGGCGCGCTGCGATGCGCCGTCACGCGCGAGACGACGGCGATGACCAGCGGCGCGCGCATCAGCCGGCCGCGCTCGGCGTCGAGGCGGACGTGCGAGGGCGGCTCCTTCTCGGCGGCGACGCACGCCTCGGCCACCACCTCGCCGAGCTGCGCCCGCGCCTCGCCTTCGAGGACGATGAAACGCCACGGCGCCAACTTCTTGTGGTCGGGCACCCGCGCGGCGATGGTCAGGATCGTCTCCAGTTCTTGCGGGTTCGGGCCGGGCGCGACGAGCCGGTCCGGCTTCACGGAGCGGCGCGCGGAAAGGAAGGCAATGATTGGGTTTTCCATGGCGCGCACTCCTAGCCCTGCGGACGCCCGGCTGCCAAGCCAAATTCGTCGCACCCTTGGATGTTAGGCAGCCGCGATTGTGGCGGCGCGGCCCGATACCGCGGCGGCGACGGATCGGCTATGTTCGGCTCCGAATCCGAGGGACCTCCCTCGCCGGACCGAGCACGATAGGGAGCCGCATGCCGCGCCTTTCGCAAACGTTCGCATTCACCGCCGCCGCTGTCGCGCTGTGCTGGGGCGGGCCCGCATCGCGCGCCCAAGAGGCACCGCCGACGGCGGTGATCGTCGTCGACGGCTCGGGCTCCATGTGGGGCAACCTCGGCACCGACAAGCGACCGAAGCTGGAGATGGTGCGCGAGTCGCTGCGCGGCCTGCTGCCCAGCCTGCGCACCGACGCGCGCATCGGCCTTGCCTCGTTCGGGCACCGCCGCCGCGGCAACTGCGGCGACGCCGAGGTGATCGTTCCACCCGACGTGAGCGGACCAGAGCGAATGTCCGTTCCGGTCGAAAAGTTGAACGCGCAGGGCAAGGCGCCGATCACCCTCGCCTTGCGCGAATCCGCCAACGCCATCGCCGGCGCCACGCCGGCAAGCATCGTGCTGGTCGCCGACGACCTCGACAACTGTGGCCAGGACATCTGCGCGGCCATCGGCCAGATTCTCGGCAGCAGCCCGAACCTTGTCATCCACACCATCGCCCTCGGCTTCGACAAGCCGAAGCTGGAGCAGATCGGCTGCATCGCGCAACAGACCGGCGGCAAGCTGTGGGACGCGCAGGACGCTGCCGGATTTGCTTCTGCACTCAGCCAGGCGGTCACTCTCGCCAATTTGCAGAGCGCGCCGAGCGCGCCGACGCCCGAGCCCGCGGCAGGCGAAGCCGCCGCCGAAAAGCCGGCCGGCGCGCCGCCAGGGCTCTATCTCTCGGCCGGGCTCGGGGCGAGCAGTGCGGCGCTCGACAGTCCCGTGCACTGGCGCATCACCAGGGCCGGCGCCGACGGGGCGCTGGTGCGCGACACCCGCGCGTCGGCGCTGTTCGAGAAGCTCGAGCCCGGGACCTATGAGGTCGAGGCGCGGTTGGGTCTCGCCAGCGCACGCCAGACGGTCGAGGTCGCCGCCGACGGCGCAACGCCGGTGCGCATCGACCTCAACGGCGGCGTCCTGCGCATGCAGGCGCGCGCGACCAACGCGGCCGCTGCGCTCACTGCACCCATCTTCACCGTGACACCAGCGAGTGCCGATGCGGCTGCGCCGTCCGCGCCGTTGTGGGTAGGGCGCGAGGCGCATCCGGAAATCGTCCTTCCCGCCGGCGACTACACCGTCACTGCTCAGAACGGCGTGGCGCGCCAACTAAGCAAGGTCACCATCGCGCCGGCTACCGGCACCAACTTCAATTCGATTCTGGAGTCCGGCTCGCTCGAGCTCAGCGCCACACGCGGCACGGCCGCCGTGCCGGGCGAACCCGTCACCGAAGGTGTCACCTTCATCCTCGCGCAGGACGATCCGGATGCGCCGCAGGGCCGCCGCGAGGTGGCGCGCTCGGCCGCGCCCGCGCCGAGCTTCACGCTGCCCGCTGGCCCCTACTACGTGACGGTGCGCACGCCGTCGGCCGAGGTGCGCGAGCAGATCGCCATCGGCGCCGGCGATGTCGTCAAGCGCGCCATGCCGCTGTCGCTGGCGCACATCAAGCTCGCCGCCACGTTGGGTGGGCAGGCGGCCACCGTGGACAAGCCCGTGACCTACCGCGTCGTGCGCCTTGACGGAACGCCGCGCGAGGTCGCGCGCACCATAGCGCCGGAGCCCGAGTTCGATCTTTCCGCCGGCCGCTACCGTCTCGAAGCGACGCTTGGAGCCAGCAACGTCATTGCCGCCACGGAGATCGCCCTCGCCGCGGGGCAGGCGCAGAAGATCACCCTGCCGCTCGAGGGCGGCGGGGTCACCTTGCGGCGCGATAAGGCGGGCGCGACGACAGGCGACGTATATTGGGAGGTGCGGGACGAAAAACAGCGCACCGTGCTGCGCTCCAGCCAGCCGCAGGCGACGGCCGTGCTCGCCCCCGGACGCTACATCGTCACCGCCGAAACTTCCGAGCAGCCCTTGCGCAGCGCCATCGAAGTCAAAGCCAACCAGCACCGCACCTTTGATTTCACGGGTCAGTAAACGGTTGCCTACCGCTGCAAGCCGGCGGCCACATTTCGACCAAGCTCGTGCAGCGTGCTTGCTATGATCGCACCTCGGCCGCAGGACCATCGCAGGAATGATGGCTAGGCATTTCACGCATCTGTGCTTGTTTGCCGGCGGGGCTGCATTCCTCGCCCTGGCCTCCCTTGTCGTACCCGACGACCGGGCGCGTGCTCAGGAGAGCGAACCACCCCCTGCCCCGCAATTGCGCGGGGCCTTCCCGCCGGACACCGGCCGCGACGCGCCGACGGCGCCGAAGCCCGGACCGACGCTGCCCGCCAACACCACGGTGGTGCCCCGCGCGCCCACCGCCGACGGCACCACCCCGTCCAGAGGCGGGCGGGTAAACCTTGTCGCGCTGCTCACTGTTGACGGGCAACGCATCGACCAAGGCCTCGTTTGGCGCATCTTCGCTTCGACGCGCGATCCGCGGGCGGCGACGAAACTTCTGATGACCAAGCGCGAAGCCAGTCCGACCGTCGACCTCGAGCCGGGCGAATACATCGTCAGCGCCGCCTTCGGGCGCGCCGACATCACACGCAAGATCGTCGTCACTGCAGGCGCAGCGACGAGCGAGAAGTTCGTGCTCAACGCCGGGGGCCTCAAGGTCAAGGTGCTGGTCGACGGCGTCGAGCCGGCCGCCAACACGGTCGTCTATGACATCCTGTCGAGCGAGCGCGATCAGCTCGACAACCGCGTGCGCGTGCTCGGCGGCGCCAAGCCCAACGTCATTAATCGCCTCAACGCCGGCATCTACCGCATCGTTTCCCGCTACGGCGATGCCAACGCCAAGGTCGAGGCGGACGTCACCGTCGAAGCCGGCAAGCTCACTGAGGCGACCGTCTCGCATTCGGCAGCCCGCGTCACCTTCAAGCTGGTCACGCGCACCGGCGGCGAGGCGCTGCCCGACACGCAATGGACCGTGCAGACGCCCGACGGCCAGGTCGTCATGCAGAGCGTCGGCGCGTTGCCGACGCACATTCTCGCACCAGGCACCTATTCGGTTACCGCCAAGTCCAGCGCCGGCGCTTATAAGCGCGACTTCACGCTCGCCAACGGCGAGGTGGCGCAGGTCGAGGTTCTGATGCAGTGAGCGCCGAGGCGCGCGGCTAGAAGTCGGTCAGCACCCAATCCGTCGGGCAGCCGTTGCGTTGCATGCGCCCCTCGACGGCATCGTGCTCGCGCGATTGGCGCAACTCACGGAACAGCAAGCGGGCGATCTGCCAGTGCTCGCAGGCAGTAGCAAGGTCGCCATTGCTGTGCGCTATGTCGCCCAGTGCCAGCCGTGCCTTGGCGTGCGCATCGTTAAGACCCGCCGTCGTCGCAGTGCGAATGCTCTTGCGCAACAGATCCTCAGCTACTGCGGTCTCACCGCTGTCGAGGCGCCACTGCGCCAGCGACAGATAGAGCCCTGGCAGCCGCTTCACCTGGCCATCGGCCTCCGCTTCGCCGACTGCCGCCATCAGCGCCGCGCCGTCCAGTGCCGGAGGCTTGGCAGCGGGCTCTTCGCGCCGGGGACCGGAGACGCCTCTCTGGCGGCGGCACCCCCGGCTGCGCAGCACTAATGCAATGAACGTGATCAGCAGCGCCGCCATCGCGGCGCCGACGAGCACCAAACCAAGTTCGTCAAGCTGAGCTCCAGGCAGTGTCATGCGCGACGCCTCACCGGAATGGCATCGAATACATGAGGCCGCCCTTGGTCCACAGGTTGTTAAGGCCGCGGGCGAGCTTCAGATCCGATTTGGTGCCGAGCGTGCGCTCAAAAATCTCGCCGTAGTTGCCCACGTTCTTGACCAGCTGATAAGCCCAGTCACGCGGCAGCCCGAGCGCCTGGCCAAGGTTCGCCTCGAGGCCGAGAAAGCGGCGAACGGCTGGGTCGCTCGAGGCGCGCTGCGCGTCGACGTTGGCACTGGTAAGGCCCAACTCCTCGGCCTCGATCAGCGCCATCAGCGTCCAGCGCACCACCGCGAACCATTGCGCATCGTCCTGGCGCACAGCAGGCCCCAGCGGCTCCTTGGTGATGAGCTCCGGCAAGATCATGTGCTCGGCCGGCGCCTTCAGCTTGCTGCGCGCCTGCGCCAGCAGCGAGACGTCGCCCGTCAGCACCGTGCAGCTCCCGGCCTCGTAGGCCTTGACGAGATCGTCCCAGTTGTCCTGCGACACGATCTGGTAGCGCATGCGCTGTGCGGTGAAATAGGCGGCGACCGCCTGCTCCCCCATCGCCCCCGGCAGCGCGCAGATGGAGGCGCCCGACAGCTCCAGCACGCTCGCCACCGCATTGCCGCGGCGGGTGAGGAAGCCCTGGCCGTCGTAGAACAGCACCCCGGCAAAGCGCGCGCCAAGCTCGGTGTCGCGGCTCAAGGTCCACGTCGCCCCGCGCGCCAAAACGTCGACGTCACCCCCCTGCAGCGCCTTGAAGCGATCGTTGGCGCTCAACGGCCAGAATTTCACGGCATCCTTGCTGCCAAACACGGCGGAGGCCAGTGCCGTGCAGAATTCCGCATCGAGGCCCGAGCGCTCGCCGCCGGGGCCGACGCGGGAGAATCCGGCCTGCACCTCGCCAATGCCGCACAGAAGGTAGCCGCGCGCCCTGATCGCATCGAGGGTCGTGGTTTCGACGGCATTGGCCGGACGGCCAAGGGCGAGGAGCGCGCCTAGTCCGAGAACCGCAGTCAACAGGCAGCGGAGATGCAGGAGCATTTTCATTGGCGTCGCATCAGTGTGGGGCGATAGCGGACAGCGCGCAAGGGACACAATGCTGCGGGCTGATCTTGAGCGTAAACTGACCGCAGCACCGCAAGGGTGGCTCAATCTACCCGAACTGAGACGGGGTCAAGACCTTGACCCAGCCCGAAACTTGCGCCACACGGGCCGCCAACCGCGGCGACCAGGATCCGCCCGATGTCCGCCTCCGGCAAGAAGCCACCCCGCCCGCACGCTCCCGCGACGAAGGTCGTGCATTCGGGACGCAAGCCGCATGACAACTACGGCTTCGTCAACCCGCCCATTTATCGCGGCTCGACCGTGCTTTTCCCCACAGTCGAAAAACTGTGGAACCGCGACCAGGAGTTCACCTACGGCCGCTCGTCGACACCGACGGTCAAGGCGCTCGAGCAGGCCATCGCCGAGGTCGAGGGCGGCGCCGCGACGGCGGTGACGGCGTCAGGATACCAGGCCGTCAGCACGGCCATCCTCGCCTTCGTCAAATCCGGCGACCACATTCTCATGGTTGACAGCGTCTATCAGCCGACGCGCAAGTTCTGCGACTACATGCTGTCAAAGCTCGGCGTCGAGACGACGTATTACGATCCGCTCGTCGGCGCCGGCATCGACGCTCTGGTGCGCCCCAACACCCAGCTCATCTTCACCGAAAGCCCCGGCTCGCAGACGTTCGAGGTACAGGACATCCCCGCCATCGCGCGCGTCGCCGCCGAACGCGAGCTCTGGCTGCTTATGGACAACACCTGGGCGAGCCCCCTCTTCTTCCAGCCGTTCGCGCACGGGGTCGATGTGTCGATCCAGGCGGCAACCAAGTACATCGTCGGGCACGCCGACGCGATGCTCGGCGCCATAACCTCGAATGCCCGCGCCGCCAAGCACGTGGCAGCGGCCAAGGAGCTGCTCGGCGTCTGCCCCGGCTCGGAGGAAACCTATCTCGCCATGCGCGGCCTGCGTACGCTGTCGACGCGCCTCGCTCAGCATCAGCGCGCGGGGCTCGAGATCGCGCGATGGCTCGAAGGCCACCCTGAGGTCTCACGCGTGCTGCACCCCGGCTTGCCGAGCCACCCGCAACACGCCATCTGGAAGCGCGACTTTCTCGGCGCCAGTGGTCTCTTCTCGGTCGTCCTCAAGCCGGCGAGCAAACATGCCGTCGCCGCCATGCTCGACGGACTTAAGCTGTTCGGCATGGGCTTTTCGTGGGGCGGCTACGAAAGCTTGGTCATTCCCTTCGATGCCAAGGCCTACCGCACGGCCACCAAATGGGAGGCCGAGGGGCCGGCGCTGCGCTTCCACATCGGCCTTGAGGACGTCGACGATCTGCGCGCCGATCTCGAAGCGGGCTTCGACCGCCTCAACGCCACAAAGTAAACGCACCCTTGATGACGTTTGCAGGGCTTGCGCGGCTGGCCGCTTCGGTGAAAGCATGAGCGCATGCTCGGCAACTCCGAACCCCGATTCATGACGGTCGCAGTGGCCATGCTGCTCGGCGCCATGGCGTGTGACCCTGCCGCCGCCGCGAAAGTGCGTGTCTGCCAGAGCCAGGAACAGGCTTACGAGCAGATCAAACCTGCCGCGACAACGCTCGAGGTCAACGCCTCACTATTTTCCGCCGCCGACAAGGGTTGCACCGCATTGGCCCAGCGGCTGCTCGCGGACGGCGCCTCGCTGCAGGCGCGCGACCGC
The DNA here is from genome assembly GCA_036559705.1 of Hyphomicrobium sp. GTDB lineage: Bacteria > Pseudomonadota > Alphaproteobacteria > Rhizobiales > Hyphomicrobiaceae > Hyphomicrobium_A. The sequence goes on from DATBSP010000096.1 coordinate 13,178, forward strand.
CTCGGCGCCATGCCGCTCAGCCGCGCGGCCAAATCAGGAGAAGCCGAGATCGTCGATCTGTTCTTGCAGAATGGCGCGGCGATCAATGCGCGCGACCTCGACGGCTCGACGGCGCTGTACCTCGCCGCCGAAGCGGGCAACCGAACGGCGGTCGAGGTGCTCTTGCGGCACGGTGCCGACATCAATCTGCCGGGACGCAGCGGCATCACACCGATTGCTGCCGCGGCATTCATGGGCAGCGACACACTCGTCCGCTTACTGCTCGACAGCGGCGCCGATCCGAATGTCGCCGATGGCACTGGCAAGACGGCGATCTGCTATGCTGCCGGCCGCGGCTTTCCCGCCGTCGTGCGGCAGTTGCTCGCTCGCGGCGTCGACCCCAATGCCCGTTACGGTAACGATCTCACCGCGTTGATGTGGGCAGCGGGTTATACCGAGGAAGCCGGCACCGGCGATATGGACGAAATCATCACGCTGTTGATGGACCGCGGTGCGCACATCGACGATGCCGACAACCGCGGCCGCACGGCGCTGATGATCGCCGCCGCCGTCGGCCACGCGGCCGCCGCCGAGCTATTGCTCAGTCACGGGGCAAACGCCAGCTTACGCGACAAGAGCGGAAAATCTGCAAGCGACCTTGCCGCGAACGACACGCTGCGGGCACGCCTCGCCGCAAAATAGGCCTTTGCCGACGTCAGCGTCCGTTGCTGCCGCCGAGTAGCTGCATGCCGGCGGCGTATTGCGATATCGCGTCGATATCCACCGGGGAGATCGCCTTCATCAGGTCCGACATGCCCGGATTGTTACCACGCGACCCATCGCGAAACGCCAGCATCGTTTGCTTCAGATAAGCGCTCTGCTGGCCGGCCAGCCGCGCCGTCGTGCCGTCACCTTGCAGCTGATCGAGATGACAGCTCGGACAGCCGATGGATCCCACCGCTGTTAGAGCCTTGGTGGAAACGTCCTTGGCGGCGGACGGCTGCTGCAGATTGGGCCACGCGAGCTTTGTGAAGTATGCAGCCAGCGCCTTCATGTCGTCCTTCGATAGGTCGGCGGCGATGGGCGACATCTGGTCGTTCTTGCGCGAGCCCTTATTGAAGTCGCGCAGCTGCAGATAGAGGTAACCCTCGTTCTGCCCCCAGATGACGGGCGTCGTCTTCTCTTGGGGGATGCCGGCCTCGCCGTGGCACGCCGAACAGACCTGCGCCTTCTCCTCGATGGTTTGGGCGACCGCTTGGGAGCACAGGAAAACAAGAGCGGAGGTCAGCGCGGCGAAGAAGCTGCTAACGCGAGCGGAGCTTGGCGACATCGACATCTTCCTCCACGGCGATCAAAAAAGGGACGGGGCATAGCCCCGTCCCCCCAAATGTAGTGGTGCGCAGCGCCCTCGGCGAGGGCGAGGCGCTGCCTCAATCGACGGTGAACGCGATGATGTTGTTACCGCGCTTGAAGTCGATCTGCGTATTGCCGCCCGCACCGACGACGATGTACTGCTTGCCGTCGACGCTGTAGGACGACGCCGGCGCATTGACGCCCGCGCCTGCCTGGAACGACCACAGCACCTTACCGCTGGCTGCGTCATAGGCGCGGAACCAGCCGTTGGCTTCGCCGGTGAACATCAAGCCGCCCGCAGTTGTGAAGGCTCCACCCATCATCGGCTGCGGCGTCTTTACCTGCCACTTGATCTTGCCGGTGTTGTAGTCGACCGCCGTGATGTTGCCGGCCTGCTCCTCGGTCGGGATGACTTTGAAGGCGCCGCCCAGCCACAGTTTGCCATCCGGATAGGGTGAGCTCTCGACGTGGTACGTCATCGGCTGATGCAGGTTGACGGCGTAGGCGAGCGCCAGCTCGGGGTTGACCGCCATCGGCGACCACTCGACACCACCGTTGGCACCAGGCAGCATGCGCGCGCCCTCCTTGGTGGGCAGAACCCACATGTTTTCCTGCGCGACCATGGCATCCGAGAAGCGGATAAGGCTGCAGTCGTCGCGATTGTGCACATAGACGTGGCCGGTCTTGCCACCGTGAATGACGCCGGGAACCGTCTTGCCGTCCTTGTCCTTGGCGTCGACGAGGATCGGCGGGCTCACCGCATCAAGGTCCCACACGTCATGCGCGATGTACTGGAAGTGGCAAACATACTTGCCGGTCTCCAAATCCACGGCGACGAGTGAGTCCGTATAGAGGTTGTCGCCGGGACGTAGCGAGCCGTCGAGATCGGGCGACGGATTGCCGACGACGAAGAATATGCGGTTGGTCTTGAGATCGACGGCCGGGTTCTGCCACACGCCGCCGCCGAGAGTCTTGTAAGGATCGCCCAGCTTCTCGTACGCCGCTTTTTCGGCCGCGATGTCGCGATGCATGTCGCGGCCCGTCGCGTCGTGCGTCGCCCACACGCCCGCCGACTTCTCGGGGATGGTATCGAAGTTCCACACCTGCTTGCCGGTCTCGGCATCGTAGGCTCGCACGAAGCCACGGATGCCGTATTCGCCGCCGTTAGTGCCGATGAGGATCTTGCCGTTGACGGCGGTGGGCGCCATCGTCTCGCTGTAGCCGAGCTCCGGGTCGGCGATCTGCGTCTCCCAGACGAGACTGCCCGTCTTCGCGTCGAGCGCCACCAGCTTTGCGTCGAGCGTTCCCATAAAGACCTTGTCGCCGTTGATGGCGACGCCGCGATTGTTCGGACCGCAGCAGTAGGTCGTGATCGGCCCCATCTTGTGCTTGTAGTGCCAGTACTGCTCGCCCGTCTTGGCGTTGAGCGCGTAGACGTGATTGAAGGACGTGGTGACGTACATTACGCCGTTGACGACAATCGGAGTCGTCTCCAGCGACTCCTTCACCTCCGTCTGGAAGATCCAAGCCGGATGCAGCTTGCCGACGTTAGACGTGTCGATCTGCTTGCCGGGGAAGTAGCGCGTCTGGTCGTAGTTGCCGTTGGTGTGGAGGAAGTTGTTCGCGTCGTTCGCAGCCGCGCTCAACTGCTCCTGCGTGACCGACGGCGTCGGTGCGCTCGCAGCGGCTTTCGCCGTACTCTGCTCGATCTCCTGAGCGCTTGCCGCGCTCATGCCGCAGCAAAGGATTGCCGCACCAATACATGCACGGACCATAGCGTCCTTCGTTTGTTTCATGGCTTCCTCCAGTCCCGCCCGGGCGCGCACACGGCCGCTCGAAAGCGGCTCTCATGGCGGGCCTCGCCGGGAACTTTGGACCCTGCGCTTGCCTTTATTTCCTGTCAACGCAGAGGTCTTATCTACAGGTGCAGGGAAACTTATCCCGGGCCGGGGAGGCGAATAAAAGTTGCGGGACATTTCGCTCAACTCTGACCCTCGACTCGCAACGCGGCGAGATCGGCCGGCGTGTCGACGTCGCTGAGCGCTGCATCCTCTGCGCCAACCGCCAAGCACTCCGCCGCGACCAACTGCAAGAGTGCCTTGGCACCCGTACCCGGCGGCAGCGCCAGCAGCGCGCCGAATTGGCGGCGCGGCCACAACACGGGGTTGCGCTGCTCGCCTGACCGGGTGGTTGGGTAAACGATGCGCGCGCTGTCCGTGCCGGCGAACGCGTCGACGAGCGAGGCCACCAATTGTGAAGACAGCAGCGGCATATCTCCCGGCACGACGAAGGCCCCCGCCGCGCTGTCATCGAGCGCTGCGATTCCCGTCTGGATCGACGAGCCCATGCCCGTCTCCCAATCCGCATTGTGAACGAAGCGCACCGGCCGGCCGCGCAGCGCAGCCTCCACCCCGGCGTAATCGTGTCCTGTCACGACGACGATATCCGCGGCGCCGCCCATGGCGAGCGCGTTGACCACACGCTCGATCAGCGTGCGGCCGCCGATGCGCGACAGCAGCTTGTTGTCCACGCCGAAGCGGCGTGAGGCGCCGGCGGCGAGCACGACGGCAGCGATGCTCCCGTCAGCCGGCACCGCGCGCCACTTTAATGATCTCGGCGAGGATCGACACGGCGATCTCGGCCGGGCCCTTGGCCCCGATGGCGAGGCCGATGGGGGCATGGATGCGCTGCAGCTCCTCCGGCGAGAAGCCTGCCGCCACCAATCGCTCCAGGCGCTTGGCATGCGTGGCGCGCGAGCCGAGCGCGCCGATGTACAGGCAGGGCGAGCGCAGGGCGGCAGTCAGTGCCTCATCGTCGATGTGCGAAGCGTGCGTTAGCGCGACCACCGCGGTGCGCACGTCGAGGCCAAGCTTGTCGAACAAAGCTTGCGGCCACTCGGTCATGGCCGGCACGGCGCCGAAACGTTCCTCGGTGGCGAACACCGAGCGCGGGTCGACAACGGTGACCTCATAGCCGACCTGCCGCGCCAGCTCGGCGAATATCTGCCCGATGTGGGTCGCGCCAGAGACGACGATGCGCAGCGGAGGCACCAGCGGCTGCACGAACACTTCGCCGCCCGGGGCATCGATCAAACCGATGGTGCCCGCCGCTAGGCAGCCGGCGATCTCGGCTGGCATTTCGTCGTGTGACTCATAGAGCTGCCGCGTGCCGTCGCCGATGCGTGTCGTAACCACAACGGTCTGGCGTTCGCGTCGCGCATCAACAATCGCATCGACGAGCGCGATGTCGTTGCGAGTCAAGGGCTCGACCAGCACCTTGATCTTGCCGCCGCACGGTAGCCCGGCGCGCCATGCCGTCTCCTCGCTGACGCCGAATTCGAGCAGCTTCGGCGTCCCGCTGGTCATCACGTCGGCAGCTTGGACGAGCACGTCGACCTCGACACAGCCGCCCGAGACCGAACCTTCGAAGCGGTCGCCGGGCGCCACGACGAGCTGCCCGCCCGTCGGCACCGGCGCCGACCCCCAGGTCGACACGACCGTGGCCACTGCGACCTGCCCATGCTCTTCGAGCCAGGCATGCACCACTTCCCAAGGATCACGTGCAGCACGTGGGCGCCGCTCGGGTGCTAATAGGTTCATGCGCGTACCTCGCTAGGCTTCGCCGCTCCTCAAGCGGCCGGGCAAACGGCACCCGTATCCACCCAGGCTTTGAACAGGGCGCCGAACTCCTGCTGCGTGCCGGGCGCCGGCTCGCGGCCGACCCCCGGATGCCATCCCCAGCCGACGAGCGAATCTTCGGCCATATGATGCACGAGTTCCTCCATCGACTTGCCACCGTTGCGTTCGGGATCCTTTATCTGCTGGCAGATCTCGCCCAGCGACTTGCCGACCCACGCCATCTCGATCGGCGCCACGTGCCACTCGGGGTGGCCTGGGATGCCGGCGGCATCGAAATTCTCTGGCCCGTGGCAGGTCGTGCAGCGCATGCCGATGGCGCCGAAATTGTCGACACCGCGCACGACCAGCGGCATGTGCGGATGCCGGTCGTCACCCTGCGCCGGGTGATCGCCCGCCGGATGGCAGTTCACGCATCGCGCATGCGTGATCACCTTGCCGGCCTCCTGAAACAGTGCCAACGAGCGCTCTTTTTCGTCGGCGATCGACGCGAACGCCTGAACGGATCTGAGGGTCTTGGCTGGATCGGGTTGCGCGGCAGAGACCGCCATACCGATGGCGACGATCACCGTCGCACCGGCCAGAAGTATCGCGATCGAACGCATATTACCTCCTTACGCCTTGGCAGCTGCGTGCGTGAACGGCAGCGTGAACACCCGCTGTCCGGTGAGCTTCGACCACGCGTTGGCGATAGCCGGAGCGATGGGCGGCGTGCCCGGCTCGCCGATGCCGGTCGGCTTCTCCTTCGAGGCCACTATGTGCACCTCGACGTCTGGCATTTCGTTAATGCGCAGCACGCGGTAGTCGTGGAAGTTCGATTGCACAACGCGCCCGTCGTCAAGATCGATCGAGGCGAAGAGCGCCGCCGACAGGCCAAAGCCCATGCCGCCTTCGAGCTGCGCCCTGATCACGTCCGGATTGATCGGGATGCCGCAGTCCGCCGCTACCACGACGCGTTCCACCTTCGGCAGCCCGTCCTCGCCCATCGACACCTCAACGACGTGGGCGACGAACGAGTGGAAGGACTCGTGCACGGCAAGGCCGCGCGAGCGGCCTTTGGCGAGCGGTTTCTCCCAGCCCGCCTTCTCGGCCGCCAGATCGAGCACCGCGAGATGGCGCGGATGCTTGGTCAACAACTTGCGCCGGATGGCAAACGGATCGATGCCGGCCACATCGGCCAGCTGATCGAGGAAAGTTTCAGTCGAGAAAGCCGTGTGCGTCGAGCCGACCGAGCGCCACCAAAGCGTCGGCACGCCGACCTCGGTCGTGTGCGCCGACACGCGCAAGTTGGGGATCTGATACGGCAGCGTGCTGGCGCCCTCGACCATTGTCTGGTCGATGCCATTCTTCACCATGGCGGACTCGAACGGCGAGCCCTTCATGAACGACTGGCCGACGATCACCTGGTCCCAGCCCACTATGTTGCCTTGCGCGTTGATGCCGCCGCGCAAGCGGTGCACGAAGATTGGCCGGTAGCGGCCGCCCTTGATATCGTCCTCGCGTGTCCACAGCACCTTGATCGGCCCTTTGTGCTGCGCGCCCTTCAAGACCTCCGCGGCCTCCGCCGCCATTTCGCCCGTGGGCGTCGCACGGCGGCCGAAGCTGCCGCCGGCCAGTAGCGTACTGATCTTCACCTGCGCGGGCTTGAGGCCGAGCACCGTTGCGGCGACGCCCTGATCAATGGTCTGGATCTGCGAGCCGAAATTCAGCTCGACGCCGCCGTCGTCGGTGCGATGGATGACGCAGTTGTTGGGCTCCATCGGCGCGTGTGCCAAATACGGGAACACGTATGTCGCCTCGATCACCTTCGTGGCGCCCGCCAAGGCCGTGTCGGTGTCGCCATCATTGCGAGCAATCGCCCCCTGCTTGCTGGCAAGGGCGACGTATTCCTTGACGATCTGATCGCTGCCGCGCGACTCGGTGCCACTCTCGTCCCAGACGATCTTCAGCGCGTCGCGGCCCTTCTTCGCCGCCCAGTAGCCGTCGGCGAGAACAGCGACGCCCTGCGAAACTGCAAACACTTCCCTGACGCCCGGCACGGCGAGCGCCGGTGCCGCATCAAACGATTTCACCTTTGCGTGGAAGCGCGACGGACGCGCCACGAGGCACGTCAGCATGTTATCCATTTTCACGTCGATGGTGTACATCGCCGTGCCGTTGGTCTTTGGCAGCGTGTCGACCTTCGGCAGCTTGTTGGTGCCGATCAACTTCCAGGCGGCCGGCTCCTTCGGTTTGAACGGCCCGGCCACCTCGACCTGCTGCGCGAGGCCCGCGAGCTCGCCGAACGTCGCCGACTTGCCGGAGGCGGCCTTCACGACACCCTTGTCGATCGTGATCGTGCCGGCATCGACCCCCCATTCCTTCGCCGCCGCTGCGATAAGACGCGCGCGCGCTTCTGCGCCAGCCGTGCGCAGCTGATCCCAGGAGTTGGCCATGGCGGTCGAGCCGCCGGTCCCCTGCGCCTCGCCGAACGCGAAGTTGTTGTACTTGCGCGCGTCGGCCGGCGCCGATTCGACCTTCATCTGCCCCCAGTCGGCATCGAGCTCGTCCGCCAGGATGGTGGCGATACCCGTGTACGGCCCCTGCCCGAACTCGATGTGCTTGGAGATCACCGTGACGGTGTTGTCGGGCGCGATGCGGATGAATGCGTTGGGAACAAACTCGCCCGCCGGCTCGGCGGCGAGCGCACCCCGCGCCAGCGGCATGTGGAAGCCGACGATGAGGCCAAGGGCAGCCGCGCCCTGCAGGAACTGGCGCCGATTGGTGTTGACCGGAATGTTCATGTTCAGCCCTCCAACCGTCCAGCGGCGTCGTGGATGGCGGCCCTGATGCGATGATAGGTGCAGCAGCGGCAGACGTTGCCAGTCATAGCAAAGTCGATGTCGTTATCGCTCGGCTTAGAAACCATGCTGAGCAGACCCACGGCCGACATGATCTGCCCCGATTGGCAGTAGCCGCACTGGGGCACGTCGAGCGCCACCCAGGCGGCGCGCACGGCGTCCGTCTCCTTGCCGCTGGCGCCCTCGATGGTTGTGACCTCGACGCCTTCCAGCGTGCCGATGGGCGCCACACAAGAGCGGCGCGGCTCGCCATTGACGTGCACCGTACAGGCGCCGCACTGGGCGACGCCACAGCCGAACTTCGTGCCTGTCAGGCCCTGAACGTCACGCAGAAACCATAGAAGCGGCATCGACGGGTCCCCGTCGAACTGAACCGCGGCTCCGTTCACGGTCAACTTGATCATCTGGCGCCTCGCTATACTGAGTTGGCTGGGAGCAGAGGAATCGGTCTAGCTGCAGAGAGAACGTTCCAAGCGCGCCCGGCTCCCACGCGCCGATAAAATCATGGCCCCGGGCTACTCGCCGCGGACAATCCTGAACGGGTCATTTGGCTCTCCCTAATGGTCCGCCCTATTCGGCCGCCTGCACCGCGGCAGGATGCGTCGGCTCGGCTTCACCACGGCGCCGCTTGAAGAGGTCGCCGAGCCAGCGGGTCGTCACGTAGAAGACCGGCGTGAAGATGAGGCCGAAGAAGGTGACGCCGATCATGCCGGCAAACACCGCCGTGCCCAGCGCCTGACGCAGCTCGGCGCCGGCGCCCACTGCCCACACGAGCGGCACGACACCGAGGATGAACGCCAATGACGTCATCAGAATAGGCCGCATGCGCAGACGTGCCGCTTCCGTCGCCGCCTCGAACTTGCTGCGCCCGCCTTCCTCCAGCTGCGCCGCGAACTCGACGATCAGAATGGCGTTCTTTGCCGCCAAGCCTATGAGCACGATAAAGCCGACCTGCGTGAGGATGTTGTTATCCATCCCGCGCATGACGACGCCGGTGATCGAGGCGATGAGGCTCATCGGCACGATGAGGATGACGGCAAGCGGCAGCGTCAAACTTTCGAACTGGGCGGCCAGCACGAGGAAGACGAACACGACGCCGAGCGCGAAGGCGAACGCCGCGGTGTTGCCGGCCATGATCTGCTGGTAGGCAAGCTCCGTCCACTCGTAGCTGAAGCCCTGCGGCAGCGTTTCGGCCGCAAGCCTTTGCATCAGATCGATCGCCTGCCCCTGCGAATAGCCGGGCGCCGCAGAGCCGTCGAGCTCGGCCGCCGGATAGAGGTTGTAGCGCGGAACGCGCGACGGAGCCGAAATGTCGCGCACCGTCGTGAATGATCCGAGCGGCACCGTATCGCCGGAGGAGTTGCGCACCCGGAGTTTGAGGACGTCCTTGGTGTTTACCCGGAAGCTGCTGTCGGCTTGTGCCGTCACACGGAATGTGCGCCCGAGCAAATTGAAATCGTTGACGTAAGCCGAGCCGAGATAGGTCTGCAGCGCCGTGAACACGTCGGTCACGTTGATGCCGAGCATCTGCGCTTTGACACGGTCGATGTCGAGATAGAGCTGCGGCGTGGAATTCTCGAACATGGAGAACACCTGCTGCAACCCGGGTGTCTGGTTCGCCTTTGCCATCATGGCGCCAACGACCTGCTGTAATGCCGCCGGGCCCGCTCCGCCCCGATCCTGGATCATCATGCGGAAACCGCCGGCGCTGCCGATACCGCGCACCGGCGGCGGCGCGACAACGAAGATCGCGGCGTCTTGGATGGTCGAAAACTTGGCAAACAGCGCCCTTTGGATCGCCTGCGCCGACTGATTGGGATCTTTGGCCCGCTCATCGAACGGCTTCAGCACCACGAACACGGCGCCGGCATTGGGAGCATTGGTGCGTGTCGCTCCCGAAAAGCCGACGATGTTCACGGCGTGGGCGACGCCGGATACCTCGAGGGCAAGCTCGACTGCCCGCCGATTGACGGCATCGGTGCGATCGAGCGATGCAGCCGGCGGCAGCTGCGTCACGGTGATCAGATAGCCGCCATCGACCGCCGGAATAAAGCCGATAGGGGTCTTACGGAATTCGTTCATGCCGAAGGCGATGATGCCGGCGTAGACGACGAGCATGACAACGGCGATGCGCACCAGTCTGCCGACCACCCAGGCGTAGCCGCTGGAGAGCTTCTCAAAGCTCCAGTTAAAGACGCGGAAGAAGGCGTGTAGCGGCCACATGTACCAAGCCGTGCCGTGGCTTTCGCTATGCGGCTTCAGCAGCATGGCACACAGGGCCGGCGACAGCGTCAGCGACACGATGAGCGAGATGATCGTCGCACCCGCGATCGTCAACGCGAACTGCCGGTAGAACTGGCCGGAGATGCCGGTGATGAAGGCCGACGGCACGAACACCGCGGTGAGCACCAATGCGATAGCGATCAGCGCCGCGCCGACCTCTTCCATGGTGCGATACGCTGCTTCCCGCGGGCTCAAGCCCTTTGCCATGTTGCGCTCGACGTTCTCCACGACGACTATGGCGTCGTCGACGACGATACCGATCGCCAACACGAGGCCAAACAGCGACAGGTTGTTGAGGGAGAAGCCGAAGGCCGCCAGCAGGAAGAACGTGCCGATGAGCGAGACTGGGATGGCGACGATGGGAATGATCGCCGCGCGCCATGTCTGCAGGAACAAGATGACGACGAGCACGACGAGGACCACCGCCTCGAGGATGGTGGTGACCACGGCGTCGACCGACTGCTGGATGAAGTCGGTCGGGTTGTAGATGATGTCGTACTTGAGCCCGGCCGGAAACGTCTTCGACAGCTCGGCCATCGTCGCCTTGATCTTTTTCGCCGTGTCGATGGCGTTCGAGCCGGGGAGCTGGAAGATGCCGAGGCCGGTCGCCGGGTTCTTGTCGAGGTACGAATTCACGCCGTAGTCGAGCGCTGCAAGCTCGACGCGCGCCACATCCTTGAGCCGTACGACGGAATCGTTGCTTTGCTTGACGACGATGCTACCGAACTGAGCCGGGTCGGCGAGACGTCCAAGCGTCTGTACCGAAACCTGGAAGGCGCCCGGCTGCGCGACCGGCGGCTGATTCAAGATGCCGGCGGCGACCTGCACGTTCTGCCGCTGCAGCGCTGCCGTAACATCATTGGCGGTCAAGCCCAGCGACTGTAGCCGGTCGGGATCAAGCCACACGCGCATCGAATAGTCGCGGCTGCCGAACACCGTGATCGAGCCGACGCCCTGGATGCGGCTCAGGACGTCGACGACGTTGACGCTGGCGTAGTTGGATATGAACAGCGTGTCGCGCGATTGGTCCGGCGAAAACAAGTGCACGACCATCATCAGGTCGGGTGACGCCTTGGCGACCGTCACGCCGATGTTGCGCACGTCGGTCGGCAAGCGCGGTTGCGCGATCGCCACGCGATTCTGCACCTGCACCTGTGCCGTATCGAGATCGGTGCCGAGATCGAACGTCACCGAGATCGAGAAACGGCCGTCGACCGTCGAGTTCGACGAGATGTAGAGCATGCGCTCGACGCCGTTGATCTGCTGCTCGAGCGGCGCGACGACCGTCGACGCAACCACCTCCGCGCTGGCCCCCGGATATTGCCCCGTGACGTTAACGACCGGCGGCGCGATGTCGGGATACTGGGCGATGGGCAGACGGCCCACCGCCACCGCGCCAATGATCACGAAAACGATCGAGATCACGCCGGCAAAGATCGGCCGATCGATGAAAAAATGCGAAATGCGCATCGCGCCCTGCTCTTAGTTCGTGCGAATGGAAGAGGTGTCGCGAACGCTGCCGGCATCGGCTGCGGCCTGCTCCGGCGTCACCTTGGCGCCGGGACGGACGCGCATGAGACCGTTGACGACAACCGTGTCGTCGGCCTTGAGGCCCTGGACGACACGCAGGTTGTCGACCAACTGGCCGAGCGTCACGTACTTCGGCGTCGCTACGTTGTCGCCATCGAGCACGTAGACGAACTTGCGCACCTGCTCGGTGCCGACGGCCGAATCTGGCACCAGCAGTGCCTCCGCAGGCGCCGAGGTGGCGATCTGAATGCGCCCGAACATGCCAGGCGTCAGGCGTCCGTCGGCGTTGGCGAACTCGGCGCGCCCACGGATGGTGCCAGACGAGCGGTCGATGGCATTGTCGACGAAGTCGATCTTGCCCTCGTGCGTGAAGGCGTCTTCATCGATCAGCTTGAGGCGCACCGGCAGCGTCATGCCGCGGTTGGCGGCATTCGAAGCCGATCCGCTCACGAGGCGCAAATAGCGGAGGTAGGAAGCCTCATCCATGGTGAACTCGAAACGGATCGGATCGATCGAGGCGATCGTTGCGAGCAACGTAGTCGTGCCGGTCGAGCCGCCGGACACGAGGTTGCCGATCGACACGCGCCGGTCGCCGATACGGCCGGAGATCGGCGCCTTCAGCTCCGTGAAGCTGAGGTCGAGTTCGGCCTGTCTCACAGCCGCCTCCTGTGCCGTCACCGAGGCCGCGGCAACGCGCGAAGCCTGCAGGCGCTGATCGAGTGCCTGCTGCGTGATGGTCGTGCCTGTGCGCAGGCTCTCGCCGCGTTTCAGGTCACTCTCGGCGAACGCGAGGTTGGCCTTCGCCTGCTCGACCGCCGCCTTCGACTGCTCCAGCACGGCTTGGAACGGGCGCGGATCGATGATGAACAGAGGCTCGCCGGCCTTCACCAGCTGGCCGTCCTTGAACAGGATCTTCTCGAGATACCCAGATACCCGCGCACGCATCTCGACGTAGTCGAAGGCGATGAAGCGTCCGACGTACTCGTCGCGGTCCGACACCAGTTTCTTCACCGGCTTGGCGACGCTGACCGTCGGTGGCGGGGGCGGCGAGCCCTGCGCCTGCGTCTTGGCTTCACCGCAGCCGGCGAGTAACGCGGCCATGAGCGACAGGGGAACGGTGAGGCGGGCGATCGAGGAGGTTGTCATATGGTCCCGTTCGATATGGCTGTAAGAGCGCTCATCGCGCTCCGGGAGTGAAATCTGGCCGTGTCGTTCAACGTGTCAGGCGGCGGCAAGCACACCGGCGACGGGACCGGCGCGTCGCATGGCGGCATCAACCGCCCGCTCGGCGAACTCCGGACCCAGCGCCATTCCCTCGACGACGATCGACTGAACGTCCGTGATGCCGACAAAGTCGAGGACCGAGCGCAGGTAGCTTTCATCGTGCTCGAACGAGCGCAAAGGACCACCCGAATAGATGCCGCCGCGCGACAGAACGAGGATGGCACGGCGACCATGCAGCAGTCCCTGCGCTCCGTTCTTTGTATATCGGAACGTGCGCCCCGGGCGCACCACGTGGTCGATCCACGCCTTAAGCGTCGAGGGGACGCCGAAATTAATCATCGCCGCCGCGATGACGATGGTTTCGGCGCTGAACAGCTCTTCAATTAGCGCGTCCGACTGCTCCAACTGCTCGCGCTGGCGATCCGTTCGCGCTCCGGCGATCGAACGCGTGGCGATGGCAAAGTCCTCGTCGATGTGCGGAAGGGGGTTGCGGGCGAGATCGCGAATCGTGACGGTAGCGTCGGGATAGACCTGATGCAGTTCCCGCAGCACGCGCATCGCTACCAAACTGGAGTATGATGTGTCATGGCGCGGGCTGCTCGTTAAGCAAAGGATGTTGCGCGAAGCGCCATCGTGCACAAAACCGTCCTCGTGCATGGCGTCGAACTGCACGGTGCTGGTTGGCTGCATGTTGTGGCTCGCGGGATTATTGCCGTGCGCGAAACGAGGCGCATGACATCGCCTGCAGTGTATGTTACTTACCGGTAACTCACGCTGGTATACTGACCGGTCACACCCTATGTCAAGAGGCCATGGTAAGCACCATTAACCGCGCAACAGACGCCCTTCCGGCACCCCGCGAACGCATCCTCGCGGCCGCGCGCGACCTTTTCTATCGCCATGGTATCCGCGCCGTGGGCGTCGAGGCCATCGCGGAAGCAGCGGCCACGAACAAGATGACGCTTTATCGCCATTACGGTTCCAAGGATGAGCTGATCTCGGCATACCTCACCCAGCTCGCCGAGGAAGGCGACGAGGTCTGGGAGGCCCTGGCGCGGGATTTTCCTGGCGACCCCACGGCCCAGCTCGAGGGTTGGATACGTTACGTGGAGAAAGTCCTCACCGACGGCGGCGAGCGCGGCTGCGCCATCGCCAACGCCGCGGTCGAGATGCGCGAGCTCGGCCACCCGGCGCGGCAGATCATCGACGACTACAAGACCCGCAAGCGTAACCGCATGGTGACTCTGTTCCGCGAAGCCGGCTACGACGAGCCCGATCAACTCGCCGACGAGTTGTTCCTGCTGTTTGAAGGCGCGCGCATTTCCATCCAGTGCTGCTCCAGCGGCCCCGCTTCGCGCGTCGTGCGCATGCTGCGCTCGCTGCTGGCCGAGCATGCACCGAAGCACGCACCGAAGCAGACGCCGAAGCCCTAAAGATCTCCTTCCAGGAACTGCGCCCGCCCTAGCCCGAATGACCAGTCCTCGTCGGCATTCTCGACGATAGAAACCATCACGTCCGTCGGCGCGATGCCGCAACTCTTCTGCAACTCCTCGGCGAGCAGCTTATAGAACTTCTGCTTCGCCTTCTTGCCGCGCGGCCGCGATACCACCTGCACGACGACGACCTTGTCGGTGCGCGGAATGCCGAGCCCGGTATCCTCGATCACCATGCGCGAGGGTTTGTACTCGTTGACGATCTGGTAGCGGTCGCGTTCGGGCACCTTGAATGCCGCGAGCATGGCGCGGTGTGCGGCATCAAGCATGCTTTTCAGCTCAGCGTCGGTGTGCCCTTCGACGACATTGAAGTAAAGCAACGGCATCGCGGATCACCGAGCGGTTTTCAGGAGCCGCCCTGTGTAGGCCGCCGCCGAGGCGCAAACAACCCTTCCCTTCGGATCAGTCCAAGGTCAGCGCAGGACCGCGGCGATCTTCTCGGGCGACGGCAGTGAAGGGCTGTACTCCGGGCTGACCTCCACCGTCCATAGGCTGGCGCCACTCGTCATGGCGAACTTCATATAGAAGTAGGGCAAAAGGAAAAGCGGCATCTTCGTTCTCCATCTTGGCTTCGATGGATGATCTTTCCACGCTTGCGGTGTCTGCGCGGTCTCGTGCGTAACACCCAGATGGAACGCTGGTGAATCCAAATTACTGCGACGCCGCCGGAGGCGATGCGGGTGGTTCTACCCCCATCGCCGCCGGGGTTATGCGCCATACTGTGTTGCCAACGTCGTCGGCGACCAGCAGTGCGCCAACCTTGTCGACGGCGACGCCAACGGGGCGCCCTTGCGCATCACCGTCCGCGTTGACGAAACCCGTCAGCACGTCCCTCGGCTGCCCGGAAGGCTTGCCGCCGGAAAACGGCACATAAATAACCTTGTAGCCGCTGCGCGGCTCGCGATTCCACGAGCCGTGCAGGCCGATGAATGCGCCGCCGCGATACTGCTCGGGAAGCAGCGTGCCGTCGTAGAACGTAAGACCCAGCGCAGCGACGTGGGCGCCGAGTCCGTAGTCGGGGGCGACCGCCTTGGCGACGAGTTCGGGTTTCTGGTCCTTGATGCGCGTGTCGACACGCCGGCCCCAATAGCTGAACGGCCAGCCGTAGAAGCCGCCGTACTTCACGCTCGTCAAGAAATCCGGCACAAGGTCGTTGCCGAGCTCGTCGCGCTCGTTGACGACAGTCCACAGCACGCCTGTCGTGGGCTCCCACGCGAGCCCGTTGGGATTGCGCAGGCCGGAGGCGAACACGCGCGACTTGCCGCTCGGCAGATCAATCTCGTGGATAGCCGCGCGGTCCGTTTCCTTATCGAGTCCGTTCTCGCCGACGTTGCTGTTGGAGCCGACCGTGGCGTAGAGCCGTTGGCCGTCCTTGCTGGCGAGGATGTTCTTCGTCCAGTGGTGATTGAGCGGACCACCCGGCAAATCGGCGAGCTTGAAGCCAGCGCCGGTGATCTCGCCATCCTTGTAGGGAAATCGCATCACCGCATCGGTGTTCGCCACATAGAAATTGTCGCGAACCAACTCCATGCCGAAGGGCGAGTTGAGATCTTTCAGGAAGACCTTGTTGACCTCGGCCACACCGTCGCCGTCCGCGTCACGCAGGAGGCGGATCTGGTTGGCGCTCTTGGCAGGTCCCGTCGCCCGGCGCATGGCTAGCTTCATGAACCACGCCTTGATGCCCGTCTCCTCCGGCTTGGGAGGTGCGTTCGTTTCGGCGACGAGGATATCGCCGTTGGGGAGCGCATAGAGCCAGCGCGGATGATCGAGCCCGGTCGCAAATGCCGTCACGTTCAGGCCCCTGGCCGCTATCGGCTTGCCGCCCTCGGGCCAGCTTTTGGCCGGCGCGATGTTGACCGTTGGGACCAGGGAGCTTTGCGGCTGCGGGAGCTTCGGATTGGGGCCGACACCCGGGAGTTCCTGCGTAGGCGAAGCAGGTCATGGCGACTAACGCGGCGCCGGCGACCGTTGCTGCTCTGCGCATGAGACCATCTCTCGATATATGCTGACGGGGCCGCGAACGGAATCGGGCCTGGCTCGTTCATCAAAACACGCGCTGGCGGGTGCGGTTCCGGCGCAGCGCGACGCGACGGTGAATTGCACCGAAGGCGCACCAGGGTTGCAATCGACGCCGGGCGGCGGGCGATGGGCTGTTTACCCAATTGGGGCGACGCATGTATCTATCGGCAGTTGGGCGTCGCTGGCTTCATGGCTTGAAGGCGCACGGGAGGCTCGCATGACGAAAGAGCAGGTCAAGACAGCCCTGATCGAGATGGAGCGGCTGCGTGAAGCCTCGCGCCTTGCCGATGACGTCGACGAGCAGCGCCAGTTCGCCAACGACTATCACCGCCTGTGGCGCCTGGTACGCCCGTATGTCGAAGGCGAGAAGCCTTACGCCGATAGCAACTGAGCGCAGCTACCTCATTCTAGGCGCAGGACTTCTCGCCTGCGCGGTTAAGGGGTCGTGCGGCGGGCACGCACGGCGCCGACCACCCACAGCAGAATGACTGCGCCACCTGTCGCCGACGCGATCGTCGCGAGGTTGAAGCCCTCGTTGTAGTGGAATCCGAGCAGCGATCCGAACACGAGGCCGCCGATCAGGGCGCCGATGACGCCGACGACCAGATTGGTGACAAGGCCGTGGTCACGGCCGGCGATTTGCTCGGCGATCCATCCGGCAATAAGGCCGACGAAGATCCAGGCGAAAAATCCCATGGCTTACCTCCTCCTTGAGACCAAAAAACTCTCACCGAGACACTTTGGTTCACGCCAGGACGCACGTTTTGCGCTGCCGCGGCGTCTGACGAGCGCCGCCCGATTGTCAGCGTTAACGGAACGGTTAAGCCGCGCATTCCGTTGCCGACATGGCTCCCTTCCTTGTTCTGAACTGCGCCTAGATTGGCGCTCGGCAGTCCCGGCTAGCTTGCAAGCACGGGAACGCTCCCTGGGTGTCAGCGTTTCCACGATCAGGTAGAGGATTTTACGCCATGCCTGAAAGCTGTTCTCTAACGGTTGAGGCAGTGCCGTCCATGTGGAGGGTGCTCCTACTCAGAATCGCGCAAGCCGAAAAACGGGCGGTCATCCTGGGGGACTGGGAAACAAACGTCTTCGGCCATCGGTTGCGCGATCACAAGCCACGCGGCGGGCTGCTCTGGCCCGCAGCGAGAGCGTAGGCCGTTGGCACTGAACCCCGCGGCCGACTGATGGTCGAGGCGCGCGCCGCTGCATCGATGTCTTCGGCATGCTGCACTACCGAACGCCTCACCTCAGTGCTCGCGGAAAGCGTGGGAGAAGCTGTCGAGCACCGGCCGCAGCATATCCTCGAAGAACGTCCGCTCCCCGGTTTTGATGTAGACGCCCGCGTGTTTCTCGGCAATCTGAGTTAGGGTTCGGATTGCGTGCATGCGGCCGCTTGCATTTGCCTTCAGTTTGAAGTTTCTCAAAGTTGGGCGCGCGCTCGACGGAATCCCGCTGCCGCAGATATGTCGCTGTATCTGGTTGGCAATTCCGGCAGGATTCGAAACCTGGGTGCCGAAACGGCATGACTCAAAGCCCAACTTGAGCTCCAACAACCCTGCGTCAACTCATAAAGAGAAGAGGCGCCGAAGCGCCCCTTGCAGCCGTTGCTGAGGAGGTGGCTCAGTTGGCGGCAGTCGTCTCAAGCGAAGTGACGGCGAGCTCCTGGCCGTCGGCGCGGCAGGCGAACTCCAACGTCTTGCCTTCAGCGAGCTGATAGCGCGTGGAGCGCCCCGTCTCGATCGCGGCCTCGAAACGGCTCGGCGCGAAATGGCCTTCATCGGCGGCGGTGACGACAAGTTGGCAAGCGCTGTTGTTTTTCAGGAAGTAGCCCGAAGCGTGTGTCGTGCCGGCATGGAAGCTGACGCCCTGCAGGGGCTTCATGGTGTGGACCTCTTCGGCCTGGGCGGCGAAGGAAAGGATGATGGAGACGGCGGCGGCGGCAAAGATGTTGGTGATCGAGTTCATGGCGAAGATCCTTCCAAATGGCTTTGTTTCTAACCCCTGCATCTTTCCCAGTTCGTGGGGTGTCGATGCGATGGGTGGATCATGCGCCATCGCCCGCCGGGGCGCTGTGCGATTTGCCACACGCTTCGAAATCTTCCGGAGAGCCTGCAATCGCGTCAAATTGCGGTGAGGTCTACGGCCGGATCAACGGGCTCGAGAGATCGTCTTGCTGAGCCGGACGAGCCCTGTTTTTCGGCCTTGTACTAAGGTCCTGCCTACCAAAGTCCAACAGCCGGTTGTGAGAAAAGTCACATCGCGAGAGCCCGCGATGGCGGACTTCCACGGGTGCGTTTTCCAACATCACAGGACGCCCCAATGCCGATTCGTAATCTCGACGACCTTTTTCTGACCGAGCTGCAGGAAACGTATGCAGCCGAGAAGCTGATAGTCGCCCCGCTGGCCCAACTGGTCATAGCGAAGGCCGACACCTCGACGAGCTACATCACCCGCTCCCATCATCGCATCGATCGGCTTGAGAATGTCTTCGGGTTGCTTGGGCGGGAGCCCGATATCGGCAAGCGCCCGCCGATGGGGGGCATACTTACTGAACTCGACGAGCTCATCGGCAGTAACCCCACGGCATGCAACTACGCCGCGGCGGTTCGGTCGGTGGTGGAGACGGTGCGGCACTACATGATGGCGCGCTACGTGACGCTGTCGTCGTGGGCCAACGAACTCGGAATGCCGCAGGTCTCAGAGCTTATGGCCGTGACGCTGGAGGAAGAACGAGGGAGCTCAAGGATGCCCGCTGCGGCTGAGCGCGAACAAGACAATGGAAAAGGGATCAGCCTCGGCGAGCGCCTGACGGCAATGTTCGATCGCAAACGGTGAACGTCCATGCTTAATGGCGACTGAGCGGACGCAGCCAGCCTCGCTTCCTCTCGGGCGGCACCCTGTCGCCGGCAACGTTTGCATTCGGCCCCTTGCTCGCCGCTGCAGAAAGTGCGGCTGCTATATCGGGCGCCGGGGCAACAGGTTTCTTTGCGGGTGCGTCCGCTGTCGACGTCGGTGACACTTCGGCTTCTGCACGAGGCTGCTCCGGCGTGCCGGCAAGTGTTCTGTAGACTGGTTGTGCGACTTCATCATGCGCGGGTAGCAGGCCACGGAAATATGCTTCGATCTCCGGACCCATCGAGGTGAATCTTATCGACACCGCCGGCTTGTCGCCTGAGGCAGTCTCGAGCACCTTTGCGTAAAGCGCCCCGGGCAACTCATGCCCTTTCTTGCCGATGACGTGCATCTTGAGATTGGTAAAGTCGGCAACAGGGGTTTCCAGCCGCGCCTCGGCCTGCTTGAGCGAAAGCGACGTGAAATGCCCTCTCAGCGTATCGCTGCCCAGATGCGAGCCTTCGACGACCGCGCAGTTGAATGGGATCTCCTCGGCCAGCGGCACCAACGCGTCGTCGGTCTCAGGCAGAACGAGCCGGTAGCGGCCACCGGTGCCAAGCACCTCGCAAACGGTCACGGGATGCTCGATCCCCTTGGCCTTGATCGCCGTTTGCTTGCCGAGCTTGAGACCCGGCCCCGCATCGCGCCGCGTCGCATCGGTAATCAGGATCTGACCGCCGGTGGTGAAGGACTGGATGCGGGACGTGAGATTCACGTGTCGCCCGACGACGCCGTACTTCATCCGCTCGGGTGAACCAATGTTACCAAGCACGACCTGGCCGGTGTGCAGGCCGATGCCCATTTCCACCTCCGGCAGGTCGTCCTTCCGGTTCTCCTCGTTGACCTCCTCCATGGCCAGCTGCATCGCCACCGCGCAGGCGACGGCGCGCTGCGCATCGTCCTCGCGCCAGGTCGGCGCGCCGAATAGAACAAAGATGGCGTCGCCGATGAACTCGTCGATCGTGCCCTGATAGCGCTTGATGATGGTCACCATGGCCGCCAAGTAGCGATTGAGGATGGCAACGACGCGGTCCGGCGGCAGCCGCTCTGAAAGCGATGTGAAGCCGCGCAGATCCGTCATCATCATCGTAACTTTCCGCTTTTCGCCGCACACCTGCAGCCCCGTTGGCGTCTCCAGCACGGTCGCGACGACATCGTCCGTCAGATAGCGGCCGAAGGTTTCACGAATGAAGTGGTTGCGCAGCTCCACCTCCTTGGCGAGTCGCTCAAGCTCTACCTCGGCGCTCTTGCGGTCGGAGATGTCAGCCCAGGATCCGATAAGCTCCTTCGGCCTGCCGGCAGGATCGTGCGTTACCGTGAACGTGTCCTGGATCCAGATGAAGTGCCCTGCGCGGTGCCGGAAACGGTATTCCACCGAGCCCCCACCTTGCGCGATGCGCTGATCTAGCTCGGCGAACACCCGCTTTGCATCGTCGGGGTGGAGGTGCTTCACCCAGAACTTCGGGTCATCGCGCATCTCCCACGGAGCGTAGCCCATGGTCGACTTCAGGTTGTCGCTGACGAAAGTACAGGCGAAGTCGCCCGAGACCTGGGTCGTATAGATGACCGAGGGGCTGGCAGCGACCAGCGCCTGCAGATCCTTCATAATGGCGAGCCGTTCGCCGAGGGCGCGCTCTGCCTGCTTGCGATCCGAGATGTTGGCCCACGATCCGACGACCTCGAGAGGTTTGCCCGTCGTCTCGTCGGGGATCACCTTGAACGTGTCCTGGATCCACAGGTAGTTTCCATCACGATGGCGGAAACGGTACTCGACCGTGCCGCCGCCCTGGGCCAGCAGACGCGTGACCTCGGCAAGCACCTGCGGCGTGTCTTCCGGGTGCAGTCGCGACGGCCAGAATTTGGGATCCTCGAGCATCTCCCAAGCGGAGAAACCCATGACTGGGTCTACATTGTCACTCACGAACGTGCATTTGAACGAACCCGAAGCCTGGTTCGTGTACATGATGCCGGGGGCAACGGACATCAGATACCTTTGCCGTTCGCGCGCTGCCTTCAGCTCGACTGTCCGCTCCTCGACGCGCTGTTCGAGCTCATAGTGGGCTTTCTGCAACTCGTCTTCGGCGTGCCGGCGCTCGCGCACATCGGTGGCAAAACCGACTGTCCCTATCTCGTGTCCGCTTTCGTCGAGAAGCACAGACGCAGAGATGAGTACCGGGATATCCTGACCGTCCTTTGCCCTGAGCGTGCTGTCGAACGCTGATGCCGTTCCACCCCGCTTGCGCATCTCACGCACGACATCCCTCACCCGCTCCTCGCTTCCGTAAAGGAACGACAGCCGTTTTCCGATCACCTCCTCAGTGCGATAGCCAAGCAAGATCTCTGCTCCTTCGTTGAACAGAACGACGTTGCCCGCTTTGTCGGTCGAAATGATCGCGTCGG